>CAUJJL010000197.1 GCA_963205455.1 Verrucomicrobiota bacterium
ACGAGATCCACTCACCTCAATCGTCCAAACCATCATCATGACAACATTCCTCTTCCGCCATGCTCGATTCCTTTCGAGCCTGCTTCTCTTCGCCACTGCGATCGCAACGGGCAGGGCTGAGACGCCGGCCACCAAACCCGCGGAACCGACCCTCGAGCAGCGTGTGGCAGATATTGAAGCCTACATGAACAATGGCCCGCGCACCGAGGGCGTCGCTTCGAAAGTCGCGGGCCCCGGACCAGGCCACAACGCCTGGCAGATGGTATCCACCGCGCTTGTGATTTTCATGACACTGCCCGGCCTGGCCCTGTTCTACGGCGGCCTTGTGAGGCGCAAGAATGTCCTGTCCGTGCTCGCGCAGTGCCTCGGAATCGCGGGACTCGTCACCATCCTGTGGTGGGCCGTGGGCTATAGCCTGTCGTTTTCCGGCGGAAACGCGTTCATCGGGGACACGGCCAACATGTTTTTCAACGGGGTCGAGCCCGGAAATGTGGGAGCGGGCTATCACTGGATCAGTGACAGCATGTGGGCGATGTTCCAGTTGAGCTTCGCGATCATCACACCGGCCCTGATTATTGGCGCGATCGCCGAACGAATGAAGTTCAGCGCCGTGCTGGCCTTCGTGGCGCTTTGGATGTTCGCCGTCTATTTTCCCTTCGCTCACATGGTGTGGTCCGGAACAGGCTTCATGAGCGGACCTCTCAATGCAAAAGCCGGAATCAAGGCGATCGACTTCGCCGGCGGTACAGTCGTGCACATGACGTCGGGCTGGAGCGCTCTCGTGCTGTGCATCATGCTCGGCAAGCGCTCGGGTTTCGGAAAGGTGGCGATGCCTCCGCACTCGCTCGTGCTCTGTACGGTCGGCACCGGAATGCTCTGGGTCGGCTGGTACGGCTTCAACGCAGGCTCCGCCCTTGGAGCTGATGCCATCGCCGCCAACGCCTTTACCACCACCACACTTGCCGCGGCCATCGCGGGTTTCTCCTGGGCCATGGCAGAATGGATCACCCGCGGCCATCCCAGCGTGCTGGGCTTCTGCTCGGGCATAGTCGCGGGTCTCGTCGTCATCACACCCGCCGCCGGTTTCGTCACGGCCTCCTCCGCAGTCATCATGGGCGTCCTCGCCGGCATCGTCCCCTTCATCGCCGTGGCCTACCTGAAGAAATGGCTGGGCTACGATGACGCACTCGACACCTTCGGCGTGCATGGCGTCGGCGGCACCCTGGGCGCGATTCTCACCGGAGTCTTTGCCAGCGAGAAAGCCAATTCCGTGGTCGGTCCCCTCAAGGCGGGCCTTCTGGGAGAGCAGCTCAAGGCTGTCGGCGTGACGATCCTCTGGAGCGTACTCGCCACCGCCGTGGTCGCCCTCATTGTCAAGGTCACCATCGGCCTGCGAGCCGCGCCGGAAGTCGAATCGGCCGGCCTCGATATCAGCGAGCACGGCGAGGAAGGTTACATCTCGTGAACAACCACCCAACCATTCATTGATTGAACCATGAAACTCATCATTGCTGTCATTAAACCTTTCAAGCTCGAGGAAGTGAAGGAGGGCCTGATGGAAATCGGCGTCGAGGGCATGACCGTGACCGAGGTCAAGGGCTTCGGCCGCCAGAAGGGTCATACCGAGATGTATCGCGGAAGTGAATACACGGTGGATTTCCTGCCAAAGGTCCGGCTGGAAATCGTCGTGGGCGATGACCTCGCGGACCGGGTCGCCCAAACCGTCGTCGCCAAGGCAAAGACCGGCAAGATCGGAGACGGCAAGGTCTTCGTCCTTCCCGTCGAGCAGGCCATCCGAATCCGCACCGAGGAAACCGGCGACAACGCCATCTGATTCGTCCGTCCGCATGAGGCGCTCCCCCGGGGGCGCTTCATGCCTGCCATGCGGGGACGGCGGGTTTGCACTCCGGTCACCTAGCCCGCCGCTTTTCGCCCTTTCCCTTTGTCGTGCTGCCGGTCAGCGTCGCGGGGCCGCATGATCGAAGCGCGACAATTGACCAAGGTGTTCCATGACCGGAAACGGGGTGAGGTGAGGGCCGTGGATTCGGTATCCTTCACCTGCCATCCCGGGAGGATCTACGGTCTCCTCGGCGTAAATGGCGCAGGCAAGACCACGATCCTGCGCATGCTGGCCACCCTTCTTCAGCCGACAAGTGGAAGCGCACGCGTCGCCGGCATCGAACTGACTGACAATCCCGGCGCCGTTCGAGCCAGGCTCGGATTCCTGGCGGCGAGCACAGCGCTCTACGGGCGCCTGACCGCCAGAGAGACGATCACCTACTTCGGCAGACTTCACGGCATGCGCCCCGAAGAGATCACACGCCGCACGGATACTCTGGCCGCCGAGCTTCGGATGGAGGATTTCCTCGACCGCAGGGTCGACAGGTTTTCCACAGGCATGAAGCAGAAGACATCCATCGCGCGGACGCTTGTGCACGATCCGGACGTGATCATTCTTGATGAACCGACGCTGGGCCTGGATGTCCTCGCTGCACGCACCATCGTCGCGTTTGTCCGCGACTGCCGCGACCGTGGAAAAACTGTCATCTATTCGACGCACATCATGAGCGAGGTGGAAAAGCTCTGCGATACGATCGCGGTGGTGCACGGCGGGCGCCTGCTCGCCGAAGGTTCGCACGAGGAACTGAAACAGCGCACCGGTGCCTCCGACATGGAGCAGGTTTTCCTCCGGACCATCGGCGCGGAGGCGGTCCCATGAATGCACGCCAGGTCTTCACGGTCTACGCGAAGGAACTGACCGACACGCTGCGCGACCGTCGCACCCTGATGTCGATGTTTGTTGTTCCGACGCTGCTCATCCCGGTGATTTTTTTCGCCTTCGGCGCGTTCACGACGAAGATCGTGCGCAAGGCACGCTCCGAAACCCAGGCAATCATGGTGATCGGTGGCGATGATTCACCCGGCATACGGGCCGCACTCGCGTCTCACCCGAAGCTGAAGATCGTTCCAACCACCGATGATTTTCGGAACCGCATCTCGGAAAAGACGCTGCGGGCCGCCGTTGAAATCCCACACGGCTTCGACCAGGCGATTGCCGAAGGTCGCCCGGCCAGCGTGAAGATCTTCACGTATGAGGGCGAACTCCGATCCGGTCTCGCTGCCAATGAACTGGATCGTTTCTTTCGCGACTACCGCGAGAAGCTCATCCTCTCCAAGCTGTCAAAGAGGAACATTCCGCGCTCCATCCTCAAGCCCTTCGACATCACGCGCCAGAACGTCGCCCCGCCCGAGAAGGTGGGGGGCAACCTGATCGGCGGCCTGATCCCCTGCGTCATCATCCTGCTCTCCTTCTCCGGTGCGATGTATCCGGCAATGGACCTCACTGCCGGAGAAAAGGAGCGGGGCACCATGGAGACCCTTCTCTGCAGTCCTGTGGGCCGACGCGAGATAGCGCTCGGAAAGTTCTTCATGGTCCTTACTGCCTCGCTGGCGACCGTCGTGCTATCGGCACTCTCGACCGCCGTCACGCTGGGCGCGGGCGTTGTCCTCTTTGCCCGGGATGCCATGGCCACCGTGGCGCAGGGAGCAGGCGGCGCCGCCCGCTCCGCGCTGCCCGCAATCGATCCGACCGGTTTCCTGCTCGCTCTCGCCATGGTCCTCCCGCTCGCAGTCCTGTTTTCCTCCGGACTGATCGCGCTCTCGCTTTTCGCCAAGAGCTACAAGGAGGCACAAAGCTACGTTTCGCCGCTGGTGATCGTCGTGCTTCTGCCCGCAATGCTTGCAACGCTTCCGGGCGTCGACCTCAACGCCACGCTTGCCTGCGTGCCCATCCTCAATGTCGCCCTGCTCTGCAAGGAACTCGTGTCAGGCGTATTCAACTGGGGATACATCAGCCTCATCTTCATTTCCACCTCCGTTTTCGCCGCGCTGGGCCTGATTCTCGCCGAAAGAATGTTCAATCGGGAGAGCGTCCTGTTCCGCTCCTAGAAAACAGCCGGGGTGAAACGCCCATCACCCTGTAAACCCCGGGTAAATCCCTATTCAGCCGGGGTATGATGTGGCGATGAAATCGCTGTCGGCTTACCTCTCTGGCCAACACATTTGTCGATCCCGCATTCATGACCCTTGTCAAAAAGATTCTGGTCGCCCATCACGATCCCAAGCTGAAGCGTCGCATCGTGCTCTCATTGGCCGACGCCGGATTCGATGTGCGCGCATTTCTCACCCCGGACGAAGCAGTCGAGGCCGCACGCAACGAATGGTTCGATCTCGCACTCGTGGCCGAACAGCTCCCCGACATCACAGGACTGCAGGTCTTCGAATCCCTGAAGCAGGTCCAGCCCACCGCACCCGTCGCCCTTCTTTCCGAAACTCCGGAGCTTGCCCTGGTCGTGAAATGCATCCGCCTCGGCATCGCCGATGTCATCCCGCTCGGCGAGGACCTCAGGCCGACCGTACGGCGTGTGAGGGATCTTCTCAATCCCGGCGTGTTGCCCGATGCGGATGATTCCGGTGTCACCCCTGCCGATCTCGCAGAGGTCGAACAGACGCTCGCCCGCATGGACCGTGAACCAGGAGTATCCGGTCCCGCTGCCGAGGCCGCGTCTGCCTCCGCACAGGCGTTGCGCGAGCAACTGCTTCAACTGACAAAGGAACGGGATGAACTTGAAGCGAGGTTCCAGCGCACCCTCCACGAGCGCAATGCCCTGGAGTCGGAGGTCAAGGCCCTGTTGATCCAGCAATCCGATGCCTCGATTCAGCAGGCGGAACTGACCGAGCTTCGCACACAGCGTGAACGCGTCGCCGCCGCACAGGAGGCCATCGAGGCAAAGGCCCGTGTCCTGAGCGAGCAGCGCGACGAGATCGAGCGCGAGCGCAGCCTGCTCGAATCGGAACGCCAGGAACTCGAGGAAAAGCTTTCCGTTCCCATGCTTCCTGAGTGGGCTGCCTCCGCGGCGGAGGTCGCCGCCATGAGGGATCGCGTGCACAAGGAGGAGGCCCGGCAGCGGGAGACCGCCATGAAGCTCCAGCAGGAGGCCGCCAAGATCGCACGCGAACGCCGCCGCTGGCACGATGACCTGGATCTCCTTCGGGAACAGGAAACCAATCTCAAGGAATACGAATCCCGCCTGCGCAAGGTGCAGACGCAGTTGGAGGCGGATCGTGTGCTCTGGTTCAGCACCACCGCACGCCCCGAGACAAAATCTCCCTTCGACGACGGAGCGCTTCGTGAGGCATGGCAGAAACTCCAGAGGGCAAGCGAACTCCTCGAAAGCGAGCGCGCCCATGTCCGTAACGACCGTCTCTACACCCAGGAAAAGGATGCGGCCTTGAAGGCCCGCGAGGAGCAGCTAGCCGCACGCGAATTGAAGGTCGCCGACGCCGAGACCCGCATGACGGCGCGCATCGCAGCGGCTCCCACTGTCGCACCCGCCCCATCCGGCCCCATGCGCACACTCGCACGGGCACCGTTGGAGATGGCCAAGTCGGTCTTCGGCGGAAGCAAGAAGCCGTGATCTCGCAGCACGACCGCGGCGCCAGGTGACCGGCCAAACCGGAGGCGGCGGGCGGTGCCCCAAGCGCATCCCGCTTCAGGGTCAATCCGTCCCGTGAACGGTGTCGGTCGCGATCCAAAATCCGAAGTCCTGATTGCATGCTGCAGCATTGCCGTTCTCAGCCTCGCGTGGTACAAGCCGTGACATGGCCCCCGCCTCGCCCTTTCCCCAGCATGTCATCGCCCGAAAGCGTGACGGCCATGCGCTGACCGACGCCGAAATCCAGGCCTTTGTCCGCGGAGCAACCGACTCCTCCTGGGAGAAGTACCAGTTGAGCGCAATGCTCATGGCGATTCTTCTCAAGGGCATGACTCCCGCGGAAACCGCCGCGCTGACCGACGCCATGATGCGCTCGGGTAGCATGGCGGATCTGTCTGCGGTTCCAGGCATCAAGGTCGACAAACACTCAACCGGTGGTGTGGGCGACAAGGTTTCCATTCCCCTCGCCCCGATGGTGGCCGCCTGTGGTGTGCCCGTCCCCATGATCAGCGGCCGTGGTCTGGGGCACTCAGGCGGGACTCTCGACAAGCTCGAATCAATTCCCGGTTTCAGGACGGGACTTTCCCTCGCCGAATTTCAATCCCAGATCGCCCGCATCGGATGCGCACTCATCGGGCAGACAAGCGACCTCGCACCGGCGGACCGGACGCTCTATGCGCTGCGCGACGTCACCGCAACGGTGGAATGCATTCCGCTGATCTGCGCATCGATCCTCTCCAAGAAACTGGCCGAGGGTATCGACGCGCTTGTGCTCGATGTGAAGTTCGGAAGCGGCGCTTTCATGAAGACCGTCGATCAGGCACGAGAGCTCGCGGAGGCATTGGTGAACGTCGGCCGCGCCGGGGGGAAACAGGTGCGCGCCCTGCTCACCGCGATGCATGAGCCCCTCGGTCGGAACGTCGGCAACGCGCTCGAGGTCGAGGAGTCCATCGCATGCCTGCGCGGCAAGGGTCCCCCCGATCTGATGGAAATCACCCTCGCCCTTGGAGCGCACATGCTGGTGCTGGGTGGAGTGAGCAAGGATCTCTCGAGTGCGAATTTGAAGCTGAAACAGGCCGTCGACTCCGGTGCCGCCTTCAAAAGGTTCCGCGAGATCGTCGCCTCGCAGGGCGGCGACACGGCCGCCATCGACAACCCCGCACTGCTTCCGCGGGCAAGCCGGACCGTTTCCATCCTGTCACCAAAGGATGGATACGTCACCAGGGTCGATGCCATGGGCATTGCTCTTGCGGCACTGGATCTCGGGGCAGGCCGCTCACGGGCAGAGGATATGATCGACCCGGCGGTGGGGGTCTCTCACCTGGTCAAGACAGGCGAACGGATTTCAAGCGGCGCCCCGCTATGCCTGCTCCACGTCAACCGCGAAGAACGCCTGGCTAACGCCTGTGACACGATCATGGGCGCCATCTCAATCGGCGACAAACCTCCCGCCCATGTACCCCTTGTCGCAGGTGTGATCCTGTAGACCCAAAGTCGCACACCTCGCGAGGCTCAGTGCTTCATGCTCAGATCAGCAAACAATCCCCTCTGAAAATATGCCCCACGAACTCCATACTCTCCTCATTGTTGGCCCGGCTCGCCGCTCAACGCTCTTTCGTTGGCTCCCCGCTGTCGTCATCGCCTGCCTCCCGTTCTTCGCCAGCACCGCAAGATCCATGTTCCCTTCCAAAAACAAACCAACCCATCAGGTCACAATCATCGCGCACCGTGGCGAATCCTATCTGGCTCCTGAGAATACGCTGGCTGCCTTCAAACTCGCCTGGGCGAGTCACGTATCGGCGATCGAATTCGACTGCTTCCTGACAACGGACAAACGCATCATCGTCAGCCATGACGGCAATACGAAGCGCACCAGCGGCATCGATAGGGTCATCGGAGAATCGAGCTCGCAGGAATTGCGCAAACTGGATGTCGGCAGTTGGAAGGGAAAGGCTTTCACCGGCGAGAAGCTGCCGTTCATCGAGGAGGTCCTTGCAACGATTCCGAAGAACGGAATCGCCTATTGCGAGGTCAAGTGCGGCCCGGAGATCCTGCCCTTCCTGCAGGAGGCCATCGACCAGAGCGGCAAGCGCTCCCAAATCACGATCATCAGTTTCAAGCTGGATGTCTGCACCGACGCAAAAAGGCTGATGCCGGATTTGCCGGTCTATCTGCTGAAGGCTCCCGACAAGGATCCGGAAAGCAGCGCCTCCCTGCCCTATGAAGACAGCCTCATCCAGACCTGCCTCACCCACCACCTCGACGGACTGGATCTCCAGTACGAAAAGATCACCAGGGACTATGTCGGGAAGGCACACGCTGCCGGACTCAGGCTGATCGCCTGGACCTGTGACGACATCGATATAGCAAGACAGCTCGTTGCCGACGGTGTGGATGGCATCACCACCAACCGCGCTGCATGGCTGGCGGGACAACTTGGAATCAAATAACGGACGACCCGCTCAGCCGTCGGCAGAGGCGTTCGCGTGCAGGCTGCGAACCCCGCGCCACCCGTTCATTCGCCGCGCTCAAGCTCAGCCAGGCGGCTGGCGGACTGCTCCCAGGCCTCAGTCGCGTGGGTGATCTGATCCACAATTGAGCTCAGCTCCCGGTTGAGGTGCTGGGCCTTGCCGGGCGTCGAATAGGTTTCAGGAGCCTCCAGCGCAGCGGTGAGTTCGGACTGCTTCGCCTCGAGCTCCGACACGGACTGCTCGAGTTTGCCTACCTCTGTCCGGAGTCGCTTGAGCTCCGCCTTGTCCACCGCAGGTCGCTTGGGTGCCGCGGCAGGCTTCTTGACTTCAGAAGCCTGGACCGGACGCGCATCGGTGAAACCGGCAGTCAACGCCGCCCGCTCATTCGTGGCTTTCGATTTTTCGAGATAGTAGTCGTAGTTGCCCGCGTAGGGGGTCAGTCGTCCCGAATGCACGTGCAGAACGGTCTGCGCGAGCGCACGGATAAAATAGACGTCGTGGCTGATGAAGACGAGCGTGCCTTCATAGTCATTGAGCGCGCTGACCAGTGCGTCGATTGACTGGATGTCGAGATGCGTGGTCGGTTCGTCCATCATCAGGAAATTCGGCGGCTTCACAAGAAGACGGGCCAGCGCGAGACGGGACTTCTCGCCGCCGGAGAGCACGGATACTTTCTTGAAGACATCGTCCTTCCTGAACAGGAACGCACCGAGAATGGCGCGCACCTGCTGCTCCGTGAGCTGATTTTCCTGCGTGCGCAGCTCCATCACATTTTCGAACACGGTCGAATCCGCCTTCAGGTTGTCGAGCCGGTTCTGGGCAAAATAGCCCGTGACCACGTTGCTCCCGATCTCGCGATTGCCTCCCTGGATCGGAATGACATCCGCAAGAATCTTGAGAAGCGTCGACTTGCCCGCGCCATTGGGTCCGACCAGCACGATGCGCTGGCCCCGCTCAGCGGTGAAATTGAGGTCGCGGTACACGACATGATCCCCGTAGGCCTGCTGCACGTTCTCCAGCGTGATGACCTTGAGACCTGAGCGCGGGGGCTGCGGAAACTTGAAGTGAATTCGCTTCAATTCGTCCATCGGTTCATCGACCGCCACCTCCTTGAGCCGCTCGATCTGCTTTTCCTTCGACTTCGCACGCGAGGCCATCGAGGCCTTCGCGCCAAAGCGGTCGACGAACTTCTGCAGGTGAGCGATCTCGCGCTGCTGGTTCTTGAACGCCGCGGCCTGCTGCGCCTTGCGGTCCTCCTTCTCGACGAGGTAGTCGTCGTAGTTCCCCGTGTAGCGATGCAACACACCGCTGCGAAGCTCGAGGATTCCGTTGCACAGCGCATTGAGAAACGCGCGGTCGTGGGAGATCACCACCAGCCCGCCGGGATAACGGGTGAGATAGTCCTGAAACCAGAGCAACGCCTCAAGATCGAGGTGGTTGGTCGGCTCGTCGAGCAGCAGCAGCGCCGGTTCATTCACCAGCAGCCGGGCCAGATGCGCCCGCATGACCCAGCCACCGGAAAAGGACTTCGCCTGCTTGAGAAAGTCGCCATCACGAAATCCTAGGCCCGCCAGAATCTTCTTCGCCCGCGGCTCGAGGGTGTAGTCGATGTCCCAGTCGTCATCGTTTTCGGGCTCAAGCTTCCTCCCGCTTGTTGCAATGTGGAGGATCGATTCATCGCCCACCGGCGCGCTTTCCTGAGGCAGAAAACCAAAGTCCGCACCCCGTTCCCAGGTGATCGTCCCCTCGTCCGGCATCTCCTCTCCCAGGATGAGATTGAACAGCGTCGACTTGCCCGCGCCATTCGGCCCGACCAGCCCAAACCGATCCGTGCGGGCAACAAAAAGGGACACCCCCGAGAACAATTCACGGGTACCGTAGGACTTGGCGACATCTGCAATCGTGAGCATGCGAATCGACCAGCAAAACCCATCCCAGCCCATCCGCCCAGCCCGATTTTT
>CAUJJL010000198.1 GCA_963205455.1 Verrucomicrobiota bacterium
GAAATCCATTCTGCTTGTCAGTCTGTTGTTGCTGAACGGTGTGGGAATTGCCGACAGCATGGGGGCGAGGGTAGACAGGCCGAACATCGTCTATATTCTCGCTGACGATCTGGGGTATGGTGACATCTCGCGACTCAATCCGCAGCGGGGGAGGATTTCCACGCCTCATATCGACCGGCTGGCGAAGGAAGGGATCACGTTTACAGACGCACACAGTGGATCGAGTGTGTGCACGCCGACGCGTTATGGGCTCCTCACAGGTCGCTATGCCTGGCGCACCCGGTTGCAGAAAGGCGTTCTGGACGGAGGCAGCGAAGAGCCTCTCATCTCCGCTGACCGGCTCACGCTGCCTGCGATGTTGCGGGAGCAGGGTTATACGACGGCCTGTATCGGGAAATGGCACCTGGGCTTTCAGTCGGCTGCTCCCTTCGAGCGTCCCCAAAAAATCAAGGGCATGCCTGTGGGATTCCCGTTGGACATGCGGATTGTGGGCGGCCCGACTGCGCGCGGCTTCGATTACTTTTGGGGCTGCTCGAACGCACGCACCATGGCCTCGCTGATCGAAAACGACCGCGTTGTGGAACTCCTGCCGCCCGTCGAGATGCTGCCGCGGTTGACGCAGCGTGCAGTTGATTACCTCGGTGAGCGGGCGGCTGATGCGAAATCAGGTCGGCCGTTTTTCCTCTATGTAGTGCTCACGGCGCCGCATCTTCCGATCCTTCCCGCGGCGGACTGGAAGGACAGGAGTCCGCTCGGCCTCTATGGCGATTTTGTGATGCAGACCGATGCCAGCGTCGGAGAAATGCTCGCTTCCCTTGATCGGCTCGGGCTGACGCAGGACACCCTTGTCATTTTTGCGAGCGACAACGGCTCCTCCGTCGACGCAGGTGTGCAGAAGCTCGAGGCGCAGGAGCACTTTCCCAGCGCGTGGTTTCGTGGCTACAAGACTGACGCCTGGGAGGGCGGCCATCGGGTGCCGTTCTTTGCGCGCTGGCCGGGCCATGTGAAGCCGGGCAGCACAAGCGAAGCGATCATCTGCCTGGGTGACTTCATGGCGACGACTGCAAAGCTCCTCGATGTCAGCCTGCCGGCCGCGGCTGCGCCCGACAGTGTGAGTTTCCTTTCGTCACTTCTTGGCGATGCCGGCGCGGTGGGGCGGGCGGACATCGTTCATCACAGCGCCCTCGGAATTTTCGCGATCCGATCGGGGCGCTGGAAACTCATTCTTGGAGGCGGGTCTGGGGGAGTCAGCCATCCGACCGATGCGGAGGCCCGGGCCCAAGGGTGGCCCGATGCGCAGCTGTACAATCTCGACGAAGATCCCGACGAAACCACCAACCTTGTTCGCACCCATCGCGCCGAGGCCGAGCAGCTCGCGGCCCTGCTTGCCCGTTACGTTGCGCGAGGCCGGAGCACTCCGGGGCCTGAGCTGGCCAATGATGTTGAGGTGAAGTTGCCGACGCTGACGTCCGTCAATCCACAATCGAAACCATGAAAGGTTATCCTGCCTGCCTTGGAGTTGTATTGCTCCTGGCAGGCTGTTGCTGCGTTGCGGCATCGCCTGGCGCAAAGTCATCCGCGGATGATTTTGCGGAATTCAGGGAAAAGTATCCGTGGACGGTTTCGCGCGAATTGATCGCACGCGGTGTTCCCGGATCGGTGCCCGAGACGGTCATCGACGAAGCGCTGGTGCCGACCTACACGCTGCCCGACCTGTTTGTCTCGCAATCCGGCGAGCACATCACGACTGCGGCGGAGTGGGAGCTGACGCGTCGCAAGGAACTGCTCGGGCTCTTTGAAAGCGAAGTGTTCGGCCATGCGCCTCCGAAACCCGAAAGGATTGCCTTCGAGCAGGTCGATCAAGATCTCAAGGCGCTGGATGGCCGGGCGACGCTGCGACGCATCGGGATCACCCTTCGGGAGAGGGAGGGGACTTTCACGTTTCACTTCACGCTGGTGACACCCAATCCCCCTGGGGAGAAAGCGCCGGTTTTTCTCCTTCTGAACCATCGTGGGATTTGCTCCATTCAGGCGAAGGGCCCGTCTCAATCGACGTCGTGGCCGGTCGCCTATGCCCTTGAGCGTGGATATGCCATGGCGGCCTTGGATCTTTCGGAGGAGGTTGATCCCGACAAACCCAATGCTACGACGGGCTTGCGCGCCTTTTACCGAAAAAACTATCCTCGCCCAGCGGAGCTTACCTGGGGCACGCTTGGCTCGTGGGCCTGGGCTGCGTCGCGCGTGGTGGACTATCTCGTGACGGCCCCCGACATCGATGCGTCGAAGATCGCGATTGTGGGTCACTCCCGTGGAGGCAAGACCGCGCTATGGGCGGGCGCGCAGGACGAGCGCATCGCGTTGGTTGTTCCCAACAATCCTGGCGATGGCGGGCCGACAATCGTGCGGCGCCGTTTCGGCAATACCATCGAGGTCATGACCGGCCGGAACCCGCATTGGTTTACGGCCAGGTATGCAACCTATGCCCACCGGGAAAATTCGATGCCGATTGATCAGCACATGCTCGTGGCGTTGGTCGCCCCGCGCGGCTATCATAGCGGCGACGGATCGGAGGATCTCTGGCATGATCCGCGCGGCTCGTGGTTCGGGCTGGTCGAGGCGTCGAAGGTGTGGGCGCTCTACGGGAACGCGAAAGCCCTTCACGATCCGATGCCCTTGGTGAACGACCTCCTGATCGATGGCCCGATCGCCTATCACCTCCGTGCCGGAGGCCATGGCTTGCTGCCCTTCGATTGGAAACTCTATTTCGATCACGCGGATCTCCTTTTCGGGCGAAGATGAGTCCGGTGCCCCGCCTTTCGGCATCAGGCTCCCACGATGCCTGTTCACTATTCAGGCGGAAGCTCAAATCGGCCTGCGACTACGCCACGCACGGTAAGGTCCTCATCTAGGGTTTCCCACCGCAGCGCGGTTCCGCCGAGTTCCAAGGTCACTTTTTTCAATTCCTCATCCGACGCAGTGTGCAGGCGCCGAAAGCGGTCGGCGGGAAACCCAAAAATCCGCCCATCGTGGAGTTCGAGAAAAACCATTCGCCCTTCGAGCCACACCCGTAGCGCGACAACCTGCCTTTCATTCTCGACGGTCGCGATGGAATTCATGGAGGGCTGCTTTTTAGACTGGTCGTTGGTGTAGGTGCGAGCGCTCACTTGCAGCAACCCTTCTTTCGCGTCGCGCCGCCGCGTAGGTGCTTCAGCTCTCGCAATCTCCTCTGATAGTCACGCCGTCTTTCACTCGCCGAGAATGGAGAATCACACTTGGGAAGCGCTTCATAGTAGTGGACGATGAATTCGGATTCCTTCGCGCGTTTCACAGCGGCATCAAATCCGGATTGAAGTTCGCGGGCGATTTCTGGCTCAAGCGGACTTGTGCGAGCGCGGAATCGGCTGGCGAGCATTGCGTCAATCGTCGGGCGGTTGGTGCGGGCAAGGCTCTCCGCAATCAGCGGAAACAATCCGCTCCTGCCCGGCGCCGGCGTCTGCAGGAGAGCTGGAGCGCACTCGTAACGAAACGGTTTCCGGCCTGAATCCCAGCGCAGCTCCACGCGGTCTTGCGAACCGTGGCCCACATGATCAATTCGTTTGACCGGTGGAGTTACGAGCAAGAGTCGGGCGCCAAGGTGTCCGCCTTGGACAAAAGCCAGGCGATCGCCGTTGCGAATCTTGCAGTTCTTTGGATGCAGCAGATTTTTCCCGTGACAACCGGTGCAGCCGAAACTGCCGAACTCCCAAAAGGGGTCCGTGCGCGGGTCATCCGTGCGTGGACGGCGCAGCATCACGATGAAGACGCGATCGTTCATGAAGGATTATTCTGCGGCACGAGGTCCGGCCTCTGCGCGAGAAACCAACGATAGAACTTTTCGACATCGTGGAATGCAGGCAGCCGAACGCTCCGCTGGATATAGCCGTCTTTGATGTCGAGCCCGCCCCAGGCGTCGAGCAGGTCATTGCGCACGCGGTAGACGCCGCCGCGCAATTCACCGATTGGAATGCACTGACGCAAACGGCCCGAGACCCCAGGTTTTGCGCGCACGACGATATCTCCCTCGCCGGGTTCGCGGCGGGTGTGTGCATTTTCCGTCCAGCGCGATTCCGGGATGGACATGGCTGGAACGATATCCTCGATCACATAAAGGCCGATGAGCGCGTAGACAAGCGGTCGCGGAGGTCCGTCCACCGGACGCAGGGCGGAAAAGAACACCAGCAAATCACCCGCGGTCAGCAGCGAGGTGATGCGTTTTCCGCGCTGGCCATGGTCGCCGTAGGTGAGGTAGTCAAAGTCAGGATCAAGATGGGTGGGTGTGCCGAGCAGCTCCCGCGGCAACTCCTCGCCGAAGCGTTTCACCACAGGAACAAATTCGTCGTACCGTCGGGCCATGCCCGTACGCGCGGGCTTCTCCTCGGTGATCGTGACATAGGCAAACCCGCCCGTTGCCAATCGCATTGGCGCATTCCAGCGACCATCCGTTGAATCAATACCAACCCTGACGAGCAGCCCATTCATGCCCGGCCTCCTTTCCGATTGCTGACGACAAGCCACGAGATTGGGAGCTGCTCGATCAAATGGGTATTGGTATTGGAATAGGCAATCATCCTATATGGATGGTGTGTCGCAATGTTCCCAATCCAAGTGCATTGTGATTGGCGCAATATCCGTTAGAATGGTGTTGTGTTGTCTCCGTGCCGCAGGCTTTGCCAGAGCAGCAAAACTTCGTGGGGCGTGACAGCGCCTCTGCCTGCCTCGAAAAATGGTGGGCCCACCGGGATTCGAACCCGGAACCAAGGGATTCAAGTTGGTGCGTCTTTCGGCGCTCCTTGGACTATGTCTTCACCCGCGTCGGGCGACGGGAGGGTGACGGGAGTGGTTGCGGTGATTAAGGAGGCTGAACTCCTCCGCTAGTCTCTACACCTTCCGATGGTGTACCATCGGCTCGGCTCGGCGTTGCCATGCGTTTCCGCGAAGGTTTCTCCGAGTTTCCCCGTATCCCAACCGCAGCTTTCCCGCGGTTGGCACCTGTTTGATGAGTCCCCTGCTCTAACCGTTGAGCTATAGGCCCAGAATAGTGAAAGAACGGTCGACAGGAAAACGGACAGGGAGGCCCGTGGCTACACCAAATCTTCCGCGTCCCGAATCAGAGTTTCCTGGCGCTGCAACACGGTGCAGGGGCGGGAAAAGACGGGTTGTGGCAACAGGGGTGGGCAAGCTGGGCCGAGTCTTCGACCCAGTGCAGGGGCCGATCCTTCAGGGACTCAGGGTGACCAGCGGCGCAGTCGTCACATGGCGCGGCGGAATATCCAGGCGCAGAACCTTTGCGGGCTGATTCGATTTTTCCTGAAGGCTGTGCGCATTGCCCTTGGGAACCAGAAGTGCAGTCTGCGGGTGCAGGTAGGTGCTCACGCCTGCGGAGTTGATCATGACCGTGCCGTCGCAGCCCACATAGATGCGATCATTGGCGCTGTCTGTCTCGTCCGAGATTCCTCCACCTGGGCTGAAGGTAAGCACTGTTCCGTGGTAGCCCCCCGATGCCAGGATTTCATGTGCGGTGAATGGCGGAGCCGAGGGTTCGAGAGTTGTGATGAGCGGATTCATGATTGCGGATGGACTTGGGATTTTGCGTGGATTTGGCGTCGTTTCCTCTACGGAGGAGCGAAAACGGACGCCTCGGATTTTTGAAAAGGCGACTTCGCGGACGAAACGCCTTGCGTGCCGAGGATTGAAACCGGCTTCCGACCCTGTCTTGCGGCGCAACTTCCGCGCGCCGGTTCAGAGGTCGGAGCCGGCTGCCTCAGAGTGGGTCACACACCTCCGCGGTTTGATGCGGATGGAAGGGCATGAAGCTCTGTACATGACGAACAGCGTGTTCAATCACGCTGCTGCGGAAAACGACGCTGTCAAACGGCTTTGGAAGATGGCCGTGACCCAGGCTGCGATGACTTTTCCCAAACTGCGCGCCGGGAGACCGCGGATGCGGCGCGCGGTCAGCGATGCCGTGGGCGCCCGTTCGAATGCAGGCGACCACGGCATGGGAATCAGGGGGTCAGGAGGTCGCTTTCCGGAGCGCCTGATCGATGTCTTCCGTGATGTCAGCGACATCTTCCAGGCCGACGGAGAGGCGGATATAATCGGGCAGCACACCAGTCGCCCGTTGTTCCTCCGCGCTGAGCTGCTGGTGCGTTGTGGTCGCGGGATGAATGACGAGGCTTTTCGCATCGCCGATGTTTGCGAGGTGGGAAAGCAGCTTCAGCGACTCGATGAATTTCCGTCCCGCCTCAAGGCCTCCCTTGATGCCAAATCCAACCATCCCGCCGAAGCCTGATTTGAGGTACTTGGCTGCGGTGGCATGGCTGGGGTGATCGGGCAGACCGGGATAGGTCACCCAGCCCACCAAGGGGTGGCTCTTGAGAAACCTGGCGACGGCCAGTCCGTTTTCGGAGTGCAGACGCTGACGCAGGGGCAAGGTCTCAAGCCCCTGGATCAGTTGGAACGCATTGAACGGACTCAGAGCCGCTCCGATGTCGCGAAGCAACTGGACCCGGGCCTTGATGATGAAGGCGACATTGCCCATGCCGGGAAAATTGCCGAACACGTCCCAGTATTTGAGGCCGTGGTAGCTGGGATCGGGCTCGGTGAATTCGGGGAATTTCCCGTTGTTCCAGGGGAATTTGCCACCGTCGATGATCACACCGCCGATGCTGGTGCCGTGGCCGCCGATGTACTTGGTGGCGGAACTGACAATGATGTCCGCGCCGAGTTCGAGGGGCTGAACGAGCCCCACGCCGATGGTATTGTCGACGATGAGCGGGACTCCCTCATCGTGTGCGATCTTTGCGAGACCCTCGAAATCGGGCACGTCGAGCTTGGGATTGCCGATCGTCTCCGCGAAAATGGCGCGTGTTTTCGGGGTGATCGCAGCGCGGAAGGCCTGCAGGCTGCCCGAATCCACAAACCGGACCGTCCTGCCGAGCTTCTTCATGGTGTAGTGAAGAAGCTGATACGTGCCTCCGTAGAGATTGTTGGCGGCGACAATTTCGTCACCCACCTGCGTGATATTCAGCAACGCGAGAGTCGTCGCGGCCTGACCCGATGAAACCGCAAGGGCGCCCACGCCCTTTTCGATCGCCGCGACGCGCTGCTCCAGCACATCCGTCGTCGGATTCATGATCCGCGTGTAGATGTTTCCAAATTCCTTGAGAGCAAAAAGGTTGGCGGCGTGCTCGGCGCTCTTGAAGACAAAGGAGGTGGTCTGATAGATCGGAACGGCGCGGGAGCCGGTGGTGGGATCGGGGACCTGGCCTGCATGGAGTGCCAGGGTACTGGGACGATAGGGCTTGTTGCTCATGGGAAAAGGGGAGCGACCGACGTGGTTTCGATTCTGCCAGCCGCAACTCGGCAGTGCATGAGTCGAGTGCTGGCAGTCTTCACGGCGGTCTTGACGGAAGGGAAAGGAGACTGAACGAACGGGAGTGGGTCAACTTGGAAAGAGTATTTTACCCCCGATAGTAAAGAATCGCTCGTGACTGTGATTTCGGCTTTTGCCAACGGAGGGTTTGCTTCATTGATCATGGGACACGCATGAAATTCTCCCGTCCCGAGGCTGATATCTATGTGCCAGGCCCGACCGTAAAACCTTTGGATGCGCTTGGCCGGGTCACGCACCTCTGCGTCGCGGCGCATCAGGACGACATTGAGATCATGGCCTTTGAAGGCATCACGTACTGCCTTGATCATCCCGGGAAGGCGTTTGGAGGCGTGGTGGTCACGAATGGCGGAGGTTCGCCGCGCACGGGGAGTTACGCGTCCATGACCGACGCTGAGATGCAGCGGGTGCGTCGCGACGAGCAGCGGCGGGCGGCGGAGATGGGGCGCTATGCGATCCAGATTCAACTGGCGCATCCCAGCAGCGACGTGAAGGCGCGCGGGCATTCCGCGGTCGTCGGTGATCTCGTGCAGGTTTTTTCGATATGTCGCCCGGAGGTGGTTTACCTGCACCAGCCAGCCGACAAGCATGACACGCATGTGGCGTTGCTCGGTCGATGCCTGGAGGCGCTGCGATTGTTGCCGCCGGACAGGCGACCTGGCCGCGTGTTGGGTTGCGAGGTCTGGCGCGATCTCGACTGGATGGTCGACACGGACAAGGTTGCGCTCGACTCGGGCGGCCACCCGGAATTGGCGGGCGAGATCCTCAAGGTGTTTGATTCCCAGGTAAGCGGCGGCAAACGCTACGACCTCGCGACGCTCGGTCGTCGATCCGCCAATGCCACGTTTCACACGTCCCATGCGACCGACAAGATGAGCGGCATCACCTGGGCGATGGATCTGACGCCGTTGATGAAAGACGACACCCTCTCGCTTGAGGCGTTCACCGTTGCGCATATCGAGCGGCTGAAGAACGATGTCGTCCGGCGGATACGCGCCTTGGGTTGACGCGCTGCAGAGACTCACAACACCTGACTTCCTGGAGGTACAACGCATGGTCGTATCCCGTTGGATCGGGAGCTATCGGAAATCGCAGTTGCGCACGATTTAGGGCTCCTCATGATACTTGTTTCATGAGCACGCGGATCACGCTGGACGTTCCGGAAAGCGCCTTCTCCGCGCTTCGACAAAACAAGGCGGAATTTGCTGCGGAATTACGCCTGGCGGCTGCGGTCAAATGGTATGAGCTAGGCAAACTGTCCCAGGAAAAAGCGGCGGAGCTTGCCGGTGTGGGTCGTGTGGCCTTTATTGAAGCCCTCGACCGATTCCAGGTATCGCCCTTTCAAGTCGAGCCAAACGAACTCGCAGGCGAAGCCGACTCCTGATTATCCGCATGGGCGAGTCTGCCAAGTGGGTGGTGAATGCCTCGCCCTTGATTTGCCTCGGCAAACTTGGTCACCTTGATTGGCTTAACCAACTTGCCTCCGACATCGTCATTCCGGTCGGCGTCGCTGGAGAGATTTTCACGGGACCTGCCGACGATCCCGCTCGGCTTTGGTTGAAAACGGATGCTGCTGCGTTGGTATGTGCGGTTGGTCCGGTCGGCGAGGATATGAAAGCTTGGGATCTGGGGAGTGGTGAGAGCGAAGTGCTTGCCTGGGCGCGGGGACATCGGGGATATACTGCAATCATCGACGACCGGGCGGCGCGGCGTTGTGCGGATGTACTCAATATTCCGGTCTGTGGTACGCTTGGCATTCTCCTACGCGCGAAACGCGCCGGACTATGTCCGAAACTCATGCCTCTGTTGGAATACGCGTCACGAGTGGGTCTCTATCTTTCACCGGTTTTGCGGAAGGAAGTGCTGCGTTTGGCTGGGGAATAGGTGTCTTTCGGGCTTGCCGAACGGCGCGCGAGTTTGCCCATGAGGCGACATCTTGGTCGACTTGCTTACTGAGGATTTGAGCGCACACAAGACAGGCATTCCGCGAGTGCGGGTTTTCGCTCACGTCCCGCGTTTGTTACCGTACAATTCGATGTGCAGCCTGTGGGCGTAGCGATAGCCATGGGCTTTGCAGACGTCGCTGAGCCACGATGCGCGCGAGCGCATGGCATCCAGGGTTTTCGCTTCCGGCATGAGTTGGATCTTGTGGGGTGGAATTTCGACGCCGAGGGAGCGAATCATGCCTTCCATTTCATCCACGTCGCCGGGATGTGAAATGACGAACTTGAACTGGTAGTCGCAGCCTGCGGACAGCCAGGCGCGAACGATGGCCGGCTGCCATCGAGTGGCCTCGTGGCGTTTTCTCCACGTGGGGTGCTGGGTGGCGTCTGGAGCGGAATTCAGGAGCTTGGGCGACATCGATGCGAGATCGCAGGCAATGCCGTCGGGTGGGATGGTCGCTGCCGTCTCGATCGTGACATGGTAGGCGCGCTGTTTCAGTTCATGCGCCAGATCGCGAATGCCGGGGGCGATCATCGGTTCTCCGCCGGTAAGGACCACGTGACGCGCAACCGGATAAGCTTCGACTGCACGCAGGAGTTGTTCGACGGATTGCTGGATTCCCTCGGGATTCCATGAGGCGTAGGGCGTATCACACCAGACGCAGCGCAAATTGCAGCCGCTGGTGCGGACAAAAACAGAGGGAACGCCGGTGAGTTCTCCCTCGCCCTGGAGCGAATAGAATACCTCGGAAATCAACATGACCGGTCAGCCGTGCAATTTGGGTTTTTCAATCCGCTCCGCGGAGGCTGCGGGCATCGGATTTTTGGGAAGCGGTGCGTTATCTGCGTAGACTGTCGGATCGACGAGTCCCCCTACGATGAAGGCTTCGCGTCGTTCGACGCATGTTCCGCAGCGTCCGCAATGCGTCTCGCCGCCCTTGTAGCATGACCACGTGCGTGCTAGGTCGACGCCCAGTTGTCTACCCTCGCCGACAATTTCTCCCTTGGTCATGGCGATGAATGGTCGGAGGAGTTCAATCCCCGCGTATGTGCCGAGACGCATCGCATCGCCCATGGCCCGCATGAAATCTTCGCGACAATCCGGGTAGATCGTGTGGTCCCCGCCGTGGGCGGCGATCACGAGTCCCTGCGCGCCGGAGCTTTCCGCGTAGCCGCAGGCGATGCTGAGGAAGATGGCGTTGCGGAAGGGCACGACCGTCTGCTTCATGTTCTCGGCGGCGTAGTGTCCTTCAGGGATGCTCCCGCCGGACTGGAGGAGGTGGGAGGTGAAGAGCTGATTGACGAACGGGAGCTCGATGACGTCGTGGCGTAGACCGAGTTTCAGGGCGTGCTCCCGCGCAAACGGGATTTCGCGGGCATTGTGCTTGGCGCCGTAGTCGAAGCTCACGACCCGGGTGACCGCGTGATGTACCTTTGCCCAGTGGAGCGCGGTCACTGAGTCCATCCCGCCGGAACAAAGGACGACGACATTCATTTCGAGGGGCGCAAGTGGTCCGGCGTTGCGGGAAAAAAGTGCTGGCGCAGCAGCGGGGCTATCCCGTTGTCGTGGAAATCAGGACAACACGAAAGGAAGGCGGGGGAACGAAGATGAGCCATGTATCCGTCGAGTTTGGCGCCTGATCGTGCGAAGGCAAATCCCTGTACCGCCGTTCAATTGCCTATCAAAATCGTCTGCGCTCCGGCGCGTCACGCGGGTGAATACACTGATGATTCAAGGAAGCAGAAGGTTGGATCGCGGATCGCACAGAGTGCCCAGAGTATTTTATCTGGAGGCTCCACTGATCGATCACCAGGAGGGGCGGTGTTGTCGTGCCCGGTTCGCAAAGTGGCGGGAGCCTCCAGCGCCCGATTCTGCTTTCACCAACCTGAGAAGATTGCGGCGTCGATTCCGGTCCTCGGGACTTGGAAAGATCCGTTGCTCTTCAAAAAGGTCACGACGAAGCGTGCCCCTCCCACTTTTTGGGGACTGCCGTTCTTAGGGTCTGCCGTTCTTGTGATCTGACTTTTTGGGTCTGAGGTTTTATGGGCTGTCACTTCGATGATGCTGGAGGGTGGAAAAGATTGGCGGGGTGGTGCCATTTTGGCCTGTTCTTTCAGGGGGACAGGCGATGAACTGCAGTGCCCCCATGCACTCGCTCCGGATTGCACTTGCAGCATTCATCGTGTCGCCCTTCTGCGCAGTTTTTGCCGAATCGAGTCCCTCAACTCCGCCTGGATCCACGGCATTTGTCTGGGATGAACTCATTCCCAAGGTTACTCCCAACGGCAAACGGCGTGATGTGGTCAATCGTCCCACGGCCACACTCGTGAAGTTCCAGTCTCACATTACCACACTCAATCCGGGTCTGGCTTCGCATCCGCCCCACCAGCATGCGCTTGAGGAGTTGATATTCCTGAAGGAGGGACAACTCGACGTGACGATCAACGGGCAGACCCATGCGGCGGGTCCGGGTTCGGTTCTCTTCTACGCCTCCAACGATTTCCACAATGTGAGAAACATCGGTGCGACTCCTGCGACGTATATCGTCGTCAACTTCGGCACGGCGGCGACAGCGACGGCACCCAGGGAGCGAGCTGCAGACTCGGCAGCTCCTGGTCGTCTGCGCTCCCAGGTGTTTGAGTGGCCTGCGGCGCCCTCACGGGTGAGCCGAACTGCGGAGCGCCGCGATTTTTTCAATGCGCCGACAGTCACCTGTGAGAACCTTTCCTGTCACTCCACGACCATCAAACCGGGTGAAGCCGCGCACGGCGCGCACCGCCACCCCGATGAGGAAGTTGTCATCGTGAAGGAAGGAATCCTCGAGGCCATGATGAATGGCACGGTGCGGCGGGGAGGTCCCGGCTCGATTTTCTTTTTTGCCTCAAATGAAGAGCACGGTCTGCGCAATGCCGGCGACACCACTACCACCTATTACGTCCTTCGTGTCATCACTGCCGCCACACCCAAGGCGGTTTCGAAGAACTAACTTTCCCGCCGAGAGGTAATCTCTTCTTTTATCCGATCCTGATGAATCTGCGCATTCCGATTTTTACGTTCCTCCCTGTTGTCATGCTTTTTGCTGGGACCGCCGCTGCGGCGGACAACACCTTGACGACCGCGGAAAAGTCGGCCGGTTGGGAGCTCTTGTTCGACGGCAAGACGCTGAA
>CAUJJL010000199.1 GCA_963205455.1 Verrucomicrobiota bacterium
CTCTTTCGCCGACCTCAGGAGCTAGCGACGGCGTGCCGGTCAGTTTCATGTAGTCCGAAAACAGCCGCATCGGATCGGCAACGCGGTGGCGGAGGCTGCGGATTGAGGTCATGCGGCGGAGGCGCGGCGTTTGCGTTGGACAAGCGCACGTGCTTTCTCGCACATCGCACGAGGAGTGAGTTGGTAGTGTCTCAACAAATCAGCGAGGGGTGCGGCCTCGAAGACCGTGTCACTCAGTCCGAGCATTTCGATATGGACCGGATATTCGCGGGCGAGGACCTCGCTGACGGCGCCTCCCAATCCTCCGAAGACGCGATGGTTTTCGATGGTCACGAGTGCGCCGGTGGCTCGCGCCTGTTGCACGAGCAGATCCTCGTCAATTGGTTTGATCGAAGGCATGTGGACCACCGCAGCCGAAATACCTTCGCGATCGAGCAATGTCGCGGCCCCGAGTGCCACTGCGGTCATGAATCCCGTGCCGACCAGTGTCACATCGTTTCCAGGTCGCAGAAGATGGCCTCGTCCGAACTCGAAGCTGTGATCCGCTCCAAACAACTCGGGAGCGTTGACCTTGGACACGCGAAAATAGACCGGCCCGGGTTTCGCCATCATGGCGTGCATCATCGCGCGCAACTCGCGGTTGTCCCCTGGATCGAGAACCTTCAGGTGCGGCAGGGATCGCATCACCGCGAGGTCCTCGGCGCAATTGTGAGAAGGGCCGCATTCAGTTGCAGTCATTCCACAGTAGGATCCTGCGATCTTTACGTCGAGGTTGGGGTAGGCGATATTGACGTAGACCTGGTCCAGGGCCTTGCGCGTGGCGAATGCGGCAAAGGTCGAAGGAAAAGGGGTATAGCCCTGGGCTGCCAGACCGGCCGCAACCCCGAAGAGATTGGCTTCGGCAATGCCGCATTGAATGAATCGGTCGGGGTATTTCTGCTTGAAGAGAACGGTCCGGGAAGAGGTGTTGAGATCGGCGTCCAGCACGAGCAGTCGCTTGTGGTTCCCGCCGAGTTCTACAAGCGTTTCTCCGAAGACTTCACGCAGTGCCTTGGAGGAGTAGGCAAGTTTCATGGCTGGCAGGTTCAGGCGGGATTGAGATCGGCGCTGACAACGTCCTCCAGACCGGCGTCCTTCGGGGAGGAAAGCGGGCGGGAGAATCGCCCATTCCTTTCGTAGGTGCGATTGAGCTCGATCAGGAAATTCTCCGCCTGCGCGACGCTGGGCGCGTGGGTATGCCAGTGATAATTGAATTCAGCCTCCGGCAGCCCGCGGCCTTTGACGGTGTGAGCAATGATGGCCACGGGGCGCCCCTTCATTTCGAGGTACTTGGCTTGATAAAATGCCCGCCAGGCATCGGCAAGATCATGGCCGTCGCACTCGATCACAGACCAACCGAAGGACGCAAACTTCTGGGCCAGCGGCTCGATCGCCAGCAGGTCGGACACCTTTCCCTTGGCCATCACCTTGTTGTAGTCGATGAGAGCGATGAGATTGTCGAGACGGTAGTGTGCTGCGCTCATTGCCGCTTCCCAGACCTGGCCCTCGTTGCACTCTCCATCGCCGATGAGACAATAGACTCGTGAAGCAAAATTCTCCTGGAGCCGCAGGCCGAGTGCCAGGCCGGTTGCGTAGCTCAGGCCCGTTCCCAGGGAGCCACCTGAATACTCGATGCCTGGGCACTGGCCGCGCTGGGTGTGGCCATCGAGCCCCTCCAGCCGACAGTAGGTAAAAAGCCGGTCCTCCGAGATGAATCCCTCGAGCGCAAGAATGGCATAGAGCGCGGGAGAGGCGTGGGCCTTGGAGAGGATGAAGCGATCACGACTCGGATCGTCGACCGTCCGCGGCTCGATATTCATCACGCCTCCATAGAGGCAGGCGAGCAGCTCCGCCTCGGAAAAGGACCCTCCGATGTGGCCCCAGCCGGCACAGGTGATGAATTCCAGGCAAAGGCGGCGAATGTCGAACGCCTTGCCAGCGAGGATGCGTTCCTTATCGGGTGAAAGATGCTTCATAAGGATTTGACCGTTAGTCGTGGCAATGGGCCCGCGTGGCAGCAGATTTGACTTCCGCACGATCCTTGACCCTCGGCAATACGGCCGACATTCAATGGATTGAATTCCATGGCGTCCCCTTCGCATTCCCCAACCATGAAAGATGTCGCCCGGGCGGCGAAGTGCCACGCCAGCACCGTATCGCTCGCGTTGCGGGGTGACGCCCGAATTCCCGCGGAAACCCAGGAGCGGGTAAAATCCGCCGCCGCTCGACTTGGCTATAGCATTCATCCGATGATCTCTGCCTGGGTAAGCGCGCGTCGGGCTGGGCGGCCAGTGTCAGAACGGGTCGCGGCAGCGTACCTGACCTGCCTGCCGGGCAATTATCCGTGGAAGGCCGACCAGCATTTCCGCAGCATCTACGAGGGTGCAAGGGAACGGGCGGAGCGTTATGGGTTTTCGTTGGACGAGTTTTGTGCTTCCGACTACGGGCCAGATCTTGGTAGGCTCAATCGGATCCTGATCACGCGCAATGTGCAGGCGTTGATCGTAGGCCCGACCCTGGAACACCATGATTTGAATGGAATTGCGTGGGAGCGATTTTCGCTGGTCACCATTGGGTATGGACTGGGTTCGCCGGGGTTGCATCGAGTGACGGAGGACCATCACCTTGGAATGAGGCTGGCGTTCGAATGGTGCATCGCCCAGGGATATCGAAGGATTGGCCTGGCCCTGATCCGTCAGCACAACGCCATGCGCAGGGAACGCTGGATGGGGGCCTACCTCTACGAACAGCATGCGCATCTCAAAGCGAACGAACGGCTGCCCATATACATCGCTCGGACATCTTCTCCCATCGCGGAGGCGAACACCTGGTTGAGAAGGCAGAAACCTGACATCATCCTGGCGGATGAACCTGCAGCCTGGCGCCGCACTTCCGTGAAGACACTCGGCTTCGCACTGTCCTCAGCCCATCAATTTCCAGGAGTGCACGAAAATAATCGCGAGATCGGGCGTCATGCGTCTGACCTGCTGATCAGTCTTGTCATGCGCAACGAGCGAGGAATCCCCGCGGTGCGTCAGACAGTACTTGTGGAGCCCTCGCTTGACGGCGATGGCCATGCAAACGCGTGAAAGAGCGCCGGTGCCACGGTCATGCGCAGCGCATTTCAAAAACTCCTATGGCCCGCGTTGTCGCTGGGGTCTTTTCTATGAAGCACGTTCTGATCATTCACGAAGTCGCGGACTATGATGCCTGGAAACGGGTGTTTGATGGCGCGGCTGAAATTCGGAAGGCAGCGGGTGAGCGCTCCTATCAGGTTCTGCGCTACGATAACGAACCGAGGAAGATCGTCCATTTCTCTCTGTGGACGTCGATCGCGGCAGCGCGGGCTTTCTTCGAAAGTCCCCGTTTGGTGAAGATTCGTGAGGAAGCCGGGGTCAAGGCGCCGGAGTTCATCTATCTTCAGGAGCTGGAGTCAGGCACGCTGTAACGAGTTCCCCGAACGCGGGGAATGGGCATGAGGGGGCATTGGGTTCTCGGTCAAACTGCTCCAGGATCTGCCGTATGTCCGCCAACGCCTGCTGATTTTCGGCATGCCATCCTGAAGTCCGTTCTTCCGCAGCGTGAAGTTAACGTATGCCGTCGGCACCGCGCGGCACAATAGTTCCGATTTGCGAGCTCGGACACATATTGGCACGATGGTTGACTCAATGACCCTCTTTTCCCCGACCCTCCGTCGCGCTGTCTGTCATGCCTTGTTTCTTGTCGGCTTGGTCAATTCTTCAACCGGCGCTGAGCCGAAAGGGAATGCCGGGCTCACGCTGGTGAAGTGGTCGGGTCAATTGAACGTTCCGGATCCGGTGGCATGCAGTGTTGATCCGCAGGGGAGGGTGTATGTCACATCGACGACGCGCCGAAAGGCGGCCGATCTCGACATCCGCGAACACCTGATGTGGGTGCCCGACGACCTTGCTTTTACCAGTGTGGACGACAAGAGCGCCTTTCTGAAAAGGGAACTTGCTCCCGGTAAGCTCCGAGTGCCGCGGGGAATGTTGAAGGATCACAACGGCGACGGTTCCATTGACTGGCATGACCTGACTGCCCTGAAGGAGAGGATTTATCAGTTGCGGGACACGGACGGGGACGGCGTCGCGGACAAGATGACCGTGTTTGCGGAAGGCTTCAATAGCGAGGTCAATGGCATCGCGGCCGGTGTGCTCTGGCACGAGGGATGGGTCTACGTCACGGTGGCGCCCGAACTCTGGAGGCTCAAGGATACGGATGACGACGGGGTTGCGGATGTGCGGGAACTTCTGGTGCGCGGCATGAGCCTGCATTTCGGCTATGCGGGGCACGATATGCACGGGTTGATGGTCGGCCCGGATGGCCGGATCTATTGGAGCAATGGCGACAAGGGCGTGAACGTGACCTCAAAGGAGGGGCGTCATTTCTATTATCCGAACGAAGGAAGTGTCTTTCGCATCGAACCCGACGGCAGCGGATTCGAGATCTATGCGCATGGTCTGCGCAACGTCCAGGAGCCGGCATTCGATGATTTTGGCGACCTGTTTGGAGTCGACAATGACGCCGACATGAAGGGAGAGCGGGAGCGCTTTGTCCAGATACTCGAGGGCTCCGACAGCGGGTGGCGGTGCAACTATCAGTACATGATGGAGGCGAGTCCGTGGATGAAGGAAAACCTCTGGAAACCGGCGTTCGATGGGCAGAGCGCCCATCACCTTCCGCCGCTGTCCAATTATTCAGACGGCCCGGCCGGATTTCGCCACGATCCTGGCACTGCGCTCTCCAATGCCCAGCGCGGCATGTTCCTGCTCAACGAATTTCCATCCGGAAAAATGCGCGGATTCAGGGTTGTGAGCGAGGGTGACACCTACCGGATGGTGGATGCGCAGGTTCTCCACGATGGCGTGATGGGCATCGGCATGACCTGGCACCCCGACGGTTCGCTCATGATGGTCGACTGGATCGGCGGTTACCCGCTCGATGGATTGGGGGCGGTTTGGAAGGTCGATGCCGCTTCGGGCATCGATGCGGCGGAGCGTCGCGAGACACAGAAATTGATCGCGGCCGGATTCGATGCGCGATCCGTGACGGAACTGCGCGAATTGCTGGGACATCGTGACCAGCGCGTGCGCCAGGGAGCGCAGTTTGCGCTTGTTGCAAAGAATGAAGGTGGAGCGCTGCTGGCAGTCGCGCGGGATGTCCATGGCGCAATTCTCAATCGCATCCATGGCATCTGGGGCTGGGGCCAATTGCTGCGGAGGAAAGGAGTCGCAGCGGCTGACATCCTTCCGCTCCTGGGCGATCCCGATCCTGAAATTCGCAGGCAGGTCATCCGTATTTTGGGTGACGCCCCACAGTCGCCGGGATCCATGCAGTCGGTGATTCCATGCCTTGCCGACGAGTCCCCGCGGGTGTGCGTGCAGGCCGCCATTGCGCTCGGCAAGCAGCACATCCCCGACGCAGTCGACGCACTGTGGCGTTATGCCGAAGCGGCGGGCACGGATCCGGTGAGTCGTCATGCCGCAGTGTTTGCGCTGGCCGGATGCGCCACGCCGGACAAACTGGCTGCGCGGAAAACTTCGGATTCCGCTGCGCAGCGCATGGCGGCGGTCCTGGCCTTGCGCAGGATCGGCTCGCCGCGCATAGGTGAATATCTTTCCGACGCCGACCATCGGGTCGTGGCCGAGGCTGTCAGGGGCATTCATGACGATCGCGGCATTCCCGGCGCACTTCCCGCGCTCGCGACGCTGCTTGACAGGAAGCCCGACGACGAGGCTGTGGCGAGGCGGACGATCAACGCGAATCTGCGGCTCGGCACGGAGGATGCCGCTGATCGCCTTCTCACCTATTCCCTCGATGACTCTGTGCCATCGGATTTTCGTGCTGAAGCGCTCAATGCCCTGCGCATATGGCTGAATCCACCGAGCCTTGATCTGGTGGACGGTTGCGCACGGACCTTTCACACGGGGCCGATCGCGGACCTGTTGTCCAAGCGCCTGGGCGATCTACTTGCGATTCGACAACCGGCTTTGAAGTCGCTGGCAATCCGTATCATGATCGCGCACTCGCTGAAGGCGAGTCCCGACCAGATCGCTTCGATCGTGATGGATGATGGTGCTGCAGCCGATCAGCGCGCACTTGCGCTCAAGCTCCTTGGGAAAAAGCTGCTCGAACCCGGACTTGGAGCGAAGATCATGTCCATCGCGTTGGAGAAACAATCGCCCGTAGCCCTGCATATGGCCGCCATGGAGGCGCTGCTTGCCGACCAGCCGCAGCGGCTTGTCGACGAAGCGAGAATCGTATTGGCGACACGGAGCGACGTGGAGAAGCAGCACGCGATCGCTTTGCTTGCCCGAAGCCGGAGCAGAGAGGCAGATACCCTCCTGGAGGATTTGGGGAGCGAACTGGTTACCGGGAAATGTGAGCCCGCATTGAAGCTCGATGTGATCGAGGCCCTGAAGGCCAGGGCGGAAGCAGGGGAAAAATTCGGGAAGCTGGTTGAAGCCTACGCGGCTTCCGAATCAGCAAGGACGCACTCCGAATTGTTGCGTGGTGGTGACCGCGAAGCGGGCGAAAGCATCGTGTCGACCCACCTGAATGCGAACTGCCTGGCGTGTCACTCACTCTCGAACAATGGCGGGAGCGAGGTGGGACCGAATCTCCGTACCATCGGTTCGCAACGCCGCCCCGAGGAATTGCTGGAGTCGTTATTGGCGCCGTCGGCAAAGATTGCCACGGGATTCGGACTGGTGACGGTGGTCCTTCGCGATGGAAGCACCGTCAACGGCACCCTCGCAAAGGAGGATGCAGCCATGGTCTCGGTTCGTCAGTTTGACGGGAAGTACCAGCACATTGCGCGATCCGACATCAAGGACCAGAGCCAAGCGCTTTCCATCATGCCGCCCATGCAGGGAATTCTGCAGCCCCGCGAGATCCGCGATGTCGTCGCCTACCTGTCATCGCTGAAATCGGGTCGACGTAACCGCGCAACCGAGGACGAGGATGGACGCGCAGAGAATTAGGACGAAGCGTGTGCCACCCAGTTGGCTTGTTTCCCTATCCGGCTCGTATCTGTGCAAGCTGTGGTTAAATGGTTCGAAAGGATCGGTTGCTGAAAGCTCCTCACTCCGTGCATTCTGTGATCAAAACTCCGATCCTCAGAAGGTCACGACGAAGCGTGACCCTCCAGGTGGGGGTGATCCGCAGATGTGGGGTGATTGGCTCGACTTGGTGAATGCGCAGTCTCGCGCCGACAATGGGCGGCATTCAAACCGAGAAAGGTACGGGAGCGATGCCCCTGCACTACGTGCTTCCTTCCTCAAGCCATGCGGTGAGGTCTTCGTCGCTGAGAAGGTTGCTACCGAACTGGTAGTCGGTCGCGAGCAGGGAGGCGTAGCTTGTTTCGCCGAATCGGCGGCAGTGGAGCAGGACGCTGGCTCGCTGACCGGGTCCTCGTACCAAACGACCAAGAGCCTGGTTTACCTTTTGCATGCCGGGGACCTGATAGACCTTTCGAAAAGCGGCGTCCTGGCCCTCGGATTGCAGGACGTTCATGCGCGCGCGTTGCACGGCGTTGACCTCCGGAAGCGCGGGTCCGACGACCATGGCGTGCGTCACGCGGCCGCCGAGCAGGTCGACGCTCTCTGCGAAACTGGAACCCAGCACGAGAAAGAGGGCGTCCGCAAGCAGGAGGGATTCCTCAATCCAGGCGGCCTGTTCAGCCAGATCCTGCCCGCGCGGTTGCAGGGCAACGCGGATCGTTCTGCCTGGGCGGCTGAGCAGTTCGGAAATCGTCTCCGCATAGCGGTAGCTCGGGAAGAAGACGACGATTGCTGAACGAGCAGCGGCGCGCAGTGACTCCACTGTCGAGGCGGTCACCTGTGAGAATGCGCCGCGCTTCCGGTAGCTCGTATCCACACGTAGGTCGTACGCAATGCGATAGGCACCCTCTCTCCAGGGGGTGTGCGCGGTGACGTGGGCGAGGCTGGAGGGATCGGAGAGGGAAAGCGCTGTCTCCTGCACGTTCAACACGGAGCTCTCATCCAATCCGATGGCGGCACTGAACGTTTCCATGGGACCGAATGTGGCGCTCGAGAAGATGACTCCGCCAAAGGCGCGCAGAATTTCTCCCGTGAGGGGCGCGGCATCGACACAGGTAAATCGAAGCTCACC
>CAUJJL010000200.1 GCA_963205455.1 Verrucomicrobiota bacterium
CTTCGCGGTTCTTGCAGAGCAACAGGAACAGGAGTTCATGGTGGGCCTTTTCCGGCTCGTGAGCAACCTCCACCCGGAAGGCATCTGCGTCCTCGACAAACAACAGCGCCCCTTGTTCGAAAGCCGCAATTTCCGCGAACACCTCATGCTCTGGGAACACGGATCGAAGGCCCAATCGCTCTCGCTTCCCCGCTCCACCGCGCTCCCGGAAGTCTGGCAGAAGGCCTGCTTCGACGCGTTTCGCACCCTTGCCGACCTGAAGCTGCCGCCCACCGGCGGGCGCCTTGTCGTCTCCCAGGGGCCTGTCGTTAATCTGGCGAAAAAAATTTCCGAGGAGCAGCGTGTCCTCGGAGCGGTCCGTTACCTCGCCATGCGCAGCACCCTTGGCCTGCGCCCCTATCTCCTCCTCACCTCATCCATCGCAATAACACAGCAGTCCCAGGCAGGCCCCAGCCTCGCCCGACTCGCCGAGCGTTTTGATTTCTCCCGCCGTGAGGTACAGATGGCCGACCTGATTCTCAGAGGACACTCCGCGGACGAAATAGGCACGCGGCTTAAGATTGCGCTCCCCACCGTCAAAACCCATATTCGCAACATTCTCCGCAAGGCAGGCGCCAAAACACGCCTTCAATTCATCGGCTTGGTCAGATCCGGCTAATTTCATTTCTTTTTTTCAACTGCACAAATTCTGCCGCAAGTGTCTTTCATCCGCACGGGGAACCGGTGCGATTTTATGCTTTCGTAGGTGGCGAAAAGGGAAGACGATCACCCCTTAACCGTTCCGCATGACAGCTCATCCAAATGCCGCCGCACACGTTCAAAGGCAACTGAACGATGTTTCGGCGCGACTGGCACAACTGGCGAAGGAGTCGCCGGACCTGCCCGTGTACCTCAAGGCGCACGCGGAGTGCATCCTGCAGATTTTGCGCCCCCAGGGCATTTCCTACGAAATGCTGGCGGGAAGAAGCTTTCAGCGGATGGTCGCCAGCAACTGGGAATCCCTGAATTTGAAGGACTCGCCCGAACTGGCCGAATCCTTTCGCAAGGCGATCCACCGCGTAGCCGAGACGGGACATCCCGTGACGCTCCCCGCGCGGCTCCAGGCATCGAGCAATCTGCCCGGACTGCAGCCACAGGACGCCCCAGCGCCAGAGGAACTTTCGCTCTTCAACTCGACCGAGTTCGAACAGTACTTCGTTCCCATCCTGAGCGGCAGTGTGGTGTCAGGCGTGCTTCACGTGTGGTTCATCCCGATCGACGCGCAGGCCAGCCAGCTTCGAGCCGCAATCCTGCGCCAGATCTGCGGGGAGGTGGAACTTTATCTCAAGGCGCGCCGCAGTGGAGATCTCGCCGCAGAAGTGACGCGGGTGTCGACGTACGCGAAGCTGCTCGAGGAAATTTCAGGCGACAACGATGTGGAGTCGGTCGGCTGGCACATCGTCAACTACGCACGCGAGGCAGTGGCCTGCGACCGGGTTTCGCTCCTTGTGGCGAAAGGTCGCGGAGACGAGCCTTTGAAGGAGGACTGGATTGGGCTCGACCAGGATTACGAGCTGGGCGCATCCAGTGGGCTTCGTCGACCCCACCCTCGCAGCGAGCAGGCGGTTGTTCTCAAACGTCTGGCGGAGCGGCTGACGCAGATGTCGCTGGCAAATTCCGCCAAGCGAAAGACTGCCCTCAATGGCAGCAAGCCGACGCCCGCCCTGAATGGAACGAATGGCTCCCACGTCGTGAATGGGCAGCACAAGGAGGAACTCGTCTCGAAGCCTCTGCCCGCCCCGGATGGCAACGCGGCCGATTCATCCAGCGAAGTCCTTCCACTGGATGGCCAGGACGATCTCAAGCCTGCACGGACCGGCCAGCCCGCGCGGCCGCAGATGCAATTGACCTTGGTGCAGCGCGACCCCGCCAAGGTGGCCACGCGTCCTGCAGAGGTGAACGACTATTTCGACGCCGTGCCGATGAACTGGGCGACGGTCATGCCGCTGTTTGACCGTCAGGAACGCGTGCGCGGCATCCTGCTTTTTGAGGGAGTCAAGAAACCCGAGAAGCTCGACGCGACGATCATACAAATGCGCGACCTGGCGATTTCCGCAGGGCGCACACTTGGAGCCGCCCTCTATTGGCAGCGCCAGCCGGCCGCACGCATGGCACGCCGTTGGATCAACACCCGCAACCGGGTGGTAAACACGCCGAGGAAGGAGAAATGGACGCGCTTCGGCCTGCCGGTCCTGATCATCGCGATCATCATGGCGCTTCCCATCACGTTCAGCGTCAAAGGTGCCGCACGCGTGCTGCCCCGCGAACGTACGTCGCTCGCGGCTTACGCGGCGACCCGTCTGCTTTCAGTCGAGGTCCGGGAAGGACAGTCGGTCAAGAAGGGCGAGGTGCTTGCCCGCTTCGACACGACGGATGTCGAACTCCAGATCCGCTCCGCGCAGCAGGAGGTTGAGCGAGGCATGGTCGAGGTCGATGCCGCACGCGGTGACAACGACGAGATCCGCATGCAGGTGGCGCGCCTCGCCGCGGCTCGTGCGCGCACCGCACTTGAAAAGCTTCAGCGTGACATGGAGCGCATGACGCTGCGCGCACCTTTCGATGGAATTGTTCTCGGAGCGCAGAATCTCTCAGCGCGCATCGGCCAGGTTCCGCGTCCGGGTGAAGGCGTGCTGGAGGTGATCGATCCCTCTGCGTGGAAGGTCCAGATTGATGTGCGCGAACAGGACCTGCGCATCCTCGATCGCACCGTCCGGAAGAACGGTCCTGTCGAGGGCTCGGTGAGGCTCGCTGCAAATCCCACCCAGTCGTATCCCCTTGAAGTCACAAGCTCCGAGCAACTCGCCTACGGACTCGATACCACTCACGGCGAATTTCTTTTCCAGATCTCCGCTCCGCTGAAAGTCGAACCCAGCCAACTCGATCTCCTGAAGTCCGGATTTGCCGGCCGCGCGAGTTTCGACTGCGGCAGGCGCCCGATTGTGTACGTCCTGTTCCACGACTTCATCAACTTCCTTCGCCTGCGCTTCTCCTGAGCCTAAGGCCAATTCATCATCATGCTGCGATCCCTTTCCGGCGCCCTCCTCCTCTCGCTTGCTTTCGCCGTCGGCCTCGGCGCCCAGACAGGCACTGATGCATGGAGCGTTGTCTCCCGCGGATCGCTGCGCTCCGTCCTCGCACCGAGGTATGATATCAAGCTGAGCTCACGCGCCGCGGGAATCGTCGAAAAAATTCTCGTGCCGGAGGGCAGCCGCATTACAGCCGGCGAGCCCATCCTGAGCCTCAATTCACAGGAGGAGGAGGCTGAGGTTGCTCAGGCCAAGGCATCGCTACGCGGCACCGAAGCCGATTACGAGCGCGCCAAAAACGACTTCGCCCGCATGGACGCCTTGTTCAAGGAGAAGATCGCGAGCGACAAGCAGTTCGAAGAGAGCCGCTCCCTGCTCAAGGTCACCCAGAGCCGCGTGGACCAGGCAAAGGCCATGCTCGCCATCGCAGAAGTCCGGCTCGAAAATCGCACCCTGCGCTCTCCCATCGACGGCATCTTCCTTAAAACCGTCAAGTCCGTCGGCGAAGCCGTCGAACGTTTTGAAACCATCGCCCGCGTGGTCGACGCAAGTTCGCTTCGCTTCGTCGTTTTTGGAGACTATTCGCTGATCGGACGCTTCAAACCCGGACAGAAGGTCGCCTTGCAGGTGCAGAGCACACCTGAAGCCGAGTCACGGGTTGAGGGTGTCGTCCTTCACATCGACCCCATTGTCGATTCCACCTCCGGAACTTTCCGCATCATCATCGAAGTCACTCCGTCTGATCGCGCCGTCGCGGGCCTTTCCGCCCTGCTCGTGACAAACGACGACAAACCCGCAGGCGGCGCCAAAGGCTCCGGCCTCGCGAGCGTGGGCAATTAGGAGCCCTGTCGAGAGGACACGTGTATGCTGTGTCCATTCCCGCCCGCACAAATTTCCCCCCCTTGGAGGGGCACGCGTCGTCGTGCCCGGGATCGCCCCCTGCACAACACGGCCACTCCATTCGCCTTTGCCGCGTTGCGTCGCCATCCGCTTCGTCTCGCCATCTCGGCGCCAAACACGCACGCACAATCTTTATCCGATCCTCAAACCGGGCACGACGAAGCGTGCCCCTCCCAGTTGGGAGAAAGGCAGTTCGTGCGTTTTGTCTGTCGCGCCCGATTCGCCGACTCCCGCAATTTGCTCATCCACCTCTACCCCTCTTGCCTCCTTCCATATCCCTTGGAGGGGCACGCGTCGTCGTGCCCGGGATCGCCCCCTGCACAACGCCGCCACTCCATTCGCATTCGCTTCGTCGTGACCCATGACCGACTCTGACTGCGTGCACTCCCTCAAGAACCCGAAGCTCTTCTCCCTCACCGAGGCCATCGCCGAGCGGGAAAAGCTCAGACACCAGGGCAGAAAGCTCGTTCTCACGAATGGAGTCTTTGACCTCCTGCACACAGGACATCTCTCGTATCTGAAACAGGCACACGCCCTGGGGGACGCACTGTTTGTTGCGCTCAATGCCGACACGAGCGTAAAAGCCCTCAAGGGCCCGACCCGTCCGGTGCAGACGGAGATCGAACGCGCCTTCGCGCTCGGCGCACTGGAGTGCGTCAACGGCATCGTGATCTTCCGCGAGCCTCGCCTGACAGAGGAAATTCTGGCACTGAAACCCGACATCTACACGAAGGCCGGAGACTATACCCTCGACAAACTCGATCCCGGTGAACGGGCGGCATTGCAGAAGGTCGGTGCGGCCATCACGTTCCTGCCCTTCCTCCCGGGATTCAGCACCACACGCCTGATCGAAAAGATCAGGGCCGCGGGCGAAATCTAGGACGCTGCCCTCTCTTCACATTCCCATGCGCGTTGTCATTCTCGGATCGGGTCGCGGCTCAAATGCGGAAGCTCTCCTGCTTGCCCAGCAGGCAGGTCGCCTCGGTCGTGCCCGCGTGGTCGCAATCCTTTCGGACAAACCCGACGCCGGCATCCTCGCGCTCGGCCCCCGGTTCAACGTGTCCGCTTCCTACGTTGATCCGTCCCCATTCAAGACCAAACTCGAGGGCGAGGGGGAAATCCGGTTCATCAACGCAGTCAATTCCTGCAGCCCCGACCTCATCGTGCTCGCAGGCTTCATGCGTGTACTGAAACCCGCGTTCCTGCGTGCATTCGAAGGCAGGATCATCAATCTCCACCCGAGCCTGCTTCCGAGCTTTCCCGGACTCGACGCCATCGGTCAGGCATTCCGCCGCGGCGTAAAGATCACGGGCTGCACCGTGCACGAGGTCACGCTCGAGGTCGACGCCGGCCCAATCCTAGACCAGTCAGCGGTTCGTATCGAAAGTTCCGATACCATCGAATCGCTCACCGCCAAGGTGCATGCAGCGGAACACGCGCTGCTCCCCGCCGTGGTCGCGCGGCTGTCTCAGTCGTGATGATGCCTGCCTTTGCAGCAGGGATCGCAGAGGCACACCAGTCCGACGAGCAGCAGGGGCGCAAAGCCGATCAACAAAGCAATCCGGGAATCGCCTTCGAGCAGGGTGATGCCTCCGCCAATCAACGCCATTAGAAGCACGACGATCAGGACAAAGCGCCGCTTGGGGGATTTGCTGCAAGGCGCCGCAGGGTCGGGGTTGACAACCGGATGAGCCACTGGTTCCGAGTAAATAAACGCCGACTTCCGCCACAAGCATTATTTGTTTAGTAGAACTACGGAAATTTTTGAACGAAAACGAGTTGGATTGCGTCCAAGTCTTGATGCCGGTTCTGAATAACTTGTGAACAGGTGTGCAACTCTTCGGCCTTCATGCGGTTATTCAGCGAGGATCGCGGCTGACCCTGAGATTTCCGTTGTGAATGCGTTAAGGCGAAAGCAGGTTTTGCCGTCATGAGCTCCACCGGATCGGCGGCTTCGCGCAGGCTCCTCGATGAAATCGGCTCCGTCGATGCTGTCGGAATCGAGGAAAGGGTCGCGAAGTACGGCACCCGCTCCATAAAGAAGGCGTCCAAGGTGTTTGGTTTGAAGCTAGCCGTTTCCATGGTGGACCTGACCACCCTGGAGGGTAAGGACACTCCCGGAAAGGTGGCGTCGCTTTGCATCAAGGCGCTGCACCCGCATGTTGCTCCGGAGGAAGCCAAATCCCTCGATCCCCTGCCGTCCGTCGCAGCCGTGTGCGTCTATCCCGCCATGGTCCGGCACGCGCGTCGCCACCTGGGGAATTCATCCCGGGTCAAAATCGCGTCGGTCGCAACAGCCTTTCCAAGCGGTCAGTCCCCCCTCAAGACCCGTCTCGCCGAGGTCCGCGCAGCCGTGTCCGACGGCGCCGATGAAATCGACATGGTCATCAACCGCGGTGCGTTTCTCGCCGGTGAATTCGGGCGCGTTCAGGACGAAATCAGCGCGGTCGTCGAGGCCTGCGGATCACGCACGCTCAAGGTCATTCTGGAGACAGGGGAGCTCGAGACCTTCGACAACATCCGCGCCGCCTCTTTTCTTGCCATGCGGGTCATCCGCCCCGGCGATTTCATCAAGACGAGCACCGGCAAGACATCCTCCAATGCGACGCTCGGCAACAACCAGGTGATGATTGAAGCAATCCGTGATTACTTTTTGGATACAGGCATCGCCATAGGCATGAAGCCCGCGGGCGGAATACGCACCGCAAAACAGTCCCTCGCTTTTCTGATTGCCGTGAAGGAAACGCTCGGCGACGCCTGGCTCACGCCCGCGCGCTACCGCTTCGGCGCGTCTTCCCTGCTCAATGATCTGCTCCGCCAACTGGTGAAGGAAAAGACCGGTGCCTACCAGGCTCCCTATACCTTCAGCGAAGCCACCGAAAGTTACTGATCTTCCGCCCATGCCCGCACGCCCAGCAGCAAGACGCACTACCCGGCCCGCACGCCCGGCACCGGAACTGAGTTTCGGCGATCTCTGGACATTCGATCCGGCGCCCGAGACGGCGGACCCGAAACTGAGGCAGCGCTACGACCTTTTCATCGACGGAAAATTTTCTGCACCGGTATCCGGAACCTATTTCCCATCCATCAATCCCGCCAACGAGAAGACCCTCGCGCAAATCGCCCTCGCCGCCAGCACCGATGTCGATCTCGCCTTTGCCGCGGCAACTCGCGCCTTCCCCGCCTGGTCGCGCCTCCACGGAAGCGAACGCGGAAAGTACCTTTACCGCATAGCCCGGCTGCTTCAGGACCGCGCCCGCGAATTCGCCGTCGCCGAGACGCTCGATGGCGGCAAACCCATCAAGGAATCGCGTGACTTCGACGTGCCCATGGCAGCGGCACATTTCTTCTATCACGCCGGATGGGCCGACAAGCTGGAGTACGCGTTTCCGGGTGCGCGCGCCTGGAAACCGCACGGCGTGGTCGGACAGGTGATTCCCTGGAATTTCCCGCTGCTCATGCTCGCGTGGAAACTCGCTCCCGCCCTCGCCACGGGCAATACCGTGGTGCTGAAACCCGCCGAAACCACCTCAATCACGGCACTCAAGCTCGCGGAAATCCTCCTGGAAGCCGATCTTCCTCCAGGTGTGGTCAACTTCGTCACCGGCGCGGGTGAGGTCGGTGCCGCAGTGGTCAATCACCCTGCCGCTGCCAAGATTGCCTTCACGGGATCGACTGAGGTCGGGAAAAAGATCATGCGCGCCTCCGCAGGCTCGGGAAAAAAACTCACCCTCGAACTCGGCGGAAAGGCCGCGAACATCGTCTTCGAGGACGCCCCCATTGACCAGGCGGTCGAAGGCGTGGTCAACGGCATCTTCTTCAACCAAGGACACGTTTGCTGCGCCGGCTCGCGCCTGCTCGTTCAGGAGGGTGTCGCCGAGGTCGTTCTCGCCAAACTCAAGAATCGCATCCGGGTCCTCCGTGTTGGCGATCCGATCGACAAGAATACCGACATCGGAGCGATCAATTCGCGCGAGCAGCTCGACAAGATCCGTCGGCTGGTGAACATCGGCGTCAAGGACGGGGCCGAGCTCTACCAACCGCCGTGCAAGCTGCCGGAGAAGGGGTTTTATTTCCGCCCCACCATCCTCAGCGGCGTGCAGCAGAGCCACAGGGTGGCGCGCGAGGAGATTTTTGGGCCGGTGCTGTCCATCCTCACTTTCCGCACGGTCGAGGAGGCCATCGAAAAGGCGAACAACACGGCGTACGGACTGAGTGCCGGTGTCTGGACAGACAAGGGGTCGCGCATCCTGAAGATGAGCACGGAATTGAAAGCGGGCGTTGTCTGGGCAAACACCTACAACCGGTTTGATCCGGCGTCACCCTTCGGCGGATACAAGGAGTCCGGATTCGGACGCGAGGGCGGGCGCCACGGTCTCGCCGACTACGTCCAGCTTCACTGAGGACAATGCCATGGCACGACTGATCATCACCAAGACACCCAAGGTCTATGTGGGGGGCGCCTTCATACGCTCCGAAAGCGGCCGCACTTTTCCGTTGAAGGACAGCCTAGGCGCGTTTGTCGGCCATGTGCCGCAGTGCACCCGCAAGGACCTTCGCAACGCGGTGGAAGCTGCCGCTCGGGCCGGTGTAGGCTGGGCCCGACGCACCGCCTTCAATCGGAGTCAGATTCTCTATCGGCTCGCCGAAATGATGGAGGCGCGCGCCACCGAGCTTGCGGAAACGATCATGCTGGGCGGCACCGCGGCAGCGGCAGCGAAAGCCGAGGTGAGCGCCTCGGTTGACCGCTTGATCTACTACGCCGGCTGGGCGGACAAGTTCGAGCAGGTCCTAGGTAACGTGAATCCGGTGTCCGGTCCCTATTTCAACTTCACCGTCACCGAACCCATGGGCGTCATCGGACTGATCGCTCCCCACGAAGCCCCCCTTCTCGCGCTCGTTTCCCTGTTCGCACCCGCGATCGTCAGCGGCAACGCCGTGGTCGCCCTGGCATCCGAAGCCCAGCCCTACCCCGCGATCATCCTCGGCGAAATGCTCGCCACGAGCGATCTCCCCGGGGGAGTCGTCAATCTGCTCACCGGCTATCGGAAAGAGCTCCTCCCTACCTTCGCCACGCACCAGCATTTTCGCGGCATCGGCGGTGTCGCCAACGCCGACGAGCGCAAACTCCTGCAATCTGGCGCAGCCGAATCGATCAAGCGCGTCAAACTCACCCCGGCCGAAGACCACTTTGACTGGATGGCTGATGCAGCCCAAAGCCTCTACGCCATCCGCGACTGGCTCGAATTCAAGACAACCTGGCACCCGATCGGCTCCTGAATCGGAACCCTTTCCCCCTCTATTGGCATCGTTACGCAGCATCGAACGCCCCGTTGACAGCCCTCAACGCCGAACGACCTCTTGGCGCCGACCCCAACGACAAACGCCTTTTTGGCATCGCTCCTCGACGACAAACGCCTTCTTGACATCACCCCCCAACTGGAGGGGCACGCGTCGTCGTGCCCGGCTTGAGATAGTGGCGGGAGCATCCTGCTCCCCTTGGCAGGATTCAGAAAATCAGCGCGCCACGATAAATAGATTGCTCAACCGATACAATAGGGACTAAGCCAGTACATCCGGCCATCCCGCGCAACCCCTCAGCGCACCATCCCCTGCCTGTCATGCAACCGGTACGTCGATCCCGACTGTACACGTTTGTCGCCGCAATACACGGCGGAGCGATCCTGATCTGTGTCTCCGGCTGTGCTTCTGCTCCGCCTGCATCCGGGGACATGCGCACAAATGCGAACGCACACGCAGCGGCAACGCCGCAGTCTGCTCCCGAAAAAATTCTCGCCGAGGCGATCAAACCGTTGCCCGGTCCCAAACGGGTGGTTGCCGTCGGGAAATTCGACTGCATTGGCTCGTTCAGGCAGAACTTCGGCGACTGGGATATCGGGGGCGGCATCTCCGCGATGCTGGCAACGGCACTCAGCGAGTCCGAACAATTCATCGTCGTCGAACGCTCCTACCTTTCCCAGGTGCTCAGCGAACAGGAGCTCAAAAACCAGAGAGCGGTCTTGGAGACAACCGGACCTCAACTGGGCCAGCTCACAGGGGTTCAACTGCTGATCTACGGAGCAATCACGGAATTTGGATCCGACAACTCCGGAGGCGGATTCAGCATCGGCATCGCGGGGCTGCCCTCCGGGCTTAAGGCGGGACTCGGACCGCAATTCACCAAGGGCAAAGTGGCCATGGACATCCGAATCGTGGATACAACCACCGGCCAGATTGTTGCCACCTACAAGGTTGCGGAAAAACTCCGGGGAACCTCCTGGGACCTTTCCATTGGAAAGGACAATATCTCCATGGGAAACAACTTCTTCAAGAAGACCCCTCTGGGCGAAGCCTGTCGGCGCGCAATCACCCAGGCTGTCGTGCAGTTCGCCGCGAATGCCGAGAAACGTCCGTGGCAGGGCCGCATCGTGGATGTTGAAGGATCCGACTACTCCATCAACGCAGGCGCCAAGGCGGGTATCAAGCAGGGCGACCGGTTTCAGGTCTTTCGCACCGCCAAGGTCATCAAGGATCCCGACACCGGTCAGGTGCTGAGCCGGAAGGAACAGCCCATCGGCACGATCGAGATTCTCAAGGTGGAGGAAGCCTTGGCGTCAGGACTCTTCATGGCCGGAACCGGAGGCGACGCGTCTTCCGCGAGCGTTGGTGATCTCGTGCGTCCCCTGACACTTTCTCCGTGAGCTGATCCGCCGGTTATCCGCCATGTCGGCACTGACGCGAAGGATTCTTGGTGGCCTAAGCCTCCTCCTCCTTGCAGTGATGCCGACCGCATTGGCGCAGGTCTTCCCTGTCCAGCCGTGCGGCTTCAGACACGATCCCGCGCAATACTGCCCAAGCTGCGCCTTGCTGAAGAAGCCCGGGGGTACCGGCACGGTTGCTCCCACTCCTCCCGCAGCCAGTCGGCCTTCTCCGACACCGACGCCCGTGCCGACACGGGCCCCGACACCGACCGCAACCCGGTCCACACCGCCTGTAGAGATCATTCCAACCCCAGGCACGGTCGTCGCACCCACCCCAAAGCCGACAACGCCACCTCCAACGCCGTCCCCGACTCCCATACCCACCCAGCCTCCTGTCGCAATTGCGCCCACACCGACACAAGTACCGCCCACACCAACACCCTCTCCTGTTCCGACCCCTCGACCCACACCGGTCCCCACTCAGCCTCCCGTTGCGATTGCACCCACACAGACACCGACGATTCCGCCGCCAACACCCACCCCCACATCGCCGCCCCCAACACCTACCCCAGTTCCTACCGCCGTCCTGCCTCCAGTCGCAATCGCACCCACTCCTGTCGCAACACCTCCGCCCACCGTCCCCACACCGACGATCACCCCCAAACCGACGCTTTCGCCAACAACCTCCGTCGCCGCCGCGCCCACGCCCACGCCAACCCTGATAGTCACTTCGCCTCCTGCCGTTGCGATCTCGACCCCTCCCGAGGTGACGCCGGCGCCAACGCCCACACCCACTCCGGATGTCGCTTCTCCACCAGTTATCCCCGGCCCCAGCGGCCCAGCCGTGGTCGTCACGCCTCCGCCGGAAGTCCAACCCTCTCCCTCAACCACCCCTTCTCCCGAGGTCACACCCAGCCCCACGGTCACGCCGTCACCATCGGTCACCGCTGCGCCTGAGTTGACCTATCGCAACCCAATCCACAGTGGTCCGCGCGAAGATCCGAACCACTGGGTGGAGATCGCCGACCAGCTCCGCCGGGAATCGGTTCAAAGGGCTCAGTCCCGGCTCGGATACCAGATCAAGCAGGCGACCGGCCAATACGATGATCAAATCGTTCAATCCTTCCTGAGCGAACAGGCCGCCCAGTTTGATGCCGAGCAGGGCAAGCTCAAGGATCAGGCGCGGAAGCTCGGCGGAGGCCTGACCGTTGCCATGTACACGGTGGATACCCCGAAGGGCCCCTGCATGGAGCCGCCGTTGTCCGACGCAGAGGTCAACGAGTTCCTGAAGAAGTCGAGCGATGCGATCGGCCGCATGCAGGAATCGGTGGCCGCGCGCAATGCCGCGATGGAGAATATCGCGGGAGCACTTTCACGATCACAAAGCCTCACCAGTGCCGGGGAAAATCTGCTCGGCAAGTTCAGCTACTCCGAACATCTGTCCCACGCGGGCGTCTTCGGCATTGCCCTGGACGAGAGCAGAATTTGCGGACGCGGAGGTCCGCCTCCTGGAACTGACATTTACCCGACACCCACGCCTTCGCCAACTCTCACGCCCTCGCCGAGCGTAAGGCCCAGACCAACTCCAACGCTGCGCCCTCGGCCGACTCCCACTCCGAAAAAACGCCCCACGCCCACACCCACTCCGAAGCCCACTCCGACAAAAAAACCGAAGCCACCAACGCCCACTCCACGTCCCTTTGTCGACGACCCGTGCGCAGATGCGCTCAAGTCCATGGGTGTCGATCCCGTTACTGCAGCCGTCAAACGCAATCTGGATCGCGCCACGGAGGAAGCCTACAACACCGCGGCCGCGGACCTGATTCCCGGGGACTTCAGCGGTCGCCAATTGGGGCAGAGCATCAGCAACCTTGCGCAAATCAATGCCCGCCCATCGTCCGTTCTTGAGCATGAGTCCGGCCTGACAGCCGTATCCGAGGCCGTTCAATCGCGGATCAAGGTGGTCGACGCCACGCTCGCGTCGCCAGACGAGACCTATGCAGACCTCATTCTCACAGCCTCCCGCAACGTCGGAAGCGTGCCCATCCATCCGCTCCTGACCGATGACGACACGGTCGTGGCAACCCGGCTCTTTGATGCGCTGCGGACGCCCTCCATTCGAAACCGTGTCGAAGAGGCCGCGATCGCAATCGATCAGAAATCTCCCCGCGCCAACGAGCTTGCCATCGCTGCCCTCAAGGAATTGACCGGTGCTTCCGAAGCCGAAAACAAAGGCGCGATCGCTTATGCGATCCAGTCAAAGGATGTCACCAGCGCGCAGACCATCGTGCAGCGCATCCGGCGGGAGTTTCCCCTCCAGGACAAGCTTGTCTCCCTGAATGCAAAGGCCGCACAGGTGGTCTCGTCCTCCGCCGCTGATGGCGTCGCTGCGCAGGTTCTTTATGCAGAAGTGGTGGGACGCGATGCCCTGCTCGCCGCCCGCAGCATTCAGGAGGGAACGGTCAACGCGACAGCGGGGTTCGAAAGGGTCGGGATCGATCGTATCCAGAAACTGGTGACCCTTGGCAAGGATCACTCGATCGTGGAAGTTCAGCCCGCTGCATCGGCATTGACTCCCCAACGCCTGGAACTGCATCGGCGGCGGGTGGAACTGGCCAAGTCGGCCGCTGGCGAAATTGAGGCGGCCGTCGTGCTTTCCCAGGGAGCACCGGAGGTCGCGCATGCCGATGCCGAACTGGAAGGTGCCGCTCTGACGATCAATGCCCTGCTCCAGCGCGCCTCCAATCCCGCAATCCGCTCAATCGGATCGCAGGCCCCCGTGTACGCCCGTACGAGCGCGCTTCTAAAGGCCCGCATCGCGGCTGCCGACTCTGGCGCAGTGCCTCCGGACGCCGCCGCACGCAGCGCGGCTGCCCAGGACCTGGCAACCACGGACAAGGCTCTGGCAGACGGGATGGCCAATCTCAGGCCCTTGGTGACAAAAATTCCAGGCCTCGATCAAGGCCTCAAGGATTTTGCCACCGCCCGCGCACGCCTGGATACGAACCTTACGACGCTCGCCACCCGGGATAGCGACCCAGTGCAGATCGAAAAGATCATCCAGAAGGCCGACCAGGATCGGCTCACTGCCGCACGGAATGCCGCGATCGATCTGGGCGTTTCGCCCGGTTTGTCGCTCCAGGCTTCCCTCGCACGTCGTACCCTGATCGCCGATCCGGCAGCAGTCGGAGCCGACAGGATTCAGCCCCTGCCAGCGCCTCCCGCCGCAACCCGAGCCAGTGCTTCGACCGCGGATCGGATCGCCTATGCTGACGCAGCCGACGCGCAGAATCGCGCCATGCTACGGCAGATTTCCTCTTCAGCGGCCGCGCCCCCCGCGCCCTCCGCCGCAGGGTCTCCGGCGCCGGGAGTGAACCAGACCTCGGAACTCGTTCAGTCGATCCGCGAACGTGTGGGTGCCTACGGCTGGGCTCAGGACTTCAAGGACGAACGCGAACTTCAGCAGTTTGCCCAGAGCCGCATCGGTGGACTCGGAATCGTTCACCTCAAGAGCGACCTGCAGAATCCGGAGTACATCGCAGAACAGTTCAAGGCACGCGTGGGTGGGCTGGGATGGACGCATACCTTCAAGGACGAGACCGAGCTTCAGCAGTTTGCTCAAAGTCGCGTGGGCCAGTTCGGCATCGTGCACAAGCGGAGCGACCTCCAGGACCCGGCCTACCTCCAGAAATTGTTCAATTCGCGAATCGGCGGCATGGGATGGAGTCACACCTTCAAGGACCTCGACGAATACAAGACTTTCCTTGAAAGCCGCCTGGGAGGCTTTGGACGCGTGACCACCTGTCTCGACATGCAACGGCGTGGGATCCCGCCTGAAAAGGCACGGGCCATCCTGGGTGAAGCGGCGAGCCGCTCCAAACTGAACTGGGAAACCGATGCCCAGTATCAGGAGCGCATGCTGCGGGATCGCAGCGATCTCTTCGCGCGCGATGCCGACGGCAACTTCTACCAGAAAACCTACGCCCAGCAGCAGCAGGAGAAGCGGGCGGAGATGCTGGCATCCGGGGAATGGATACAGGACCCGCGGACAGGGAACCTCGTGCGTCGCAATTCCAAGGCCGGTGCCCAGGTGCTCGACTCCATGCTCGATGCGAAACCGCGCACCGTGCGCGTCAAGCTGGCCGACGGCCGCTGGATGGAGTTCTCGGTCGATGGCTTCTCAAGCCTGCAATCCGCCCTCGATGACGCTCTGAGCAGCATGAATCTGCAACGCACCGCCAGCGGCAACTGGGTGGATGCCGATGGCAGGGTGATTCTGGGCGGTGAAGCCGCTGCAAAATACGATGCCGATTATCGCGAAGCCATGGATCAGCGCGCGCCGGGTTTTTCCAGCCTGCTGACCTACCGCCGGGAACCGGAACGGCCAGGTGTTCCACCGCCCTCCCCAAAGGAACAATTCAAGGAACTCGAGAACAATCTCCGCGACAGTTTCGGCTACACCATCCGGAATTTTGCTTTGAATGATCGTGAGTTCGACCTCGAGGTGCGACCTGGGGAATCAATCAACGACGCCCTGCGTCGCGTCCTTGAAGATGACGGACGATTCAGTTTCAACGAGGACGGCGATATCATCGACCAGCGCACGGGGCGCCCCGCACGCACCGCAAGCAACCTCGCCACGCTTGATGGCAGCTATCGCGAGAAGGTCGCTGCCGCACTGTTCGGCGACGACGTCATGGGCGTCAGTCGCGAGACCCTCTACCTCGCGGAACACGGCACTCCTGCGCAGCGAGCACAGGCACAGGCCATCCTTGCCCAAACCACGGCACGCCTTGCGCAATTGCAACAGGTCACGAGTGCACAGGAGCAGTTGCTCAGGGACCTGGATGATCTCAACACGAACGACTCCCTCACGCCCTCGCAACGGCGCGACCGCCAGCGCGAAATTCAGAAGCAGCTCGATCAGCTCGCCAATACACGATCTTCGCTCGAAAACGCGCTCATCGACGACATGCATGCTGCCAATCGATCGGCACAGCGTGTGGTGCAATCCGAGCTGACCTATGCCGAGCGATCCGCACTCGCATCAGCAGACAAGGTCAAGTCGCTCGCCAGTTCGATCGACGCCATTCGTGCCGAACTCCTTCGCGACCCGTCACCGACCGAACGCAGGAACCTAGAACGTGAATTGCGCGAAAAAGAAACCGAGCTCTTCAACGAGTCGCGCTCCTTCCGGGATCTGTCGTCCCGCGTGCAGCAGGGGTCTCCCATCGCTGCACTGGCACCTGAAGTGAATCTGGCCGCCTATGGAATCACCTCAGCGACAGTTGCCGATGTCCGTGAGGCGCGCGCCGCCGCGTATGGTGTGCGCTACGAGACGGTGAACGGCAAGACCCAGGCCTATTACGTCGGCACGGACGGGCGTCCACTGATCGACCCCCATGGGAAAACGCTCTACATCTCCGAACAGGAAGCCAAGGGCTTCGAGAAGGCCCAGCTCAACGACTTGGCGCGTCACCTCGACGACCAGCAGCGCGATCAGGACGCCTACCGGAAATGGATGACAACCATCGGTGAGATTCAGGAAAAAATCGCCGCGACAAAATCGACAGCCACTCGAAAAGAGCTGGAGCGTCAGCTAGCATTTGCCCAGGAGCGGGCGGGGGAAATTGCCCAACGGATCGACGCCTTCGTGGACAAGTTCAACGGCTATGTGGGCGACGACGCGGAACGCCGCAAGACTGTGCTGGAAACTGCGGCAGTTCTCGCGATCGAGCGGGAGGCGGCCAAGGAGGCGCTCAAAAACGGCGCCTCGACAATTGAGGTTCTCGATGAAAACGGCAATTGGGTGAAGTACGAGAATCCGGAGATGCGTCGGCTCCGCGAGGAACGGGAGGCGCGTCTTTCAGCCGCAGGTGTCAACGATCCCGCGGTGCTCGCCGCAGCGCGCGAGGCCGCTGCGCCTTCGACTCCGCCGCCCGACACGGCGCCTGATCCTGCACGCGAAGCTGAGCGCAAAGCTGCACAAGCGCGCCAGGAGCTCCTGACTTCCGACTACGAGGCGCACGCACGCGGACTGCTCGCCTCGGAAACGGCCTATGCCAGGGCCGAAAGCGACTTGCGTGCCGCCCAGGCCGCCGCCTTCGGCAAGAATGATCCCGCGCTCAATCAGGCCCTCGCGCAGGCCGAAAGGGCCTACGCCGAGGCCTCGGCAAATCTGAACCGCCAACGCATCGAAACCGCAACCGCAGCTGCCGTCGCGGGCAGCAACGATCCCGCGCTGGCAGATCGGTTCAACCAGCTCACCGCAGCGATCGCGCAGACAAAGGCGAGCGTGGATTCGCTGTCCAAGGCGGCAAACGAGATCTGGTCAACCTTGCTGAGCACAGCCGGGCTACCCGCTCCTGTGCGTGCGGCCTTGGAAGCACAGCTTGTCGCCCTGGAGTCGGCAAAGAAGGCCGCGATCAATCAGGCGATGGTCCAGTCTGCGGCCCTCTCCGCTGCCCGTGACAATGCCGCCTACACCGCATCAACCGCGGAGTACAATGCCTCACGGCTGGCCGAACTCCAGCGCCGGGTGGCCGACTCCGGAAAGTCTGCAAAAGAAACCCTCTCATCACTCGAGTTGGAGGAGCTGGACCGCCGCACTGCCCTCTCCTCCTACTTCAACGACGTCGGCAACGCGCAGGCACACCTCAAACGGCTCGGGGAATTGACGGAAAGGGCGCGAACTGATCCCGGCAGTCTTTCCATCGCCGACAAGGTCGAACTCGATCAGGGCCTTTCCGACAAGGAGATGCGCCTGCTGGTCGGTGACACGCAGCGTCGCAGCCTGCTGGAGGCGACATCCCAGGCAACCGATCCGGTGCAGGCCGAGGCGCTGCGATCCCTGATAGGAAAATGGATGACCGATCCTGCGGGAGCACGAAACGGCACACTCCTGCTCAACCAGACCGACACCTCCGGGCTGGTTACGTCACTCGGCTTCCTCGACCGGACGGACATCTATCAATCGGCACGCAATGAGGCGGAGGCCCGGGTGCAAGCCCGCAAGGCGGAACTTGAAACCGCGCGCGCAGAGTTCAAGCGCGACCCATCGTCGGCCAATGCACGCATCGTCGACCTCACCCTGCAGTCGATTGCATCGGCAGAACAACTTCTCGCGGATGCCGATCGTGCACTCGCGAAGGCAAGGGAGGCGGCACCGTCGTCCCGCGTACCGTCCGCATTCTCCTCGCTCAACTCGGGCGCCACGTATCTCGACATTGTCAACCAGCAGCACGCCGACGCTGCGAAGGCAGCCGAGGCCGCCCAGCCTGCGTCCGACAGTTTTCTCAAGGCCAGGCTGGACTACGCGAAGGGCGTTGAGCAGATCCGCGGGATTCAGAGCTC
>CAUJJL010000201.1 GCA_963205455.1 Verrucomicrobiota bacterium
CGAGGAGGGAACGAAAGGCCTTGTGACGCGGCATCCGCACCGCAACTGAATCCAGTCCCGAAGTTACAATGTCGGGTATGCAGGTTCGTTTTGGAAGTACCATCGTCAATGGCCCGGGCCAAAAGGCCTTCGCCAGCCGACGCGCCTCCTCATTGAACACCGCGATCTCTTCCGCGGCGGCCAACGAGGACACATGCACGATGAGAGGATCCGTCGATGGTCTCCCCTTGATTTCAAAGATTCTCGCGCAGGCTGCCTCATTCAGCGCATTGGCCGCCAATCCGTAGACGGTTTCCGTCGGCACCGCCACGACTCCTCCCCGCCTCAGCACGCGCGTCAGGCGTTCGATGTTTTCCGGTGTCGGTGGGACAATGCGGGTCCTCACGGCTTGCCAAGAAATTTCCGGATGTCTGGCAGTTCGATCACCCTCGACCCATTTGCGCGGCGCTCGAAATAGGGTTCTGCCGCTGGTGCGCCATCGACATCATCGCCCGGCTCGGTCTCTCCATCCTCTTCATCGTCGGCACCGAACTCGATCTCCGCATCCGGCGCCAGCTTCCGCGCGAGGCTCCAGTCCAGATCATTCTCATCAAAGACCTGCGTCATCCGCCTCGCCTGGGGCTCAAGCACCAGAGCCGGATTCTTCACTCTGCCGTCCTTGACGAACTCAAACAGCGCCGGAATGAACTTGCTCCGATAGTGCTCCTGAAAATCGCTGATCCATTTGTTGGGCACACCCAGCCGATGGGAAAGGAGCACAACATCGCTGAAGTGCACGCAGGCGTCCCACCACGGAGCCAACTGCGGGTGGCAACTCGCGAGCGTGCAGTTGATGAATGTGATCACCCGGGCAAACTCCACATCAAAGGGCGCGATCCAGGCCTTGATGGCCTCGATCTGATCAACCGGATTGCCCGCTCCCTCGGCGACAAAGAATACATGGCTGAAAAGATGTTTGTCCGCCGCAGCGTCCGACACATCGGAAATGCTGGAGGGCATCTCAGCAGCTACACCTCCCGCTTCCCAGTGCCACGTCCTCAATTCGCCCAAAGCACGATCAAATTCGCTGCCCGCCTCAGCCTCATGGAGAAAGGTCAGCGCGCAATCACCTTCACCCAGGCCATCCGCGATCAGGTCAACGAGTACGGATCGGCGCTCGGATCCTGGAGTGCCGAGTATGATGTAGAACAAAGGACGCTGCTGGGTCGTCATTCCGAGGAGGATCTATCGCGCGGGTTCAGCCGGCAAGCCCTGGCAGGCGGCACGTACGGCAACACCTCAGCGCGCGTTTGGTTAGATTTCGAAGGAGCGCGTCTGCGCGAAATGACGCATCCAGTGGTCCACCAGGACCAGTGCCGTCATCGCTTCAACAATCGGAACCGCTCGCGGTACGACACAGGGATCATGCCTTCCCTTGCCCATGAGCTCAACCGTCCGGCCGGCAACATCAACCGTTGCCTGCGCACGAAGTATGGTCGCAGTGGGCTTGAAGGCGACACGGAAGACGAGTTCTTCGCCGTTCGAAATGCCCCCCTGAACGCCTCCACTGCGATTCGTTGCGGTTCGGATGCGTCCTTCGCGGGACTCAAACACATCGTTGTGCTCAGAACCTCGAATTCGAGTTCCTCCAAAACCACTGCCGATCTCGAATCCCTTGGTGGCAGGCAGAGACAACATCGCTTTGGCCAAGTCAGCCTCCAGCCGGTCGAATACCGGTTCCCCCAGGCCCACCGGTATGCCGCGCACACGGCATTCAATCACGCCTCCAACGGAGTCTCCCTCACTTCGCATTGCCTTGATCCGCTCAATCATGGCTGCCGCCGTCGCCGGGTGCGGGCAGCGCACCGGAGACGCCTCGACCTCAACAAGACTGGGAAACGATTTCACCGCATCAGGCGGGATAGAAATATCGTGAATTTGCGTTATAAATGCCCGAATCTCCACTCCGGGCAAATTCTTGCCTCCCAGACCTGCCAACAGCTTTTTTGCAATAGCGCCCGCCGCTACGCGTCCAATGGTCTCCCGCGCCGAACTGCGACCACCTCCATTTGGATCGCGAATGCCAAATTTGACATGATACGTATAGTCGGCGTGCGAGGGACGAAACTTGTCCGCCATCTCGTCATAGGCACTGGGACGCTGATCCGAATTCCGCACCCACAGGGCCAAAGGGGCGCCGGTCGTTCTTCCCTGGTAGACTCCTGACAGGATTTCCACCAGATCTGATTCCTTTCGCGGAGTGACAATCTCGCTCTGGCCAGGACGCCGTCGATCGAGTTCAGCCTGAATTTCCTGCGGCGTTATGGGCAGACGAGGCGGGCAGCCGTCGATGACTACACCGATACCGGGACCATGGCTCTCGCCCCAGGTTGAAATCGTAAAGAGTTTTCCAAAGCTATTGGGCATCGCAGTGCAAAACCGTGAATTTCGAAATTCCTCCCCGCAAGGGCTAACTCATGGCAACTTTCTCCGATCAGTCAGGATCTCACATCGTTTCCGACAACGCGGTTTACAATTTGTGGAGTTTTCTTCAATCCCTTTACCTTTACTTTCCCATCGCTCGTCCGATGGCACTTCAATACCCGCAAGCATGATCCTCCGCACGCTGTTCATCGTCATTTTTGCCGCCGCTGCGGTCGGATATGCCCAGGACACCGCCTCCCCCCGGCCCCCACAGTCTGAAGCATTGAAGTCACTCGTTATCAATGACGAGCTGTTCGAATCGATGAAGGTGCCGGACCTGACGATTGAGTCGGCGCTGCAACTCATTGAACAATGGACCGGACGGACGGTCATTCGTCCGGCAGCGCTGCCGACGACGCAGATGTCCTTCTCCTTTTCGCGGCCGATGATGAAATCCGAGGCGTTTCTGGCACTCGAATCCATCCTCTCCATGAACCAGATCGGGCTGTCACCCATGGGCGATCGCTTCATCAAGGTTGTTCCTTTGCCCAATGTTCGCACCGAAGCACCCAGGATGGTCGAGGGGCGTGCGCAGGACCTTCCTGCGAGCGGGGTGATCATGACAAAGATCTTCAACCTGGAATTCTTAAGGGCCTCGGAATTCGGCCCCCAGATGACCCAGTTTCTCAATCCTCAGCTCGGCGGACCGGTCATTTTCGACAAGTCGAATGCGGTTATGATCACCGATTCGGTATCCACGCTCCAACGAATCGAATCCCTGCTCGAGAAACTCGACAGGCCAATCACTGAAAACATCACACCAAAGTTTTACCCTCTCCAATACGCAAAGGCTTCCGTGCTGGTGAATCAGCTCCGCACCATGCTTCAGGGGGCAGTGCAGAATCAGCTCGGAACGGCCACCACTTATTCATCGGATGACAGGACCAATCAGGTAATCGTTATTTCCGATCCCCGCCAGCATCCGTTTTTTGACAGCCTGATCAAGAAGCTCGACGTCAAGGCCGACCCCACGACGCGAAATGAGGTGATTCATCTGAAGCATGCGAACGCAAAGGAAGTCGCTTCGCTGCTCAGTCAGCTCGTAAGCGGTCAGAACCAGGCAGCCTCAAAAGCAGGCCAGCAATCGGTACGCCCCAATCAGACGGGCCCAACCGCACCCATCGTCGGACCGGTCGCACCCGGAGCGCAGGGGCCCGGTGCCGCACTTGCCGCAGCGGGACTGCCCGCCAATCTCCTCGAGGGATCAAATGAATTCAGCACCCTGGTTACGATTCTTCCCGACGAACGTTCCAACGCGGTCATCATCTCAGGAACGATCAGCGATATCCAATTGATCTCAGATCTGGTTAGCAAGATCGACATCCTGCTGGCCCAGGTCCGGATCGAAGTCGTGATCGCAGAGGTCTCGAGCGAAAACTCCGATGCCACCGGAATCAACGCACTCGGGCTCAAGTTCGAGGGAAACAAACTCACCGGATTTGTGACCAGCGGCCCAGGAGTTGCCATAGGGGGAGGCGAGGTCGACTCCAGCGGCAACCCGTCGGGCTTCGCCACCATCACCCGTGGTGACGGTGGATACAGCCTCGCAGGCATCCTCTCCCTCACGGCGCACAGCGTGAAGTCAAAGGTCACCATCCTCGCCAACACGACGCTGGCCACGACCCACAACAAGAAGGCCGAAATCTTTGTGGGCGAGTCGCGTCCGGTCTTCGGTCAGATCCAGGCCCTCGACACCATTGGCACAAGCACTTCCGCGAATTCCGCGGCGCTGCGCTCAAGCATCACCCAACAGGAGGCGGGTATCAAAATGGCGATCACGCCCCTCATCGGCGCGGATGGCACCGTGCAGCTTGAAATTGAACAGACCTTCAATGCCTTCGGACTCGACGTTCCCCTGGGCGATGGTTTGCAGCAGCCGTCCATCAACAAGCGTGAGGCAAAGTCCTTCCTCAATGTAGGCGACAAGGAGATCGTCGCGCTCGGCGGTTATCAGAACAGCACCGTGAGCAAGTCGCGCAGTCGCCTCGGCCCGATCCCCATCCTCGGTGACCTCCTGGGCCCGCGCTCGGGTTCAGTCAAACGCACCGAACTCATGGTTTTTATCCGCCCCCATGTCATCCGCACCATCGAGGACACCACCGCGGATGCCATGGCCAAGATCCAGACGTCCAGCGATCCACTCGCGGTGCAGCGTTCCCTAGACTTGCAGACAGATGCGCCCGCAACCGAATCCAAGGCAGACAAAGAGGCTGGCAGGCCCTTGACTGATCCGAATCTGCGTCGGCCATAGAAAGCTTTCATCGCGCAACGGACATCATCAGCATCCCGTTGCCCCACCACGAAGCGTCCGACATGCCCACGCTCACGACTTCAACTGAAACCCTGCCCCAGTCCATTGCGGAGCGACTGTCACCCGAACAGTTGCAGGCCATCAACGAGGCTCCTCGCGGGCAGCGGCTGGTCCAACTAGCAACAATCCTTGAACTGAGTGAGGCCGACGCCCTCACCACACTCGCAACCGCCAGCGGGCTCACAATCGCCTCCAACCTGGAGACCGACCCCGGAGCACGGGGCCTTCTTCCCGCACGTCTGGTGCACGACTACCAGATCATCCCAATCCTGCTTGCACAGACTTCGGATGCAGCGCAGGACGACGATTTGACAGCGCAGGCTCCCTTGCACCTCGCCACCGCATGGCTTCCAGACGAAACGATGATCGACTGGATGCGGACATTCACCCCCCGGCCGCTGGTGTGGCATCTCGCCGTGCCCGAGCGCGTGCAGCAACTCATCATTGAGAACTTCGGCGTGGGATCGGGTTCGCTTGATGATGGCGACGAGGGATACCTTGCACCCGAAGCGGTCACGCAGGCGCAGGCCGAGGAAACGGTGGATGAGGACGCGGCGGTCGTGCGCTTTGTGACGGACGTCATCTCTCAAGCCGTCTCGGACAGCGCAACCGACATCCACTTCGAGCCACAGGAAGGCCAGCTTCGCATCCGCTATCGCGTCGATGGCCTGCTCGTTCCGGTGCCGGTTCCCGAGAATCTGCTCCGCTTCCAGGATGCGATCATTTCGAGACTCAAGATCATGGCGCGGCTCAACATTTCCGAGAAGCGACTTCCCCAGGACGGGCGTATCAATTTCAAGGCCGCCGGATCAACGCTCGACATCCGGGTCTCCACCATTCCCACCATTTACGCCGAATCGATCTCGCTGCGCCTTCTGAATCAAAAGAAGGAAGCGTATACGATGGAACGCCTCGGCATGAGCGCGGATGAGCAACGGCAGATTGCGCAGGTCCTCGACTATCCCCACGGAATTGTTCTCGTCACCGGCCCGACCGGCTCCGGCAAATCGACGTCCCTCAATGCATTCCTGCGCAAGATCAACTCCACGGATCTTCGCATCGTCACCATCGAGGACCCCATTGAATACGAAGTACCGGGAGTGAACCAGATGCAGGTTCGCCCAGAGATCGGCCTCACCTTTGCAGGCGCCCTTCGCCACGTCCTCCGCCAGGATCCGGATGTCATCATGGTGGGAGAGATTCGTGACAGGGAAACCGCCGACATTGCCATCCGTGCTTCGCTGACCGGTCACCTTGTTTTCTCCACGCTCCACACCAACGATGCCCCGGGCGCGATCACACGCCTCGTCGACATGGGCATCGAGCCCTTCCTCGTGGCATCCGCCATCGAACTGGTCATCGCCCAGCGCCTCGTGCGCCGACTTTGCAGCGACTGCTGCAAGCCTGCACCGGTGACCACGGCAAAGCTGCGCGACACGCTTTCCATCCTCGGCCTGGATCCCGCGGAGGCGGACCTGATCCAGACACTGAAATCCCCTGTCGGATGCGACCGCTGCCGCGGCACCGGCTACCGGGGCCGCATCGGAATCTTTGAAATCCTGAAACCCAACGACGAACTCCACGACCTGATTCTCAAGCGCGAAAGCACCCGATCCCTGACGCAATGCGCGCGGCGACAAGGCATGCGCACACTGGAGCAGAGCGGATGGGAAAAGGTTCGCGACGGTTACACCACGCTGGACGAGGTCCTGCGCGTCGTCACCGTGACGGAGAAATAGCAGGCGACACATGCCCCGCTTCTCCTACACCGCCCGTGACCGCGCCGGAATCTCGTCGTCTTCATCGATCGAGGCAGCTTCACGCAAGGAAGCCCTGCGCCTCCTTTCCGCTCGTGGACTCACCCCTCTCCGGATCGATGAGGACGCTGCACTGGGAAAAAAGCCTGCCCGGACCGTGCGGATGCAGCCGCAAGCGAATCCGCCAGAATCGCATGCCACTGCCCAGCCCCCCTCTCCGCGGCGCAGAGGCGTAACCAAGGGGCCATCCCGTCGCGAACGACTTCCCTTTCTCACGGCACTGGAGGACCTGACATCATCCGGACTTTCCGCCGGAGAAGCCATCCGGCTGCTCTCGGTCCGCATCAAGGAGCCTCAGTTGCGCGCATTGAGTGGCGGCCTCTGGGAACGCATTGGCGAAGGAGCCTCGCTCTCGACTGCAATGCTGGCCTTTCCGGAGGTGTTTGACAGCGCGTCCGTGAATCTCATCCAGGCCGGCGAGGCAACAGGATCGCTCAATGACGTCCTCAAACGCATCATTGCGCATCTGACCGAGCAACGTGAGCTGCGACGGCAACTGGTATCCGCCCTCGCCTATCCTGTGTTCATGATGTTCGTCGCGGTCGGCGTGATTCTTTTCTTCCTGTTCTACCTGTTGCCGAAACTGCAGACGCTCCTGTCCGCATTGGGTGGTGAACTGCCCGCATCGACAAGAATCCTGGTCGCAACTTCCGACTTCCTGATTCACTACGGTGTGTTCCTGCTCATTGGCGGGGCGATGGCGACCATTGCATTCTGGCGTTGGTACAAGACGCGCCCCGGGCGCGAGGCAATTGACGCCGCAATGCTCAAGCTCCCCTTGATCGGCCCGTTTGCGGTTTCACGAACCGTGCTATCCATTTCACAGACCTTGAGCGTGCTGCTCGAGAACGGGATCACGACTGTCGAGGCGCTGCGAATGACCGCCAGGCAAATCGTCAACACGGTCCATCACCGTGCCTTTGACGAAGCCTCGAACCGTGTCCTCGAAGGCGAGGCCCTTTCCCAGGCGCTGGGACGGACAGCCTGTTTTCCCGACCTCGTCCTCGACCAACTGTCGGTCGGCGAAAATACCGGCAACATCGTGCCCGCCCTGAAGAAGGTTTCACTCACCTACCAACAGAAGATTTCCCAACAGTTGAACGTCTTCACGAAAATCATCGCCAGCGGTGTCTTGATGAGCGTGTTCGTTTTTGTCGGATTCATCGCCTACGCCATTGTGAGCGCAGTCTTCCAGCTCAGCTCATCGTTCAAGATGTAGCGCTGTGCCCGGTCTCGGAGTTTTCCGAGACACTTCCTTCAGTGCAAAAATTTCCTGCGTCAGGGCAACGTGTACACTTCAAGGAGCACCATGCCGGAATCTCCATCAGCGCAGCGCACGTGAACCGTGTAACTGCCCGGATCAAGCGCGAGCATCAGTGCCGCATCCTTGCTCCCGGCATCACCAATGCGAAAAGCACCAACACGCACGGCGGCTGCCGCAATGGCAGGATCGCCCTCCCAATTGTCGTTGCCGGCAAGCCGGGCAGACCCGCGATAAACCTCCACCAAAGGATCGGCAGCCGTTCCATTGATGCCCAGGGATGACAGGCCCGGGCCGGTCGCCCGTATCAACAGCGAGCGGCCTGTTTCTCCAGTCAGATTGAAGCCCCCAACAAGCACCTGCCCCGTCCGCAGACTGGCTCGAGCCGATAGATTGACCACTTCAGAGGATGTCCCCGCGGATGCCTGGTACACTTCAGCAAGCGCCTCACCCGTCGCCGACCCAACGCCCTTGACCTGGAGCGTATAAGCGCCGGGTTCAAGCACAGCCGAAATGACGGCATCCTTCGCCCCATCGTCGAGCGCGAATGCCCCGATCGAGCGGCCATCCTCGGCCCCGGAGAAATTGTCGTTGGACCGCGCGAGCGTCTGCCTTGAATCGAAAAGTTCGATGAGCGGATCCGACAGGATGCCCTTGACACCGAATCTGGTCAGGCTGGGTCCGACTCCCCGCAGGACAAAGGGACTCGCTCCGGAGCCAGCGATCGAGAAACCCGCAATCAAGGTCTGATCACCGGTGCCCGCAAACGACCTCACGGAAAGATTGCTGAGGCGTCCCCTGGCCTTGCCTGGGCTGACTTGATCCGCAGCGACGCTACCCAGAGAACCATTCGCCGAGACCGTAAAGTTGAATGACTCGACAACCTCAATCCCCAGAACCTTCGCCTTGACGTCAATCACTGCAGTCCCCAGTCGCGCTCCAGGTTGAATGCTCAATGTCGACCCTGAAACCGTCACCGCAGCAATTGCTGAGTCGGAACTCTGGGCGGAAAATTCGAGCAAACCCGCGCCGCTCCCAGGATAGACGCCTATCCGCGCCACGCTTGAAACCACGATCGTGTTCGCAGCGGACATCGGCCGGTCGAATTGATAGTCACGATACGGAAAATCCTGAAAGACGCTCCCGATGTTCATGCGCGTCTGGTTCGCGAGCGCATCCACCGTTTCGATTCCGGCAACGACCTTTCCAAATACCGTATAGGCCGGTGTGACGCTCACTTCATTTCCTGCGTCATCCTTCACGATGGTGCCCAGCGTCCTCGTGTTGTCAGCGACATTGAAATACCATTCTGTCGTCGCTGAATTCACATCGCTGCCCAGCCTTGCAGCAGCCAGAGTCCCCCGTGTGTTGGGCAACACAGGCTCCAGGGCGACCGGTGTCAGTGCAGTAACGGGAAGCATGACGGGCGCAGGCAGCTTGTATCCCCCTCCTTGAACGATTGCTGCGGTCGTGGTGGTGCGATCGAAGACCGCAGCCCGGTGGATGACCGTATTCGTGTAGGTCCCGCTGTCGACATAGCCCAGGAAGTTGGCTACATTGAGCGGCGCTACATCGGGCAGCATCTCCACCACCACGGTTCCGCTTGAGGTCACGAACCGAACCAGTTGCTGAGTGGGCACCTCGGAAACACTGAAATGACTCGTCAAGTCAATCGTGACAGCCCCACTCGACGGCAATGCTCCCACGGGCGCAAACGCCGCGCTCGTCGTCGGCGAAAGCTGCGCGTGAGTTGAAAAAGCGAACGCACTGAAGAGAACAAGGCAGGCTGCAAATCGGCAATGAGATGTCATGCGAGGGATCAGGCTGGCTCCCAAAGACGCGCCCGCCAAGCCGCAAGTTCCACAGTTTTGGCACCATTCCGCGCGATGCTCTGCCCGAAAACAAAAGAAAACATGCCGACCCGCTGAATCCTTGCCGTGGATGAAACGTTCCTGCATGCCTTTGTCCCAAAATCGCTTCGATGACCGTTCCATTCCTCGAACTCAAGGCAACCTACGACGAACTGAGGGCAGAAACGGATGCTGCCTATCGGCGTGTCATGGATTCCGGATGGTTTATTTTGGGCAGAGAGGTGGAGGCGTTCGAGAATGAATATGCAAGCAATGTGGGGGTGCGACATTGCATCGGAGTCGCAAATGGCTTGGAGGCGCTGCAGTTGTCCCTTCAGGCCGCCGGTATCGGTGTGGGTGACGAGGTCATTGTACCCTCGCATTCCTACATTGCCAGTTGGCTGGCCGTCTCCCAGGTCGGAGCCGCGTTGGTGCCGTCCGAACCAGCGGAAGGCCACTATTCATTGGATCCCGCCAACGTGGAGGCATGCATCACGCCACGCACCCGCGCAATCATGCCGGTCCATCTCTATGGGCACGTCGGCGATATGGATGCTCTCCGAATCCTGGCGCGGAAACACAACCTGCTCCTGATCGAGGACGGCGCGCAGTCCCACGGAGCGCTCTGCCGGGGCAGGCAGTCGGGCTCACTGTCAGATATTGCAGGCATCAGCTTCTATCCCTCGAAGAACCTGGGAGCATTCGGCGATGCCGGTGCCGTACTGACATCGGACGACGCGCTTGCCGAAAAGATCCGGCATCTTCGCAACTATGGTTCGAAGATTCGCTACCAGAACGAATACAAGGGCATGAATTCGCGCCTGAGCGAACTGCAGGCGGCTTTCCTGCGAGCAAAGCTTCCTCTGCTCGCAGAATGGAACCATCGAAGGCAGCGCCTGGCGGCACGATATAACACAGGTCTCGCGGGCTTGGGTGACCTCGTCCTGCCTCCCGTGCCTCCCTGGTCGACGCCCGTGTGGCACCTGTATGTCATCCGAACCCGGCGACGGAATGCATTGCAGTCCTTTCTCACCGAACGTGGCATCGGCACACAGATCCACTATCCAACCCCACCGCATCTATCGCACGCCTATCAGGATCTGGGATGGAAAAGGGGTGACTTCCCCGTCGCGGAGCGCTACGCCGGTGAACTTCTCAGCCTGCCGATCAGTCCCCATCATTCGGTGGCCCAGATCGATTACGTCATCGATGCAATCCGGGCCTTCCATGCAACGTAGGCTTATCCGCCGGAAAAGGCCCCTTGCCTCATCCCCCTGGCGATACCTAGCCTTTGCGCTTTCATGAACAAAGCCGTCAAGATCTACGACACCACCCTGCGAGATGGGACGCAAGGTGAAGGCATAAGCTTCTCGGTAACCGACAAACTCCTCATTGCCGAAAAGCTCGATCAGTTCGGTATCGACTATATCGAGGGCGGCTTTCCGGGCTCTAATCCCCGTGATATCACGTTCTTCCAGGAGGCCAAAAAGCTCCGCTTGAAGCATGCGCGACTGGCCGCATTCGGTTCAACCCGCCGCGCGAACACCAAACCCGAAGAGGATGCCCAGCTAAGGACGCTGATCGAGAGCGGCATGCCGGTCTGCACGATCGTGGGAAAAACCTGGCTCCTCCACGTCACCGAAATCCTTCGCACGACTCCCGAGGAGAACCTGGCCATGATCGAGGATTCCATCCGGCACCTCACGGCCAACGGACGCGAAGTCATCTATGATGCCGAGCATTTCTTTGATGGCTTCAAGACAGATCCTGACTACGCACTGAAAACCCTCGCGGCAGCCCTCAAGGGCGGGGCTGGGAACCTCTCCCTGTGCGACACCAACGGCGGAACCCTGGTGGGCGAATTTGAGTCAATCGTTCGAAGGGTGGTGTCTGAATTTGGCGGGGACAAAGTCGGCGTGCACTGCCACAATGATTCCGGTCTCGGCGTCGCCCTGTCCCTCGCGGGTGTGACGGCCGGCGCACGATTGATTCAGGGCACGATCAATGGCTACGGTGAACGCACGGGCAATGCGAACCTGATCACGATACTGCCCAATCTCTTCCTCAAGATGGGCATGAGAGCCCATTGCTCGGCGAATCTCGCCCAGCTTCGCGAACTTTCCCTCTTCCTCGACGAAATGGCCAATCTGCGGCCGGACACCAAGGCACCCTATGTGGGTGCGTCCGCCTTCGCGCACAAGGGCGGACTCCACGCCAATGCGGCGCAGAAGGTGAAGAGCAGTTACGAACACATCGACCCCTCAGCGGTTGGCAACCGGACCCGCGTCCTGGTTTCCGACATGGCAGGCCGGAGCAGCATCGCCCTGAAGGCCAAGGAGCTGGGTTTCGACCTCGACGAGAAATCACCGGCAATCAAGAGCCTGATCGACGAGTTGAAGGAACTGGAGTTTCGCGGCTACGAATTCGAGGCCGCGGACGCGTCCCTTCAATTGCTCATTTCCCGCTCGCTGGGCAGGGAAACCTCGTTCTTCAACGTCGAAGGATATCGGGTGATCATGGAGCGCCATGGAGAAGAGCTCTGGGCGGAAGCCACCGTGAAAATCAAGGTGGGCAACCAATCCTACCACACGGTGGCGGAATCCACCGGACCCGTGGGAGCACTCGATCTCGCCCTCAGGCTCGCTTTGAAGAACGACTTTCCCCAGCTCAATGAGATGGTGCTGCGCGACTTCAAAGTCCGCATCCTCGAGAGCAATCAGGCCGCGAACAGCCGGACCCGCGTCTTGATCGAGAGCGGTGACGATTCCGGCATCTGGGGCACCGTGGGCGTCAGCGAAAATATCATCGACGCGAGTTGGGAAGCGTTGCGCGGCGCTGTTGAGTACAAGCTGCTAAAATCAAAAAAGGACTGAATCCCGACGAGTCGCCACAACCGCCCTTCTCCCGTTCCCCAGCCATGTCTTTGTTCATTGGAATTGATTCCGGAACCCAAAGCACAAAGGCCGTCGTGCTCGACCTCGAGTCACGGACGGTCATTGCCGAGGCACGCGCCCCGCACAGCCTTATTGACGGTCTGCCAGTCGGACACATGGAACAGCATCCGTCCGATTGGACCAAGGCGCTGGACACAGTCATCCTTGAGGTGGTATCGACAATCGGCCCTGTGAAGGCAGCACAGGTCCGTGGCATCGGTGTGTCGGGTCAGCAGCATGGCTTCGTGCCGCTGGACGAACGGCGTCAAGTGATCCGGCCCGCCAAACTCTGGTGCGACACGAGCACCTCGGAGGAATGTGAGATCATTACCCGCAAACTGGGCGGTACGAAGGCTGCCATACGCAAGACCGGTAACCTGATCCTGCCGGGCTTTACCGCACCAAAGATCCTCTGGCTGAAAAGAAAGGAACCCGCAAACTTCCGAAGGCTCCGGCATATCCTCCTGCCGCATGACTACCTCAATTTCCACCTGACCGGAAATCTCTTCATGGAGTACGGCGATGCCTCGGGCACAGCGCTGATGGACGTACGCCGTCGGCGATGGAGCACCGAAGCAATCAACGCGATCGATCGAAAAATTGCCGGCTATCTGCCGCCGCTCTCCGAGTCCCACCACGCCGCCGGCACGCTCCTGCCGGAAAGAGCCGCAGCGTTGGGACTTTCTGCGGACGTTGTCGTTTCGGCGGGCGGAGGCGACAACATGATGGGTGCAATCGGTACGGGGAACGTGGAGCCTGGCGTAGTGACCGCCAGTTTTGGCACCAGCGGTACCATCTACGCCTTCGCGAGGCAGCCCGTCATTGATCCCAGGGGAGAAATCGCGGCATTCTGTTCCTCAACCGGAGCATGGCTACCGCTGCTTTGCACGATGAACGTCACCACCGTGACGGAACAAGTGCGCACGCTCTTCGGCCAGAACCATGCTTCGATGGCAAGCACGGTTGAAAGCGTAGCGCCCGGTGCCGATGGTTTGCTCCTCCTTCCCTACCTCGCAGGAGAACGCACTCCAAATGTTCCGTCCGGATCCGGAGTGCTTCTTGGCCTCACCCAAAAGACTTTCACACCCGCACACTTTGCCCGTGCTGCCATGGAGGGTGTCACGCTCGGAATGAACTACGGGCTTCGGCGCCTCGCCACGCTGGGCGTCAAGGCGAAGGAAATCCGGCTGACCGGAGGCGGAGCCAAGTCCGCGGTTTGGCGCCAGATCATGGCTGATGTTTTTGGAGTGCCTGTGGTCGCAATGATGGAAGATGAAGGCGCCGCGCTTGGTGGTGCACTTCAGGCCGCCTGGTGCGTGGTCTTGCGGGAGGGAAAGAAGCGCACGACGCTGGCTACCCTTGCCCGTGAGATTGTCGCGGTGGATTCCTCCACCCGCTGCAAACCCAACCCCGTCAATGTCGCCCGCTACAAGCGCCTGCAGTCCCTCCAGGATTCCCTGAGTGCCCGATTGCGTGACGTGTTCACGCTCCAGCGCGAATTTGCGCAGAACGGGTGACGCCTATGGCCTGGCCCTTGGTGTCCCGGTCAGGTCAGATTTGCAGGGTCCACGTCGAGCACCTGCGTGATGTCTTCCGGCCACGGGAACTCAAGACGGAGGCGGTTCAGTTCAACAATGATCCTGGAAACGGTTGGCGTAAAATACCAGAGCTGCCAGCGGTAGAGATCCTTGATCTTCTCGATGGGCGAAGCCGACGGCCCCCGCAGTTCGAGCCGGTTGCCAAATACAGCCTCGACCTTGCGCGCCCACTGTTCGCTGAAATACTTCAGCTTCTCCTCGCTGGGTCCGCGAAACAGGTGGTGAATCAGGTGCCGGTAGGGTGGGTACCTGAACTGTTCGCGCATGCGAAGCTCCGCCTCGGCAAAACCCTCGAAGTCGGCCTGACGCGAAAATTGGATCGTTTCCGAATGGGGCACAAAGGTCTGCACCACCACTTCGCCTGCACGATCCCCGCGGCCGGCGCGACCCGCGACCTGCACCAAAAGTTGGAAGGTTCTCTCGTTGGCGCGAAAGTCGGGCACATGCATCGATATGTCCGCATCGATCAGGCCGACCAGCGTGACATTCGGGAAATCGAGTCCCTTGCCGATCATCTGCGTGCCGATCAGGATGTCGATCTTGCCTGTGCGAAACTCTCCCAGGATCTGCCGGAACCGGTTCTTTCTGGCCATCGTATCCGCATCCATCCTTTCAATCCGGGCCTTCGGCAGCACCCGCCTCACCGCCTCTTCGACCCGCTGCGTTCCCAAACCCCGCCAGCGAATATCCGGGGCTCCACATTGCGGACACCGCACCGGCGCCGGGCGCGTATCCCCACACAAATGGCAACGCAGCGTCTCATCCACACGATGATAGGTCACCGCCATGCTGCAGTGGGAGCACTCCTCCACGTGTCCACATTTCCTGCACAGCATTGACGAGGAATATCCGCGGCGATTGATGAACAGAATCGTCTGTTCCCGCTTTTCGAACCGGGAGTGCATGGCATCCACAAGTCGCCGTGAAAGCGCGGACAGACCGCGCTGACGCGCAACCTCGATCCTCATGTCAACCACGTCGATGAACGGCAGTTTGCGCGAATCAACCCGCTCGGTCAGGCGCAGCAGGCGATAGCGCCCTGCGCGGGCGTTTGAATAACTTTCCAGCGAGGGTGTGGCGGATCCGAGCAGGCAGGCGGCCCGGTTGATCTTCGCACGCATTACTGCGACATCGCGCCCCTGATAGCGCGGTGTTTCATCCTGCTTGTAGGCCGGCTCGTGCTCCTCGTCGACGACAACCAGGCGAAGATCACGCACGGGAGCGAAGACCGCCGAACGCGCTCCCACCACGACACGGGCTTCACCGGTCACCAGCGCGAGCCAGCCATCCAGTCGCTCTCCTTCGCTCAAGTGACTATGCCACACCACACAGCGGTGATTGGGGGCAATGGCCTCCAGGCGAGACCTAAGGCGGGCCACCGTTTGCGGTGTCAGCGCCACCTCGGGCACCAGAAAGATCACACCGCCCCCGGCCTTGAGCGCACTGTCGATGGCATGAAGGTAAACCTCCGTTTTTCCGGAGCCCGTGACACCGTGAAGCAGCGAAACCTGGAAACATTTTTCAGCCACGGTCGCGGCCATGGCTTCCGTCGCCGCGAGTTGCTCGCGATTCAGCGTCGGCGGAATGGCAGCCACTGCCTCTCCCCTGCCAACATCATCGGCATACGCTACCCTTTCCAGCCGCCTTACCTCCTCTTTCAACAGCCCTCGTTTGACCAGAGCTGCGGCGACCGGGGAGGTCACCCGAAGCCGCTGCAATACAAGGCCCTTCTTCAAGGGAAACATCTGCGTGAGAAAGAAGCGATAGAGTCGCGCCTGCTGAGGAGCCCGCCGCTCAAGCTGGGCCAGTTCGTCTGTCGGCAATTTTTCGCCAAGGCTCAGCCACCGCTCCTCCTTCAAGGAGGCACCGGCACGAACCGGTGCAGGAATCATCGCCTCGATCACGCTTTCCAGCGGGCACGCATAGTAACTGGCCATCCACTTTGCCAGTTCCAGCAGATCCGGAGGCAACACGGGAAAGGGATGGATCAACTGAACAACACTCTTGAGCTTTTCAACGGGAAAGTCCGTCGGCGAACCCTCGCTGCCGACAACTCCAAGCGCCATCCTGCGCCCCACCGGTATGCGGACAAGGGAACCAACGTGAAGCGATGCCTGCAGACCTTCCGGCACCTTGTAGTGCAGAATCCTGTCGAAACCGGCCAACGGGTGGACGCCAACAATCATCGTAGATTGAAAGTACAATGCCCGGAATTCGCGCAATCACGCAAATTTCCTGTTTCCAACGCATCAATTTCCATCGGTGCGATTTGACGCAGTCCGCGATCTCAAGGCGTTGACAGCTTGAAAAGAGCGGCAAACATGGCGTCAGTGAGCAACGACGCGACGAAGGACCAATTCAAATCCTATCTGGCAAGGAAGGGGCTGCGCGTCACCAATCAGCGCCTGGCTATTTTTGACGCCGCCTTCGCCCAGACAAAACATTTCACCGCCGAGGATCTTCTCGACCAGGCGAGGCGGATCGACGACTCCGTATCCCGCGCTACGGTCTATCGAACCTTGCCGATCATGACAGAGAGCGCCCTGCTCCGTGAGGTCGACATCGGAACAGGCGAAAAGTACTACGTGCGCAACCCTCAGGAGAACGCGCAAATGGCTCAGGTCATCTGCCTTGACTGTGATCGCATTTTTGAAATCAGCGCGCCCTTCATGGAATGGTATGGCAACACCGTATCCTCCAAGCTCGGCCTCACGCCGGTCACTCAACGCCTTCAGGTCAGCGCCCGCTGCATTGCCTTGAGGGAAACGGGGGCCTGCAAGAACAAGGTTACCTGATCGATGTCGAAGAACAAGTCGTCCGACCCGGCCTTCGAAACCGCATTTTTTGAATCCGTTCTCCGTCGCAATCCCGACTTCAGTGATGTCGTCGAACTACTCGGAGGCCTCTACACCAAACAGGGAAGAATTTCCGACGGGCTGAAAATGGACCGGCGCCTGGTCAGACTCCAGCCGCAGAATCCGACCGCCCACTACAATCTCGCCTGCAGTCTTGCCCTATCGAAACGGAAGAGCGAAGCGCTTCAGGCGCTCAAGATCGCAGTTGAACTAGGATACAAGGACGCGGAGTGGCTCTCACAGGATCCCGATCTGGAAGTGCTCCAAGGTCACCCCGAATTCCAAAAGCTGGAGAACCGCCTGCGAGCGCACTCCTAGGCGACAACTGCCTGATCGGGGGCAGATTCTGTCCACCTCCTTGATCTGCACCCGCAAGGTACGCGGCACTCGGGGTTGCCATCAGATTCATTTCACCTAGCGTTTGTCCATGTCCGCCGTCCTCAACTACGAACCGTTCGTCGTTTCCCCGCGCCGGGGTCCGCCGCGCCTGTCTCCAATCCAGGAGGAGGTACTTGCGCTGAAAAAGGAGCGAAACGCCGTGATCCTCGCCCACAATTACCAGGTTGAGGCGATCCAGGATGTTGCTGATTTTGTGGGCGATTCGCTCGGACTCTCCTATCGGGCTCAAGCGGTGAAAAGCGATGTCATCCTGTTCTGCGGGGTGCACTTCATGGCTGAAACAGCCAAGATCGTGAATCCCCAGCGGACCGTGCTGCTCCCCGACCGCAACGCGGGCTGCTCGCTTTCAGACTCCTGCCCCGCCGACCGGCTCGCCGCCTACAAGCGCGAAAATCCCGGACTCTACGTGGTGGCCTACATCAACTGCTCGGCGGGTGTAAAAGCGCTGAGCGACGTGATCTGCACAAGCGGTAATGCCGTAAAGATCGTGAGCCGCGTGCCCGATGACCGTGAGATCCTGTTCGTTCCCGACCAGAATCTCGGGCAATGGGTGTCGAAGAAGGCAAATCGCCGGATGCGGCTTTGGCCCGGCAGTTGTTACGCGCATGTGCAATTTACCGTTGAGGCAATCGAGAAGGTCCGCGCTCGCTTTCCCGAAGCCCCGGTCGTCGCCCACCCTGAATGCGTTCAGACGGTACGCGACCTGGCCGACGAGGTGTGCAGCACAGAGCTCATGATCAAGTTTTCACGCGAGCATCCGGCAAGCCACATCATCGTCGTCACCGAGAGTGGCATGCTTCACAGGCTGCGCCGGGAGGTCCCCGAAAAGTCCTTCATCGCAGGTCCCACGGATTCGTGCGCATGCAACGATTGTCGCTTCATGAAATTGAACACCATCGAAAAGGTCCGGGATGCGTTGAAGACGCTGTTACCCGCCATCGAGGTACCCGAGCCGACCCGTTCGGCGGCCTTGCTTCCGATCCAGCGCATGCTTGATTGGAGCAAGTAGCCGGAGCGAAGGTAGAACACTTCGGTCAGCCCTGTTCGTTGATCCTCTGGAGCCGTCGGGCTTCTTCCGAGCGCAACTGTTCGATCAGCACCGGATCATCACCTGCGATTGCTTCTCGAAGCCTTCTCTCCTTCGCCAGCAACTCCTCCTCCCATTGTTCAAGCCTGCTTTCGCGCTCCTGCTGATCCTGCACCTTCTCAAAGAGTCGAATCTCGCTCTCATCGAGAAACTTCTCCCGCTCCACCATGGCCGCCTTGGTTTCGCGAAGTGATGCCTCGCGCCGATCGAGTTCAATGCGGACGCGATCAATGGCTACCTGCTCCTCGGGTGAAGCCACCCGGCGTGAATGTGTCTGGCTCCTCTTGTTGGCGGCAAGATAAGCTTCGCGCGCGGCGAGAAGCGCCTCGTTTTCGGCGAGTTCGCGCATCCGCTCGGATACAAAATTCTCCTGCTCGGCAATCTCCCGTTCCCTTTCCGCCAGCTTCGCCTCGAGGGCACGCAGGCGGTTCTCCAACTCCGCGGTCGATCGGGTAACGGTTTCCGGAATCTCGATTCCCCCCGCCAAGAGCTGGGAAGAATTGGGCGCACCCTCCGTACCGTCATCATCGACGGCTGCGAGCGCCCGCGCCAGTTTCCCGCGCGGAAGCTTCAGCGGCGTATCCCCGATCCGCCGCGCCGGAAATCGCACCTTTACGCATGAGGTCGGATCCGCCTCATTCATGGAAGCCTATTTCGAGAAGAGGCGGCTGAACCAGCCTCGTTTCACAGGAGCGGCTTCGACCGGCGCGTCAGTCTTGACGTGCGGAAGCAGCAGCGCCGCAACCAACGCTTCGATCGGTGGATCGTTGATGATCACCAGCGAGCGTGATAGCGCAGCTCCCGAAGCGATCTGCGTGCGGATCGCCATGCGTTCGTTTGAAAAGTACGTCGCCAGACGCGATGTCGTTTCCCGGATCGACGGATTCACGAAGGCAGGTTTGGTGAGCAGCAGTGCGCGCTGGTCGGCCGGGATGGCTCTCGCCTGCTGAGCCAGCGCTTCAATGAGGTGAAGTCCCTTGTGCCCAGGCCGGAAGGGAAGGTACTTTGCCAGCGCGGGTTCGTCGACGTGAGAGAGTGCATTCAGCAGCCCGCGGAAGTCCCCGCCAACGATCACCGCCTGCGACAGCCCTTGCGCAAAAACAGCAAACTGGCCAAGCGTCGTGATCTTTTCGAGCCGACAGAAGTCGAGCGTGGAACTCTGGAGCGCCGTAAATTCGATCGGAAACCCTTCCGGGATCTCCAAGCGCGTCATGTTCTTCAGGAGCGGATTGTCCCTCTCCGAGGTGGCCGCGGCCTGCTCGACCATGTCGCCGAAGGGATTGTCGAACGCGAGTGTCTCCTTCAGGATGTCCACAAGCTGATCGAATCGCTCCATTGACTGGCCTTTGGAGGCAAGAAGCTCCTGTGCCTCGCTGAAGGTAAGATCAATGTAGCCCGCCGGTGTCTCCCGCTTGTCCTTGATGGGCCAATCGGGGCCTTCAAGATTCTGGGCAAGACTGTGGATCGGGGTGTCGACCATAATCGACGTCGAGAACGAGCCGCGAATCTCGTCCCATTGTTTAGAAGTATACCTCATGGCAGAATGTGAAGAACGCTCATGCGCGAGCGTCAAAGTAATCGGTCAACCCGCCGCTTGATTAAGCAGCTCCAGCGTGAGTTTCCTGTAGTCGCTGACGACGTTGTCCTGGCCGGGATCGTTTGCATCCTGCCCCACCAGAACAACCGGGAGCCCCAGCGTGACCGCGCGTCTCACCACCATCGCGTCACGAATCTGCGTATCGAGGATCTTCGCGTTCGGCGCGACGCGCTTTGCTGCACGGAATTGATTCAGGCGCAATTGCATACGCATCTTTGGAACCTCGATGTCCACCCCTGTCTTGATGGCATTGAATACGATGCTCGTGACCTGGGCCGGGGGGCCCATCGAGGCGCGGCGGAAACTCGCCGACAACATGTGAAACTTCTGTAATTTTTCGATGAGCAGGGTAAACCCGATCAGGCTCAGGGCATCGGGATTCGCGGGGACACAGATTTCATTGGCGGAAAACACGCCGCATTGGGAGGCCCGCAGAATATTGGGCGGACAGTCGAAGAGGACGAAGTCGTAGTCTGCCTCGATACTTGCCAGTTGCTCCTGGAAAATCAGATAGGGCGGCCGTTTGGGATCTCCCGTGTATTCGTTTTCCAGATCCACCAAATTGAAGGTGGTCGGAACAAGATCGAGGCCGGGAAGCAGTTTATCCCCTCCCTTGCCCTCCACCACATTGCGCACGATGAGATCGCGCAAGTGCGCCTTGTTCTCGAAGATCGAATAGACCGATCCGCCGTTGGCGGCATTGATCGTGTTCCAGCGATCCAGCTTGAGCAGCCAGATGCTCGCGTTCGACTGCGTGTCGAAATCGCACAGGAGCACCCGCTTGCCGGCCTTGACCAGTGCCGCCGCGGTATTGACGATCAACGACGTTTTACCGACGCCGCCCTTGTAATTAAGGAAAGCAATTTTTCGCGCCATTACGGATGAGTTGTTCGGTTCGATTCGCCACAGACTTGAGCAACCTTACAAACGGTGCGATCGACTGACGACGAGGCACAAAGTGCAGGCTGCCCCGGTTTCACGGATTTTTTGCGCATGCCGGTCACGGGAGCCCCGGACACACATCGGTGAGTGCAAGTGGAGGTATTCAATATCTAGGCGATCAGTCCGCAACCTCATGGCCCGCAGGACCGAGCATTCGATTTTACACTGGAGTTACACTCGCCTCATCGGGGTTCGCTCTGGTAGCGTGGCGAAATGGACTTGAACGCGATACGCGCTGCCATTCTCCGCCAGCTCGAGTCGGACCTCGCCATGCAATTGAAGGCCGCCCTGACCTCGCGCGACGAGGCTATTGACGAGGAGAGCAAGGCTGAAAACAAGTATGATACCCATGCCCAGGAGGCCGCCTATCTTGCGGAAGGGCAGGCCCGTATCGTGGCCGAACTCAGGGAGAGCATCAGTCAGTTCGCAGCGTTGCCCCTGGCCACGGACCGGGAGCCCGATCGCATCACCTTAGGCACCTTGGTTACCCTGCAGGACCGGAAGGGCAAAACGACGCTTCTTTTTATCGGACCGCGTTCGGGCGGCCTCGAGGTGGAGCATTCGGGCAAACGGATCATGGTGATCACGCCCGCGTCTCCCCTCGGCCGTCAACTCCTCGGCGCCAAGGTGGGCGATACGATTGTCTCCACGGAGAATCGCTCGAAAAATGGCCAGCGCGTTGTCGCCCTGTGTTAGGGACTTGCGCCCCGTTGCGCTCACGGATCTCGTGACACTCCATGCACCGCGGCCAACCGCTCACCCTTTGCTGCGCCATCGCGCTGCTTCTCACAACCTTCGCGCGCAGCGAGCCCATTTCCTCCGAAATGAAGGACGCATTGAAGACCTTCCGTTCCGAAGGCAGTCTTGGCTGGGCTTTTACTCAAAGAACCGAGGGAGGAGGGAAAAGTCGCGTGGAGAGGTTCGACCCGCGTCTCGCGGAATTCCATCGCTGGGTGCTCGTGGAATCGGACGGCCACCCGCCTTCGACTGAGGAAGCCACCCGCTACAACGAACTCCAGACCCGGCGTTCATCCGGGCAGACGGCGCCCAACGTCAAGGATCAGATCGACGAAAATTCAGGAGAAGTTCTTTCGGACGACGGTGTTCACGTCACGTGGCGCTTCAAGCTGCTCACAACCGATGCTGCGGATCGATCCGCAGCGCATATGACCGCCACGTTCACCTTGCACCGTCCGACCCGTACGATCGAACGCGTCGAACTGGCGAGCTTTGAACCATTCAAACCCGTGCTGGGCGTTTCAATCACCGAGGCGCGAACCACAATCGAATATTCGCTCCCAGAGGATTCCCGCCCCACCCTCCTCAAAAACGTTCGAATGACGGTTCGCGGGAAGGCGTGGTTCTTCAAGTCCATGGATGAGGACCTTCTCGTTACTTATTCCGACTATGAGAATGTCCGGATCAGAAAGTAAACGTTTTCGTTTTGCTCGCGCGATTCCTCCCGCACGCTAGAAAGCATCGATATGAGCATGACTTGGCTTGCCAATTGCGAGGGCACGACAGCGTGGGCAAACCACACCTGGGAGGAGTTTGCCTCGCTTAAGGACAAGCACCTCCATCTTGTGGTCCTTCCCCTGCACGGCATCGCGGATCATGGCATGGGGCTGCCGTTGGACGTCGAGGAGCTCATCGGCGGCGAACTGCTGCGCCGCGCCGTTACCTTGTCGATATCGGCACTCCGGGTGCGCGTGCTACCTCCCCTGCGTTTTGTGCTCGCCCCGATTCGTGCCAGCTTTTTCGGCGTCGATCCAGAGACCGCGCACGACCTCATCCTTGAGATTGCATCCGGGGTACATGCGGCCGGATTTCGCAAGCTTGTATTTTGGAACACGAGTCCTTGGAACGCGGAATTCATGGACGTGGTGGCCCGCGACGTGCGGGTCGCTTTTGGACTCAATACCTACTACGTCAATCTCAGCGGCCTTGGCCTCGATTTTCATCCGGCTGCATCTGGCCGGACTGCCCTTCAAGCGATGGGCGCTCTTCTTTCCGGAGCGCCGCCATCGGACGACATGCGCGCCGGCGACGTGAGAGACCGGCTGTTCCGTCCCGGTTCATGGCGGCAACCCGAGCCCGTCAAACCTGATTCCTCGATTGATCCGTTGACGCTTCTTGAAAAATCCTCCTCCCATTTGTCACGACTGCTTTCCGACATCGACGCCGATGGGCAACCAGAAGCCGCGGGGCAAAGCGATTCCAAGCACCTGGAGGCATTGCGGCCGAAAGCCAGTAACCACGCACTTCCGCCCGGAACCCCATGGCCTGCCTATCGCACCCGTTACCTGCCTGCCCTGACCCGCGGAGAACTGGACGCCTGGGCCAACAAGGACCGGACGCTCGTAATCCTGCCAACCGCGGCCATCGAACAGCATGGTTATCACCTCCCGGTAGGCGTCGACTCGATCCTCGGACAGGCATTCCTCGAAGCGACGCTGCGAAAGCTGGACCCTGGATTGCGCGTCCTTGTCGCCCCACCGATAACCTTTGGGAAGAGCAATGAGCATGAAGGATTTCCGGGCACGATTTCCATTTCCGCCAAGTCGCTTCGTCGGCTGCTTCTCGCGCTTGTCCGTCAATTGCACGATCTGGGCTTTCGTTTCTTCGCAGTTCTGAACACCCACGGCGGAAACAGTGCCACGGTCGTGTACACGTTGCGCGAGATTCAATCCACGTTCGGCGTGCGCGCGGGCATGCTCAGCAGCGGATTCACTCCGCCGCTATCCGACATCGAGCGCGATTTTGGCTTTCATGCCGGGGAATGGGAATCCTCCCTCATGATGGCTGCAGCCCCGGCGCTGGTCAGGTTCGAAAGGGCAGTATGCGAATACCCCGCCCGCCCGGATGACCCTGGAGAACTACGTCCGGAGAATGCGCCGGCCATCGCTTCCTGGATCAGCAGCGACATCTCCCGGAGCGGCACAATGGGCGACGCAACAGCGGCCACCGTGGAAAAAGGCCGTCTCTGGATGGAGGAATGGTCCGCCGGACTCGCGCGCCAGATTTCAGAACTCGCCCGAAGCGCAGAGACTTGAACTCACCCCTCAGCCGACCATTTGAAGATCGTCGTGCTCAGGGGAGGAAGCGTGAGACACAGGCTCTGGCTCATGCCATCGGAAGCGACCTCCTCGGCAAGACAGCCCCCGTCGTTTCCCAATCCACTGCCTCCATAAAAATGGCTGTTGGTATTGAGCACCTCTTTCCATAGTCCGCGGCGTGGGACACCGATGCGGTAATTTCTGCGAATCACCGGTGTGAAATGGCCCACCACGGCGAACAGGGTCTGCTCAAAGGGATCACTCCGGAGAAAGGCAAGCACACTGGCCTCTGAATCTTGACAGGCCAGCCACCGAAAACCGTGGGGATTCAAATCGTTGCAGCTCAGGACGGGCTCAGCCGCGTAGAGGTGGTTTAGATCGCGAACCAGCAACCGAATGCCTTCGTGGTCCATGTACTGGGTAAGATGCCAGTCGAGTGAACCCGCATAGGCCCACTCGGAACTCTGGCCAAATTCACTGCCCATGAAGAGCAGCTTCTTTCCCGGCCATCCCCACATATGCGCGTAAAGAGCTCGCAGGTTGGCCGCTTTTTCGGGAATGTGCCAGGCCCCCATCTTCATGAGCATCGAACCCTTCCCGTGCACAACCTCGTCATGCGAGAACACCGAAATGAAGTTCTCCGCGTACTGATACAGCATGCCAAAAGTCAGGTCATTCTGATGCCACTTCCTGTGTATGGCGTCCTTGGAAAAGTACTTCAGCGTGTCGTGCATCCACCCCATGTTCCACTTGAAGTCGAACCCGATGCCGCCGTCCCTCGTGGGTTTCGATATGCCCGCAAAGGAGGTGCTTTCCTCGGCAATGGTGAGCACGCCGGGATAGTGCTGATGGACGAGATCATTCGTGACCTTCAGGAAGTCCATTGCCTCAAGATTCTCACGCCCGCCATAGCGATTGGGTATCCATTCACCCTCCTTACGCGAATAATCAAGGTAGAGCATTGACGCCACCGCATCCACTCGAAGTCCGTCGATATGATAGCGATCCAGCCATGAGAGTGCGTTGGCGATGAGGAAACAGCGCACCTCATTGCGGCTGTAATTGAAGATCAGAGTCCCCCAGTCCATGTGGGCGCCCTGACGCGGATCGGCATGCTCGTACAGGTGGGTCCCGTCAAACTCGGCGAGGGCAAAGCTGTCGCGTGGGAAATGCGCCGGCACCCAATCCAGAATGATGCCAATTCCCCGCTGGTGCAGGTAGTCGACAAACCAGGCGAAATCATCCGGGTTGCCAAAACGGCGTGTCGGCGCGAAGAATCCCGTCACCTGGTATCCCCAGGAGCCGTCGAAGGGATGCTCCGCTAGCGGCATCACCTCAATGTGCGTGAATCCCATCGACGTCACATAATCAGCGAGCTCCGGCGCCAATTCACGGTAGCTCAGCGGACGATTTCCGTCTTCCGGTTTACGTTTCCATGAGCCCAGATGGACCTCGTAAACTGAAATCGGCCGATCGAGCTGTGCCGCTCCCGCAGCCCTGCGCGCGATCCAGTCGGCGTCTCCCCAAACATGGGTCCGCACATCATGCACAATCGCCGCATTGCCGGGGGGCGCCTCGAAATAGGTCCCAAAGGGGTCGGTCTTGATGCGGATGTGACCGCGGACATCCCAGAGTTCAAACTTGTAGAGCTCTCCATTTTGAACGCCCGGAATGAACAATTCCCAGACGCCCGATGCCCCCAATGGGCGCATTGGATGGAAACGCCCATCCCACCCGTTGAAATTGCCCACCACGGACACGCGCCTGGCGTTGGGAGCCCAGACTGCAAATGACACTCCAGGCACGCCATCAATTGTGCGCCGATGGGCCCCCAGTTTTTCGTAAAGCCTTAGCTCATTTCCCTCGTTGAAAAGGTAGAGATCCTGATCGCTCAACGTGGGCAGAAAGGAATAGGGATCGAAAAACTGATGCGTTTCCCCGCTCCCCCGTGTCGCCTTCAGCCTGTAGCGAAAGACTTCGGGACGCTTCGGTATAAAAACCTCAAAGAAACCTGAGACATCCAGGCGTGTCATGGGCCAGGATTGGGCACCCGATGCCTCGGTTACTGCACAATCCGTGGCATCCCGAAGAAACGCCCGGACAACAACACCCTGGCTGCGCCCTTTCTTGTGCAGATGCATCCCAAGATAATCATGGGGATGGCTGGCAGTTGCGTGAAGAATTTGATCCAGCGTCTCTTTTGGTATGATCACACGTGAAGGGGATGGCCCAGTCTGCTTGAGCACGCCGTGATATTCAAGCCCCCGGAATTGCAGCCAATCAACGACCTGAACTCATAGGAGGTCGGTCTTCCCCCCTTATCCTCCCACCTCGCAGCCATCCTGTTGCCCACAAGAGTCTGTCTTGCCTGCTCACAGGCCAATCGGTTCGATGCGCTGTGCGTGTCATTTTCCATCTGAAGTTCTGGGTGCTGTTCATTGCCGTCCTCAAGTGGGCGCAAGCGGCAAACGTGCCTCCGGACGCTTTCAGCGCCGAGAAGACGGAATTTGACCTTGAGACCAAGGAATGGATCGGACGGGGCCATGCCTCGCTCACGTTCGGAGACGCCACCCTGACGGCATCCGAAATACGCTACAAGACTGCCGCAGGCGTCGCCATCGCCCGGGGAAACGTCATCATGCAGCA
>CAUJJL010000202.1 GCA_963205455.1 Verrucomicrobiota bacterium
GCGGCGAACGTGACTTTCTGGGGGTTGTAGGTTACCTTGAGCCACTTGACGATGACGGAGGTATCAAGTCCGCCTGAGTTGGCTAGTACGATTTTCATGGAGTTGGTGTTGTGGGCTGCGTGATGAATTCTCGCAAAATAAACACGCCCGGACTCAGCCGATGCCGCTCCCTGCGCGCGAGAGCTGCGCGAGGATCGCCTTCTGCACGTGGAGGCGGTTTTCGGCCTGGTCGAACACGACGCAGCGCGGATTGTCGAGAACCTCCTGGGTCACTTCCTCGCCAGCATGCGCGGGCAGGCAGTGGAGAAAATTGGCGTCCGGCCGGGCCGCGGCCAGGAGTCGGGCTGTCACCTGATAGGGCGCGAGTGTCTGCAAACGCTGCCTTGATTCCTCCTCTTTGCCCATGCTGACCCAGACGTCCGTGTAGACGATGTCCGCATCCTTCACCGCCTCGAACGGATCCGTCGTGAAAACATACCCTCCCGGAAAACCCTCCCGGGCAAGAAACGCGTCAAATTCCGGGGTGGGCTTGAAATCCTTCGGCCCCCCCAAGGCGACCTTCATGCCAAAATGGTTCGCTCCGAGAACCCACGAGTAGGCCATGTTGCAGGCCGTATCCCCCAGAAAGGCGATTTTCCGACCCCGGAGCGACGCCATCATGTCACCGCCCGTCCGCGCACTCCAACGCTCCGCGACCGTGAAGGCGTCGGTGTAGATCTGACACGGATGCAGGAAATCAGTCAGCGCATTGATCACCGGAATCGATCCCGCGGCAGCCAGACGCTCAACGTCCCTGTGGTCGAATGTCCGCACGATCAACCCATGCACATAACGCGACAGCACCCGCGCCGTGTCTTCTATCGTTTCACCCCGTCCAAGCTGGATGTCATTTCGATTCAGGAAAAGCGGATTGCCTCCAAGCTCATGAATGCCCACCTCGAACGAGACCCGGGTACGTGTCGACGATTTCGAAAAGATCAACGCCCACGTCTTGCCGGCAAGCAACGGCGTTGCCTGACGCCCCCGCGCAGCCTTGAGGTTCCGGGCCGTCGCAAAAACCTCCGCTACCTCGGGCAACGTGAAGTCCGTCTCTTTCAGGAAATGCTTCATGGAGAATTGATCAAACGGTCACTTTGCCAAAAAGCCGGGTCGCCGGCGAGTGAAAAGGACACCCCGCCCTCCCGGCCGACGTAACCGCCCTCCCGCCCCAAAAAAACAAAGGTCCTTCACAACGTGTGGCACCCAGACACTCCAACGCCCTGGATTGGCCACACCCCCATCTGCCTGACGTCAAAGAGGAGCTACGACCGTAGCCGGTGCAACTCCCAGGTTGGCTGGAGGCGCGCGACGGCATGGTCGCTGGCTAGGGCCTTGTTAGCCGTTTGTCTGTCAACCGATCCTTGAAGTGAACGATTGTTACAACCCTTAGCTCGGTATCCGTGAATTCGTAGATAATCCGATAAGGAGATTCGTGAACTTCCTTGAGCGACTCCTCCGGATACTCGTGCACGGGATGACCGGAACTTGGCATCTGAGCTGCGCGATCGACGGGTTCGATAATCCGAGCTACCATTCGCCCTGCGTAAAACCCTTAATCCTGCGCGATGAACCATCGGATTGACCGAAGAGATCGCCGTGCCTCCGACGACCACTCGATCTTCACGACAAACCCAATTCCTTACGAATGGACGCATGGCTGTGCACGCGTCCGCGTCGGATGTCGGAAAGTCCAGATTCGATCTTCTGGCGGACGTAGATGCGATACATGATGTCATCCCAAGTGGATGACTCCGGAAGACCGCGAACGAGCTTGAGGGCCTCTGCCTTGACGCTTTTACGCTTCGCGATCGCAGTTGACATGACGGAAAGGTGACACGGCTCGAACCAGTGGCAAGCGGCTCATTTGGCTAACGTAAAGCAGGAGACGCGACGGCACCGTCGCTGGCTCGCGCCTTGTTGTCCTAGGATTCTTCTTGAAGAAGCTCTTCAACACTGAACTGCTGTTCAGCCCTGCGTACATGTAGAATCCTGACGTCATCGACATCCATTCGGTAATAGATCCAGCAGGGTCGAATCCATACTTGCCTATGCTGTGGGCGCCGGAATTCCGGCACCGGTCTACCCATCAAGCGAAATCGCTGCAGATGATCGGTGACCGCGAAGATTCGCTGAACGACGGCCTTGGCGGCTTCTGGCTTATCGAGTGCAATGTATTCGGCAATCGAATCGAGCTGAACCAGCGCCGGGTCGGACCAAATTACTTCAGCCATCTGCGGAGACGCTTCTTGGCTTCAGATTGTGACGCGGTCCGTCCTGCCCGTATCGCTTGTTCACCAAGAGCAATCCCTTCCAGCACCGACAGCTTGCGGTTCATTTCTTCGAAGGTTCCTACATCAATCAGGTAAGCTGCCGGAAGACCGCGCTGCGTAATTAGGACCGGATCTCGTGCTGCCTGAAGTTCCGCAATAATCTCGGTCGTGCGTCGCTTAAGAGTCGTAACGAGTTCGGTCTTCACGAGTGCCACTTAAGTGATACTTTTCCGACCGTCAAGATTCAACTCCTCCAGCGCTAAAGATGGCCGACGCACTTCCCGTGTTGGGTTGGTCGCCTCATCAGCCCGATTTTTCGTCACCCTTATCGGGAATGCGTGCAGGCACCTTCGAAAGAACCCGACGGAACTTGGAGGCACTTGCCCTCGATGCGCGAGCGGCCAGGTACCGATCCGTGTCGATGGCGGACAGTTTCTCCGCCACAGCTAGACTTATCAATTGATTCACGGAAATGCCCTCCTCTTCGGCGAGCCGCTTTGCGTGGCGGTGAATGGAGTTCGGTAGTCTCAGGCTAAGGGTGCTCATAATCTAATCTCCTTGATAAAATCTTGGGGGCTCAGAACTCGGAAGCCAAAGCTGTCAGCTCCCAAAAAATCCTTCTGATTGTACGTCACGATCGCGTCTACCTGTCCTGCCACAGCCACTTCCAGCACGAGATCGTCATTCGGATCTGAGAGGAACGGGCGCCAAAGGAAATTGATCCTCGTAAACTCGCACGCTGACGCGACGAAATCGAGGAAGTCGTCGATGTCGCGATCACCGAGGTGTGAAAACTGATAGGGTCGTCGCAGCACATCCTCATATTCAAGAAAAAGGGGTGTAGAAACGATGGGCTGAAACTTCTTGGTCGGGAGTGACCTCAAGATGTGAAACGATGCTCCGACCGACGAACGGAGCGCTGAAAATAAGATGCAGGTGTCCAAAACGACGCGCACGATGGTACCATGGGCAATACCAAGCTCATGTCAATTTCTCTAGCGTAGTTCGCATATGGGCCAATTCCCCTAACGGCTCTCCATCACAAATGCGCCCGCCTTGGCAAACGTGGCAGCAATGATCGTCTCGTTGATGAGGATCATTGCTCCCGCGCCGGTACTGGCACCATGTCAGCCGTTTTCGTCAATCAACGGGAGAATCAGCGAAAGGACATAATTCAAAATGCTGCCATCTGCTGCAGCAGCAAACTCCACCCGCCTCGCTTTCCAATCGAGACTCTTGATCTGATCCGCAAGAATCACACCACTGACCCCCAGTCCATCCGGCAAAAGCACTTCGAAGGGATATCCCTTGATTTTTGAAGTTACCGGACACGCGAGCAACAAACCGGTCTTCCGATTGTACGTCTCCGGGGACAATACAAACGCCGGACGCCGCCCCGACTGTGCATCCCCAGCCTGGGGGTCGAAGCTCAGCCACACGACGTCTCCTCTTCGCGGCACGTAACTCATCACCAGACTTCCTTACTAACAGCAGGTCCGCTCTCAACCGCATCATGCCGGTTGGAGGCGCGAACTCTCTTCAGGAGGTCTGCCAACGCATGCCGCTTTCGAGCAACCGGGCGAACCACGAGCGCCCCGGATTTCAGGCTTAATTCCACTTCTGAACCTTCGGAAATCTTCGTTTCGGCCGCATAGGTCCGCGGAATCCGAAGAGCCAAACTGTTACCCCAACGTCTAACGGCAATCTTCATGGCTCTACAATGTCGCTACGCGTCCAAGACAGTCAAGTGGTCGCTCCTCGGCAGAGGAATCGTAGTCCCCAGGCTGACTCGGGTGCTCCATCAAGCGAAAAAACAACACCATAGCCTGCCTGCCCACACTCCCTCTCGACCGCTCGGTTCGCCCCACTTCCTCCACCAGAAATAAGAGACCTTCCCGCCCGCGACACGCTGTCTCTCTACGCTCTTGCCTTGAGCACGCTGCGAAGGACCTTCACGGACTGGGCGAGTTCCTCCGGGGTCGCGGTCAGCGGGGGAAGCAGCCGGATCACGTTGCCGCCGGCGGATGGTACAAGAAGCCCTGCCTCCCGCACCGCTGCGACATAAGGAGCGGGTTCGCTGGTCATCTGCAATCCCACCAGATACCCGTAGCCGCGCACGGCCGTGACCTGCGACGCAAAATCGTCGACCAGAGCCTTCAGGTCGCCGATCCATGGCACGCTGTTCATCCGAACCTTTTCGATCAGCCCTTCGCGTTCGATCACATCCAGAACCGCAAGGCCTGCCGCACATCCCAGCGGCGTGCCGCCAAAGGTCGACCCGTGTGAACCCGGCTGGAACAGCTCAGCCGACTTCTCTCCCACCCAGATGGCACCGATGGGGAACCCGCCGCCCAGACCCTTCGCCATACCGATGGCATCCGGACGCACTCCAGCATGCTCAAAGGCAAAAAACGCCCCCGTGCGACCCACGCCACATTGCACCTCATCGAGCATCAGGAGAAGATTGTGCCGGTCGCAAAGCCGCCTGATTCCGCGCAGGAACTCCGGCGTGCACGCGTGCACTCCC
>CAUJJL010000203.1 GCA_963205455.1 Verrucomicrobiota bacterium
CGCGTGCCTCGTTCGGCGTTGAATGCGCGTGCGAATGACGATTCTGGCAAGAAGTAATGCGACGCTGGAACTCGGATGGGAATACAACTGCAGGTTGCCGCGCTTATTCCGTCCAAGTACCATCGAGTGGCTGCCTGCCCTCGGTAGTCAGCAGGTACAGGTATGCAAATGCTGCCTCAGACGAGGGGGCGAGTTCGATCCATTCCCTTGAGTATAGCCCTTCGGCGACGCCTTCGAAGGCGTCGAGTGCCCGGAGGCAGGTGTCGTCGATGAGATAGACCTCGCCGCTCACGGACGAAGAAGAGTCTGAAGAGCGAACCATGCCGGGGTGCTGCCCCAGGTGAAAGAGTCGGAAGCCAGGAACAGTCCTCGTTTCCCCGAGGTACACCTGGTTCTCGATCAACCGATGAGAACGGCACCCGCGCTTGAGCGTTCCGTAGACGAACAGCCGCGTCATGTGGCTGGGGACTCGGTGGGAAGAAATTCGATGACCAATGCCGTCGCGTTGTCGCGGCCTGATTTTTCAACCGCCTCCTCGACGATACGCTGGGCGATTGATTTTCCCGAGGAAGAGGGAACCTCCCGGATCAACTCGTCCAGATTCCGGTCCCAGAGCCCATCGGTGACACCGTCAGAGCAAAGAAGAAACCGATCTCCGAGGGCGTAGGGGGCCACCCCGACCTGCGGATCGATGATTCGTACTCCCGCGCCCATGGCCTGGTGCAGGGAGTGGCGCATCGGATGGGAACGGGCTTCACGCTCGGTGATTCGTCCCGTGCGCCGAAGCCAGCCTACGTGGTTGTGGTCGTCGGTGAGTTGACGGCTTCCTCCGGCAGTTGGAAAATGATAGATCCGGCTGTCGCCAACGTGGGCGAAATAAACCTGGTCGCGGGCGATCCAGCACAGGCTCAAGGTTGCGCCCATGCCGGCGCACTCCTCGTAGCTACGACCGAGGAACGTCAGGTCCTGATGGATGGAGGCAAAGAGCTTGCCCAGCACCTCGATGCGAGCCTCGGGCAGGCTCGTCTGCGAGCGGCGCACGATTGGCGGAAGCAATTGGGTGATTCGATCCACCGCGAGCTTGCTTGCAATTTCGCCGGATTTGGCGCCGCCCATGCCATCGCTTACCGCAAAGACAAAGTCGTTTGTGGAAAGCGACGCTTCGCCCGTCTTCCCAAGATAACGAACGTCGTGGGCGTCAATCGCCAGGGCGAGAAATGCATCCTCGTTGTTTTCACGGACGCGCCCCCTGTCGGTGATACCTGACCACCGTACGGTTGGCAAAGAGGAAGCGGGACGAAAGAGCGGACCCTGTTTCACGGCAGCGGATGGGTCGTCACAAGGCGTTGGCATCTGCGGGCGGTGTGGGCGAGACCGTTACCGGATTACCCCGTTCGTCGAGCAAGGTCGCGAATTCGAAGTCGATAATGCAGAACCGGCCGTCGGATGTCCGGTAGGTTATGTTTCTCATGAAGGGATCCTCATGACGGACACCGTAGGCCTCGAGCTCACCAAACAACTCGGCCATACGCTTGGGGTCGAGGTGTTCTACGATGCGGCCGCAATTGGTTGTGATTATCTTGAGCAGTCCGGTATCCGCATCGAGCAGGCGTGGGACGAAATTGCATTCCCTTTCTTCGAGGTGTTTGAGCACCATGACCTCGTTCTCAAAACGCTCCCTGGCCATCGGGCCGCGGAACGTCTTGTGCACCCGGCCATCATAGCCGATTCGCACAATTGCCCGCTGTGTGTCTTTGACTTCATGCATCTGCGAAATGGACAGTTTAGAGCGAAATTGAGCGAGGCAAGGGGGGAAAGTGGCGTACCCGGCATCAACTCTGGGCAATTTTTCTCAAACAAGAGATGAAATGGATCTTGCAAGATCCTTGGCATGCAAGGTGCTTAGGTTGTTCGCGCTGGCGTCCGCAGTGCTTCTTGCGCTTCAAGTAGCACGTCTTTTCACATCTTCCTGAAACACACCCATCATGGCGAAAATCAAACTGGAATACATCTGGCTCGACGGTTACACCCCGTTGGCTGGCTTGCGCAGCAAGACCAAGATAATCGACGGCAATGTCTCGTCCCTCAAGCTGGAGGATCTCCCTGTCTGGGGATTTGACGGAAGTTCGACCCAGCAGGCTGAGGGAAAGAGCTCGGACTGCCAGCTCAAGCCCGTGGCACTCTTTCCAGATGTCACCCGGAAGAATGCGTTTCTCGTGATGTCGGAAGTGTTGATGCCCAAGGGGGAGCCGCATCCTTCAAATTCCCGGGCGACCATTCCGGATGACCCGGACACCTGGTTCGGGTTTGAGCAGGAGTACTTTTTCTTTCAGAACGGACGTCCACTGGGTTTCCCGGTTGATGGCTATCCGGCTCCGCAAGGTCCCTACTACACAGGTGTGGGGTACCGCAGCATCGGTAATGTGGCCCGGAAGATTGTCGAGGAACACATCGATCTCTGTGTCGCGGCAGGCATCAATATCGAGGGAATCAATGCCGAGGTCGCCAAGGGTCAGTGGGAATTCCAGATTTTCGGCAAAGGTTCAAAGAATGCGGCTGATCAGGTCTGGGTAGCCCGCTATATCCTGAGCCGCCTGTGCGAGGGATATGGCATCGACATCGAATGGGGTTGCAAACCTGTCCGCGGAGAATGGGGGCGTTCGCTGGACTGGAATGGCTCCGGCATGCATTGCAATTTTTCGACGAAACATCTTCGCGATGTGGGCGGAAAGGCGTATTTCGAAAAGCTGATGGCCGCCTTTGACAAGCATCGCGACGAGCACATTGCGGTCTATGGCCCGGACAACCACCTTCGACTTACGGGCCTGCATGAAACCCAGTCGATCGACAAGTTTTCCTACGGCTTGGCCGATCGTGGCGCGTCAATCCGCATCCCCCACAGTTTCATCAACAACGGTTATCGCGGATACCTCGAGGACCGCAGGCCGAATTCGGCGGCTGATCCGTATCTCGTGGCCGGCAGGATCATCAGGACCATCCAAACCGTTCCAACGGCTTAGGATTTCCTGGCTCAGTCTACGTGAGATCCGCAA
>CAUJJL010000204.1 GCA_963205455.1 Verrucomicrobiota bacterium
CTTAGGGCGCCTGTCTCCTACTTTGCGGCATCTGCAGCGGTTTGGCTGCTGGTGGGTGCCGTATTGGCGGTCATCTCGTCCGTCAAACTGCACGCTCCTCAATTCCTTGGCGACCTCGAGTGCCTGACCTACGGACGCACATCAGGCGCCGGGAATGTCGCGCTCATTTACGGTTGGGGATTCAACGCGGCATTTGCGCTGGTGGTGTGGTTGCTGGCACGGCTGTCTCGCGGGTCCTTGCCGCAACCCGCGCTCCTTTTGATCGTCATTTTCTTTTGGAATTTGGGGGTGGCGATCGGCACGGTCGGTGTTCTGTGGGGTGATGGTACCTCGCTTGAAGCGCTCGAACTTCCTGCCTATGCGGCCCCTATCTTGTTTGTGGCCTATGCCTTTATTGGAGTCTGGATTTTCCAAGTTTACCAATTTGGGAGGTTAAAGCCGGTCTATCTCTCGCAATGGTACATTCTCGCTGCGATCTTTTGGTTTCCTTGGATGTTCTCGCTTGCCGAGATCATGCTGTTTATTGACCCGGTGCGGGGGACAGTCCAGTCGATTGTTCATGTCTGGTATGCCCAAGGACTCAGTCACCTGTGGTTCCTTCCCGTTGCGCTGGGCGGCCTCTATTATTTCCTGCCGAAGCTGTTGAATCGTCCCATCAACAATGATCCGATCGGTGTCTACGGTTTCTGGATGCTTGCGATTTTTGGAGGTTGGGCCGGACTTGCCCGCCTGTCGGGGGCTCCTGTTCCTGCGTGGGTGGTGTCGGCGGGTGTAAGCGGGACCTTGATGCTCATTGTGACCTGGGTCGTGCTTGCTATCAACTTCGTGCCGACGCGATTGGGCGCCCGTTCATCGGACGATTCCTCGGGCTCATTGCGTTTCTTCTCGATCGCAGTCATTGCCTTGTTCCTGTGGGCGGCATCGACTGTTGTCCTGAGCCTTCGCTCGGTTGCTGAGATCACTCAGTTCACTTTGGTGGTTCCTGCACAATCCCAGTTATTCTTCCTGGGGGTGTTCAGTTTTGTGGCTTTCGGAGGACTTTATTATCTTGTTCCTCGGGTTCTCGGTACGGAATGGAGTTCCCGCGCGTTGGTCAGCGCCCACTTCTGGCTATCCGTGGTCGGACTTGTGGTCGGCGTTGCGGCGTTGACCGTCGGTGGGCTTAAGCAGGGCTTCCTGATCAATGCACTGAGTATGGGACAGGAAGCGCCGACATCTCTCTTGTCAGTCATGCAGCAACTACTGCCCTACCTCTCGTCGCAGACGTTGGCGGCGACCATTCTTCTGGTGGGGCACCTGTTATTTGCCATCAATCTGATGCTCACGTTTCGCAAGGCTGGATGCTGCTGTTGCTGCGTCTCTCGTTCCTCTGCCTCCGCCGGAATTTCAGGCTCGAAGGAGGTCGTCATTCGATGAATCGGTCCCTTTTCTTCTACTTGGGAGTTTTTGCAACCCTGGCCCTTTCGTGGACGGGGATAGTTTTGGTGAATCAGATTTCCTACGGGAGAATGACACCTGAATTGGACGCCAATGACGGAGTTTCCTATCCAATTCCGATTTCCGGAATCGCCGAGCAGGGGAGGAAGGTCTATCGAGATCTGGGCTGCGCTGCCTGTCACACCCAGCAGATCCGGCGCCCGGGGTATGGAATTGATGACAAGCACGGTTGGGGCGATCGGCAGAGTGTGGCACGCGAGTACGTGAACGATCCGGTTGTGCTGCTTGGCAGTCAGCGCGTTGGGCCGGATCTTCGCTACATCGGCGCACGCAAGGAGGGCCAGGAAGGCCGCGATTGGCATATTCGCCATTTGTATGATTCGCAGCTCACCTCTCCGGGTTCGATGATGCCTTCCTATCGATTTCTCTTTGAAACGAGAAAAATCCTAGGCGAGCGTTCTCACCGGGCGATCCAGCAGCTCCTGCCTCCTGAAGCACAGCCTGCCCCGGGCTATGAGATCGTTCCGACAGACCGGGCTGAGGCTTTGGTTGCCTATTTGCTGAGTCTGAAAGACACCCACGCCTATCCCGAAGCGGCCAATGTTTTCGTCGCCAAGCCGGCGAGTGAAGCCGGCGCAGAGGGAGGACACAAATGAGCGCTCCATCCCCTTCTTCACCAAGGCCCGAATTGCGTGACAATTCGGATGAATCAATTCAGCAGGTCCATGCCGAGTTGCTTCGAAAGAAGTCTGACTCAAGGGATGGGTCATCGATGACCTCGCTTTTTCTTCTGGCGTTGCTCTCGTCCCTGGTTTTTGTCTGCGCGATCTACATCGTGCACTACCGCGGGAATTTCAGTCCGCTCGTGCAGGACGAACGATACGATCTGGCCATGGCCAGCAAAGCGCCACCCGTGGCTCTCGATCCTGTTGCAGCAGGAAAGCGCCTGTACAATACCCCGGGCATGTGCGTGACCTGTCACCAGGCAACCGGACAGGGCGTGCCGGGTGCATTTCCTCCGTTGGCGGGTTCCGAATGGGTAAACGGAACGGAAGAGCGCGTGATTCGAATTCTTCTGCACGGTTTGACGGGCGAATTGAAGGTTCACGGTGGAACCTTCAACGGCGTCATGCCTGCATTTGGACAGGGTGCCGGTGGTTTCAATTGGAGCGATGACCGCATTGCCCACGTGCTGACGTACATTCGTCAGGAGTGGGGCAACAAGGCCGGTCCTGTGGATGCGGCCAAGGTTACCGAGATTCGCACAAAGGAAGCCGCCCGTGGTTCCAAGTCCTGGACTGTCGCTGAACTCGAAGCGATGAAGTAGATTGCGCCCGTCCAGGGGGCGATCGCTTGAGAGTGATCGACCTCCAGCATGAGCGCGCCCGGCGGATTTCCGACGGGAGGATCTATTCGCCTACCCGCCCAGCTTTCGATTGGGCACAAGATAGTTTTGTACGTAATCCCGAACCGCGTCCGATAGGGGAGTCATCGGGCGATCGTATCCATGCTCCCTGAGTTTGCCGATGTCCGCGCGGGTGTGGTATTGATACTTCCCGCGCAGGGATTCGGGCATGTCGATAAATTCGATCTCAGGCTTTCGCCCCAGTGCTGCGAAAATGGTCGATGCCAGGGTGATCCAGGTGTTTGCCTCACCTGAGCCTAGGTTGTAGAGGCCTCCCGTGGAATTTGCAGACTCTGCGAAGTGAAGAGTCATTTCCACGGCATCCTTCACATAGAGAAAATCCCGCATCTGTTCGCCGTCTTTGAAATCTGCCTTGTAACTTCGAAACAACTGCACTTTTCCCGTCGCCTGAATTTGCTGGAAGGCCTTGTTGACCAGGGAACGCATGTCGCCCTTGTGATCCTCGTTGGGGCCAAAGACGTTGAAGTATTTCAAGCCGACCAGTCTTTCGAGGCACCCATGCGATTGGGCCCAAAGGTCGAAGAGGTGCTTGGAATAGCCGTACATGTTCAGGGGGCGGAGGAGATGAATCCTGCCGTCCCGGTCATCCATTCCCTGGGATCCGTCGCCGTAGGTCGCTGCCGAGGAGGCATAGATGAATCGCATGCCTCGATCCAGCGCCCACATGGCGAGTTCCTTCGTGTAGCCGAAATTGTTGTCTGCGAGGTAGGAGGCGTTTCGCTCGGTCGTGGCGGAACATGCGCCAAGATGGAACAGGGTGCTGAACTGGCCGAATGCCTCGCGGCTCTCGTGCAACCGACGGCGGAAGAGGTCGGCCTCGATGTAGTCGGCGAAGCGCAGCGGAACGAGGTTCCTCCATTTCTCGTCGGAGCCGAGAATGTCCGAGATGACGATATTTGTGATGCCGCGCTGATTGAGTGCCCAGACAAGCGCGCTGCCGATAAAACCGGCCCCGCCTGTAACCAGGATGCGTCCCTGAAGTGAGTTCATCGTTTGGGGTGTGTTGAGTGAATTGGTCGACGATGGATTTTAGGCCAGTGCGTGGAGGCAGAGCTCTGTTTCAGGCATCGCGACTCAGTTCCTCGGAGCGAGCCTTGGCAGCCATGACAGTTGCCAGTATCATGCCGCGAAAATCACGTGCTGTCATCACCTGGAGCCCGGCAAAGGTGGTGCCGTTGGGGGAGGTGACTTGATTGCGCAGCATTTCCGGTTCGGCCTGGGTACGTGCCATAAGCCGTCCCGACCCAAGCACGGTTTCCACGGCCAGCCGCTGTGCCTGATCGCGTTCCAAACCCGCCGCGACTCCGGCCTCTCGCAGGGCGGCGGTGAACTCAAAAACGAAGGCGGGTCCGCAGCCGCTTATGGCCATCAGCGCGTCGATCTGCGTCTCGGGTACCTCCATTTCCGAGCCAATTGCTCGCAGGAGACTGATCAGCAGCATTCGATCATCCGCGTTCAGTGGGATGTCGCTGCACCAGCCCGTGATGCCTGCACCGATTGCCGCCGGTGTGTTGGGCATTGATCGCACGATTGCACGGGCTTCCGGGAATGCCGCACGCAGGCGGGCAAGCGTCTTGGCAGCAAGAACGGAAAGGACAAGCTTGCCACGGGTAAGCGTTGCGAGTCTTGGATCTGCCGAGGCAAGGTGCTGGGGTTTGAATGCGATAACCACAATGGCCGCATCCTCAAGACATGACTCTAGGGTGGGGCAATGCTCGATGCCCGTGCGCCGGGCCAATGCGGTGGCAGAATTTCCGGAGGCAGTGAAGCAGCCGATGTCCTTCGGTTCGTAAGCCTTCTGTGCGATCAAGCCGTCGACAATGGCCGAGGCCATGCGGCCTGCTCCGATGAGTGCGAGTTTGGGCATAGGGACACGTCATCCCTAGACATGTCCTGCCGACATGCAAACCGATCAGGCGTCCGCCTTGTGTTTCTTTTGCTCCACGGGATGTCGAATCTCCGCGATCGTTCCGCCTCCAGGGCGGTCCGCCAGAATAACCTCTCCTCCCAGACTGCGCATGGCATGGCGCGCAACGGTCAGCCCCATGCCCACTCCCACGGTCTGTTTGGAACTGACAAAGGGTTCGAACATGTGGTCGCGGATGCCGTCATCAATGCCGTTGCCCGCATCTTCGATTCGGAAGTGAACGAAGGCTCCGCCCGGATGTTGTATCAACTCTGTTCGAAGCCAGATCGGGCGGTTGGATTGTGGTGCCGCAGATCCGTAGGACTCCCATGCGTTGATCAAGAGCTTGGATAGCAGGTCTTCAAACACCTCAACGTGTGTTTCGATCGTCTGGTCAACCAGGGGATTTTCGACAAAGACGCGTTCGGAAATCCGATTTTCGATCTGATACCGTTCGAGCGCGCCTGCGATCAGCTGGCTGATGGGGCGCTTCATGGTCGGGAAGCGCGACTTCACCATCAATGTGCTCAGTTGCTTGATGATCGTAACGATGCGATGGACCGCGCTCTCGACCTGGGCCGCATTGCGTTTGACGCTTTCCGGGCGGTCGGGATGTGCCTTGATGAGATCAAGGTAGCCTAGGACGATGCCCAGAAGATTATTGAGATTGTGAGCGATACCCTGTGTGACTGCTCCGATGGTGGCTGTCCTGCGTGATTCCAGGAGACGGTGCTGGAGTTCCGCCATCTCCCGGTTGATGGCAACAAATCGGAGCTGAGTCTGGATGCGCGCGAAGGTCTCATCCAGATCGATCGGCTTGGTAATGTAATCGACGGCTCCCACACCCAAGCCCTCAAGCTTGGACTCCTTCGATGCGCGGGCGGTTATGAAGATGACCGGGATCGATCTTGTTTCCTCCGAGGACTGCAGACGCTCGCACACCTCGATGCCATCCATATCCGGCATCATGACATCCAGAAGGATCAAATCCGGCTTATCAGCAGCGACCAATGCCAGCGCCTCGGCCCCGGAAAAGGCGGTCAACACCTGAAGTTGTTCGCGTTCAAGCTTGCGCTTGAGCACCTGGACGTTGATCGGCTGGTCGTCGACAACCAGAATTTTTGGGGCTGACATCGATTGCTTCCGCGAGAAGGAGCGAAAACCGCTCTCCGCGCAAGACAGGTCATGAGTTGAGCACCCCAGATCTCGAAGCTTTACGTTTTTTTAAGCCTATGACCTGCAATCGGTAGGGAAGTGCTATCCCGACCGATTCAAATTGCCAAGGCGATAGGCCTTGACCGTGTTCTTCATGAGCATGGCGACCGTCATGGGACCCACTCCACCCGGTACTGGCGTGATTTTTGAGGCCAGTGGGCTGACGCCTGGAAAATGAACATCTCCAGTCAGACGGTAGCCCGTCTTCCTGGTTGGATCAGAGATCCGGTTGACTCCTACGTCGATGACGACGACCCCGGGCTTCACCATATCGGCAGTTACAAACTCGGGACGTCCAATGGCGGCGATCAGCACATCGGCCTGCCGGGTGATTTCGGCAAGATTCCGTGTACCTGAGTGACAGATTGTAACCGTTCCGTTGGCGCCCGCCTTCTTTTGCAGCGCGAGCAGGGCGACAGGTTTACCTACGATCAGTGAGCGACCAAGGACAACGACATGTTTTCCATTCAGATCCACCTGGCTCCGCCGGAGCAATTCGAGGATGCCAGCCGGAGTACAGGATACAAAACCGGATTCGTCCTCCTGTGCGATCTTGCCGAGGTTCAAGGTATGGAAACCGTCGACATCCTTTTCCGGCCGGACGCGACGGAAGATTGCGAGTTCGTCGATCTGCTTGGGGAGGGGAGATTGGACGAGAATGCCGTCCACGGTATGATCGGCATTCAACTCGTCGATCAACGCGACAAGTTCGGACTGGCTTATGGAGACGGGAGGAAGGATGACCCGACTGGAAATTCCAATTTCTGCCGCGGTCTTTTCTTTTTTCCGGACGTACGAAACTGAGGCTGGATCCTCGCCGACGCGCACAAGCGCGAGGCAGGGCTTGCGTCCTGAAATGGCGGAAACCTCGGCCTTGAGTTCCTCGATAAGCGCGGTAGCGACCTGATTTCCGTCGATAATTTCCATGGATGCGATACGAAGCTATTTCAATTGCAGGCTCTCGACTGTAATTACGAAGTCCTTGCTGTTCGCGAGCGGTTTGGCGGTGCCGAAAACGGAAATGAAGCGATCGACGTATTTTTCAATTTGTTCTGTCTGCAGAAGACGCGACACATCCAGGTAGGCAAACCGGGTGCCCGATTCATCTGTCAATGCCCAATCGTACGGACGCCTTGGCTTGAACGGGCTGCGTGTCGACACGAAGCGCCCCTCGAAGGATCGTGGAAGTGCGCTGGCTCCGCTGTCGGACAGACTCACGGCTGTTGCGGGCTGCCCCGGTGAGGCGGTACCGTAGGCAACGGGCGCCGCAGGGGACGGTGCGACGGGGCCCGGTGCGGCTGCACCCGGCGCAGCGGCGCGGGCCCCAACGGGAACCGATGCCTGGGGGAGCGGCGAGGTCGGCAACTTGATATAACCCGTGATCACCCGATTCATCCTGAGCTTGGTCCAGCGACCATGGAGACCGGTGATGTCCAGCGTCTCTCCTGCGACAGCGGTTGCGATCACCGGAGCGGTTGCGGACGGCTCCAGCCGGAGTTCCGCTCCCGGGCGGACATCGAGTGATTTTGTGATTTCCTTGTTCTGAACAAAAACTTCATGAGGACCGGGTAACTCAATCGCCAACCAACCGGCAGCGGAGGAAGCACCCGCGACAGGCTTCAACTCAGTTCCGGCGGCAAGCGTGGCGAGTTTGGCGGAGGATGAATCGGGCTTGACGTAGGCAATCGTGCTTTCGCCAAGAGAAGCAGCGGCAAGCGCGGAAGTGGCCGAGGCAATGATGGCGGCCAGTGCGTAGGAATGAATCTTCATGGACTTCATGGGTGGGTGACGGCGGCAATTTTGACAGCGGACCAGGTCTTGGGTGCGGTTGAAACAGCAAAAAGGGACTCGATCTCTTTGGGGGACAGCTTCTTGCCGGCTCGAAGGGGAATGCCGCGGAGGGGAAGGGCGCCAATCTGGTAGCGTCGGAGTCGTTTGACCTCAAACCCCAGCGCCATAAAGAGCAGGCGAATCTCCCGCTTCTTTCCGTGATGCATCCAGACGTCGAGGTTTTCAGAGGTGTCGTCCCGCGACGGATTGACAAGGGCGGCATACTCGACGCGGTGGCGTTCTCCCTCAATCATCACACCCTTACGGAGAGTGGCAAGGCGCCTGGCAGGGAAAGGTTCGGCGAGCCGCACCTGGTATCGTTTGACCACGGTGTTTCGTGGGTGCATGAGGCGATTGGCCAAATCGCCGTCGGTGGTCAAGATGACCAGGCCCTCGCTATCCTTGTCCAGCCGACCCGCGCAGAAGAAGCGGTACCGTGCCAGCTCCCGCGGAAGCAGGTCGAATATGGTGTCGGGATTCATGGGGTCATCGTTGGAACAGACCAACCCCCTCGGTTTGTGCACCGCCAGTGTCATCCGCGGCTGGGGAGTCGTCCGCACCTGCTTGCCCCTGACAATCACCTTGTCATGATCCGGATCGATCTTCTGTCCGAGCGTTGCCGGTTGCCCATTGATCCAGACCTCACCCTCTGCGATCAGCGCTTCTGCGGTCCGGCGCGAGCAGACTCCTGCATCGGCAAGGAACTTCTGCACACGCATTGGAATGGTTTCGGACATTTGCCAACCATCGTGACGGAAACCAAGCGACCAAGGCAAGGCCGCGAATTGCCAAGGTTTGTCGAGGACCGCAGATAGAGGCCGTCGCGCACGTTTCGCATGGCGGCGTTACTGATTTCTGGTTCCGAGGAACGTCCATTTCAAAGATTGCGCGACTTGCTGGCGGGCGTAGTTTGAACCCCTCAGCGCTCAGACCGGATCGGATAGCGCCGCCGGTGCTGGGCAAAGTTCACCCAAACATGAAATCACTTCGCGTTCCTTTGATAGCTGCCTTGTTGACTATTTCAGCATTTGCAGCACGTCGTCCCAATATCGTCGTCATCCTGGCAGATGACATGGGATACTCCGACGTGGGTTGCTACGGAGGTGAGATTGCAACGCCAAACCTGGATTCGCTGGCTGCCGGTGGGCTGCGATTTACCCAGATGTACAACACGGCACGCTGCTGGTCTTCGCGGGCATCAATCATGACGGGGTACTATGCGCAAGAAGTGAGGCGCGACATCGTTGAAGGGGTTGTCAGCGGGACAAAGGGAATACGTCCGGGTTGGGCCGCGCTCCTGTCCGAGTATTTGAGACCTCTCGGCTATCGGAATTACCACTCAGGCAAGTGGCATATCGATGGCAAGCCGCTGACCAGCGGCTTTGACCACAGTTTCGATGTCAACAACAACACCAACGACAATTTCAGCGCCAATCGTCATACCTATGATGAGAAGCAGATTCCCCAGACAAAGGGCTACTACGTCACCACAGAAATTGCCACACGTGCGATTGATCAGTTGCGCGAGCATGAAAAGGAACACAGCGAGCAACCGTTCTTCTTGTATCTTTGCTTCATCGCGCCCCACTTTCCCCTCCAGGCTCCTGCGGCAGATATTGCCAGATATCGGGACAGGTACCGCGTGGGTTGGAATGTCATTGCTGCGGAACGATACGCGCGTTTGGTCCGTATGGGATTGGCGAACAATCCCGATCCGATGATGGAGCGGGATGTCGGACCGCCCTATGACTTTCCGGCCGACGTTGCCAAAATTGGGCCAGGAGAAATCAACCGGCCGCTTCCGTGGTCCGAACTGACGGACGTACAACGTGATTTTCAGGCGACGAAAATGTCCATCCATGCGGCGATGGTGGACCGCATGGATCAGGAAATCGGTCGAGTCCTCGCGCAGATCAAAGCCATGGGTGACGAGGACAATACCATTGTCATGTTTGCGTCCGACAACGGCGCGAGCGCGGAGATGATGGTACGCGGCGGCGGACATGACCCGTCTGCTGCGCCGGGATCTGAACGAACGTTTCTTTGTCTCGGACCCGGGTGGTCGAGCTCATCCAATACTCCGTTCCGGCGTCACAAGACGTGGGTGCATGAAGGGGGAATTTCCACGCCGTTCATTGTTCGTTGGCCTGCCGGGATCCGTGCACGAGGGGAGTTGCGGACGGCGCCCCTGCATTTTATCGATGTGGTTCCATCGCTTCTGGATGTCGCAGGGGGCGCGAAGCCGGAATTGTGGAAGGGACTGCCGGTTCCTCCATCGCCTGGGAGAAGCTTCGTGAAGCTCTTTGATCGTGACGGTCCTGGCCTCCATGAAAACCTGTGGTGGGAACATGAAGGCAATCGCGCGCTCCGTGAGGGGGATTGGAAGATCGTGGCTGTTCGCAATGGACCGTGGGAGCTCTACAATCTGGCGAACGATCGGAGCGAGTCGCACAATCTTGCGGCGGCGGAGCCCGATCGTGTGAGGAGCATGGCTGCCCAATGGGAGCGAAAACTTGCGGAAGTCCGCGTTCATGCGCTTAGCGACTACCAGCCTTGAGTAACGACTCGTTGCAGGAGGTTTGTTGGGCGAATGCCGTTTACGATTGCTGACGAATGAGGTTGGGTGACGGATTGACTATCGACATGCAGATCTCGTTTCCGCCCGGGGAATTTGCCGGATACATCTTTGATCTCGACGGCACACTCGTCGATTCCATGCCCGTACACTATCGAGCCTGGGATGCCGCGATGCGCCGCCATGGATTGAATGAACCGCTCGATGAGAATTATTTCTATGAACTCGGCGGTGTGCATTCGCGTCGCGTCGCGGAGCTTTTCGGTAAACGGTACGGATTGACGCTGGATCCTGACAAGGTGACTGACCTGAAGGAGTCCCTGTACCTTGAGTTGATGACGAATCTTCGGGTGATCGAGCCTGTCGCGGAAATTGCCAGGCGCGCGGCGGGCACGAAGCCGATGGCAATTGCGACGGGGGGAACACCTGAGGTGGCTTATCCCTCGTTGCAGGCAGCGGGCCTCCGGGAGTTGTTTCCGATTGTCATTACGCCTCTTGATGTGGCGCCCGGCCGTGGCAAACCTTCCCCGGACATGTTCCTGCTCGCTGCGAAGCGCATGGGCGTGCCCCCTCAGAAATGCCTTGTTTTTGAGGATGCCGAGCCGGGCATACAGGGGGCCATGGCTGCCGGCATGCACTTTGTGCGAGTTCCCAGCCGCGCTGTTTCCAATGGCAGGAGGCAGGCGATCTAGGTTTGTGATAGTTGGCGCGGCGAGTGATCCAGTGACTCGCGAACCTTGCGTGCCAGCGTTGATCGGGTGAAGGGCTTTTCGAGAAAGCGCGCACCTGCGTCCTGTACGGCCTGCAGGATCTTGGCATCGCCTACGTATCCGGACATGAATAGGATACTGATCTTGGGGAACAGTTTGGAGAAGCGTTCGGCCAGTTCGCGACCACTCATGTTTGGCATGATCACGTCCGTAAGAAGGAGATCAAATGGCGCGGTGTTCGTATTCGCACAAAGTTCAAGCGCATCAGCTCCGCCTGACACTGGATGCACCTCGTAGCCGAGGCTTTCGAGAATTGCCGTTGTGACTGTTCGAATGGC
>CAUJJL010000205.1 GCA_963205455.1 Verrucomicrobiota bacterium
GGAAGCATTCTCCGGTCTTGCGATCCAGGAATCCCCAAAGTCGGAAACGTTCTGCGATCTGCTCGTCGTCAGTCACGTCCTGAACGAGTTGACTGCCGAGGCGGAGGGCTCCCTCCTCGCATGCATTGCACAGGCGCATGCTGTTCTCTGGGTAGAGCCAGGCACTCATTCGGTCGCGCGTGCGCTGCAGCGCCATCGAAACAACCTCCGATCCCTCTTTCGTATCGTCGCGCCCTGCACACACCAAGCCGACTGCGGACTTCTGTCTGCAGGCAATGAGCGTCACTGGTGTCACCATTTCGCGGCCCCTCCCGCGGGCGTGCATGCCGACGGCAATTGGGTCAAATTTGCTCAACGCGCCGGCATCGATCTTCGCAGCCTTCCTTACTCCTTTCTCGTCCTTGACCGGCAGACACACCCCACGCCCATCGACTGCGACGACGCGCCCACCGCACGCATCATCGGCAGGCCGGACGCCTTCAAGCCCTATGTGCGCCTGCTCGGCTGCGAAAGCGATGGCGTTCATGAACTCACCGTCATGAAACGGGAATGTCCCGCGCTCTACAAACAGCTTGAACGAGCCCGCGGGCCGCTCCTCTACCGGTGGCAAAGGAACGGAGACCGCATCGCATCAGGCCAGCCATGCCAGCAGTAGCGCGGCAGGAACGGAAAATGTTCTGCGCAGGACGTCACCGGTATTGCATCCGGCGAAGAAAGAGCCCATGCTCCCCTCCGGCTGGATACGAGCGATATAGTCATGGCGAACAAGAAGATCTTTCTGCTCCGACTTCGATCGCACTCACTGTGGAGTGCCTGCGCACTGGCGTTTGTAATCGTTGCAAGCGCGCTTGGAGCAACGCCACAAAAGGCGCCCATTCCGGACAAACCGGGTCATGGTGAACGTCACACTCGCGAAGAAGTCGCCACCAAGCGCACAGGCAGGACCGAAACGGCAGATAGCGAGCGGCGCTCGGATTCCCAGAAAAAGTCGCCTGAAGGCCCCACCGCATCGCGGGCGCGCGTCTGGCTCACCTGAACCTTCGTCCTGTAGAAATTTCCAGCGCGTCGGCGCGCTTGAGTGGTGTGATTATTCGGGCGCAGCGAAATCTCGGCTTGTTGCTCCCGTTTCAAGAGCTTGACTCAGATGCGCGAATCAGAGAAACGTAAACGCTTATCACTTCCAACCATGGGTCGACAATCCAACAAGATCATCAAGAGAAAACGGCGTCTTGCACGCATCAAGCGCAGGAAAGAGGCTGCCAAGAAAACCGCGAAGGCCAAGAAGTAGCCCCCCCTTTACCGCGGCCCTGGTGCCGCGGTTTTTTTATCGTCCGATGTAGGCGCCTGGTCTCCCTGGCGATACTGAGGCGAACCAATTTCCGGGTCATCCACCCGGCTTTGAAGCCATGATCAAGGTCAGTCTCATTTCCCTCGGTTGCGCCAAGAATCTTGTCGATAGCGAAATCATGGTCGGGCACCTGCACAAGGCCGGCATGACGGTCATTCCGGAAGCGGAAAAGGCGGATGTCGTCATCGTCAACACGTGCTCCTTCATTGATTCCTCAAAGGAGGAATCAATCGGACACATTCTCGAGGTCCACCAGAACCGGGGCCTGCGCAAGCGTCGGAAGGAACAGAAGCTGATCGTCGCAGGCTGCATGTCGCAACGCTTCTCCAAGGAGCTCTCCGGAGAACTTTCGAACGAGGTCGATGCTTTCATCGGTCTGGACCAGGTGACCAAGGTCGCACCGATCATTGAGTCGATCTACGAAAAGGAGCGGACCGCGAATCCCACCCCTGAGAATTTTGTCACCCGGCACTCGACCTACATCCCGGATTACGACACGCCTCGGTTCCGGCTTACGCCCAAACACTTTGCCTACATCAAGATCGCGGAAGGCTGCAATCATCCGTGCACCTTCTGCATCATCCCCCAGATTCGCGGTCGCCACCGCAGCCGCACCGTCGACAGTGTCGTGGCGGAGGCCAGGGGGCTCGTCGCCGAAGGCGTGCGCGAACTCGATCTGATATCGCAGGACACGACGTTTTTCGGGATGGACACCTGGGAGCAGCGACCGAATCCACGTACGCCCGTAGATTCCTCGCGCGGGACAGCACTGACCACCCTGCTGCGCCAGTTGAATTCGATTGAAGGGGATTTCTGGATACGCCTGCTTTACACTCACCCGGCGCACTGGAGCGACGAACTCATTCAAACGATCGCGGATTGCCCAAAGGTCGCGAGGTACATCGATATTCCGCTCCAGCACATCAGCAATCACATGCTCGGACTGATGCAGCGCGAAACGAGCGGTGACTACATTCGCGACCTGATCCGGCGCATCCGGGCGGGCATTCCCGGCATTGCGATTCGCACCACCTTCATCGTGGGTTTCCCGGGAGAGACCGAGGCGGATGTCGATGAGTTGTGCGAGTTCATCCGTGAAACGCGCTTTGAAAGGCTCGGCGTATTCCGCTACTCCCAGGAGGAGGGAACGCGGGCCGCCAAGATGGAGGCTCAGATTCCCGCCAAGGTAAAAGAGGCGCGCTGGCACCGCGTCATGGCGCTCCAGAAGGAGATCGCCGCACAGGTCAGCGCCGCACAGGTCGGACGCACACTCAAGGTCCTGGTCGAGGAGCCCGGAGTCGCCCGGGGAGAGGCCGATGCGCCCGACATCGATGGCCGTGTCTATGTCCCACGCGAGTTGCCGGTTGGCGAATTCGCCTGGGTAAGGATCAATGCCTGCCGCGACTACGATCTCCTGGCGTTGCCGCTAGGACAGCAGCCCACCGCCTACAAGGTCGCGAAGCAGGCCCAATAGCATTCGGCCCCTCGCTCCATGCCCTCCGCACAGCTCAAGATCGGTTGGACAACACTCGCGTCATCAGCGGAAGCGGAAGCCCTCGCCCGCGATCTCGTTGCCCGCGGTCTGGCCGTCTGCTGCCAGGTCGACCGACCCATTCAATCCATCTATCAGTGGGAGGGAAAAATCGAATCGGCGCCGGAGGTCCGACTTACCATTAAGTTCCTGTCCGACAGGCAGTCCCGCATGGAGGCGGTCCTGTTGGCTCAGCATCCCTACGATACCCCGGAGTGGGTGGTGGTCGACGCCACGGCCGTCAGTGAAAAATACTTGTCATGGGCGCAGTCCGTGCCTCACTCTTGACCCTTTCATTCGAATCAGACCTCCCTTAACGTCATGTCACAGCACAAAAGTCTCCAAGGCGCCTCAGGTATCGTTGTGAAGCGCAATGTCCTCAAGCGCTTCGAGCGTGTGGACCTCCTCAAGAAGCGCGGCCAGTGGAAAGCGGGGGACCGCATTCTCGGTCTGAAGAAGACCAAGCCCGACGTCTGAGCCCCGTTCATCGTTTTTTATGTTTTGAGGCAGGTCGACCACGACCTGCCTTTTTCTTTTCCGCCTTAGAACCTCGCTCGCTCCCCCTCACACAACAAAGTCGCATTGCAAGTCCCTGCATTTCACCGCGCTTGACGAATGGGAACGAGCCCGTTTCCTTGGCCCTTCGTGCTGCGGGCGTAGCACAATGGATAGTGTAGCGGTCTCCGAAGCCGTTGATGTGGGTTCGATTCCCGCCGCTCGCACCAGTTTCCGATGGTTCTGTTGGAAACTCTCCAAAATGACATTTCTGTCATTTTCGCGAAAGGAGCACGAAAACTCTGTGTGGCATGGTGGGCTCATCTCGAACCCACTATGAATACCAATCCATCCCTCCGCCCGCTCCTGACTCGCCCCAAGGCCATCATCGCTGCGGCAACCCTTGCCCTTGCCGGCGTGATCGTCGGCGTTCATGCGGCGTCAAACAACGCCAGCGCCCGCATCGAGGTCAAACGCGACACCCAGCCGATCGACCGCACGCAGCTCGAACCCGCAAGTTTCTCCAAGGTCGTCAAGCGCGTCTCTCCCAGCGTCGTAAAAATCACGACTGAAACGAAGGCCCGCCGTGTTGGAGTCACTGAAAGCGACGGACTCGATTTCGACAATCCCCTCTTCCGCCAGTTCTTTGGCGGCCGCATCCCGGAAATGCAACGTCCGCCCCAGAGCGGATTGGGCTCCGGTGTCATCATCAGCGAGGACGGCTATATCGCGACCAACAATCACGTCGTGCAGGATGCCGACACTCTGCGCGTGACCCTCGGCGATGGCCGTGAACTCACTGCCAAGGTGGTCGGCCGCGATCCGCAGACCGATATCGCGGTGATCAAGGTCGATGCCGACAACCTTCCCGCCATCACCCTCGCCGACAGTGACAAGGTCGAGGTAGGCGACCGGGTCCTTGCCCTCGGCAATCCCTTCGGCATCGGAGAAACGGTCACCACAGGCATCATCAGCGCCAAAGGGCGCCGCCCCGGCCTGGGGCTCGCCTATGAGGACTTCATTCAGACCGATGCGGCCATCAATCCGGGCAACTCGGGAGGTGCACTCGTCGACATCAATGGCCGCCTCATCGGAATCAACACTGCCATTCTCAGTCGCAGCGGCGGATTCCAAGGGGTCGGACTCGCGGTGCCCGCGAATCTCGTCGGTCATGTTACCGATAGCCTCGTCAAGACCGGCAAGGTCGTTCGCGGTTTTCTCGGTGTCGGCGCGCAGGATATCACGCCAGCCCTGGCTGATTCGCTTGGCCTCAGCAGTCACTCCGGAGCCCTCGTTTCCGACGTGCAGCCAAACAGTCCCGCCGCGAAGGCCGGCCTTCTCAGCGGCGACGTCATCACCGCCGTGAACGGCAAGTCGATCGACGACGCCAACCGGCTCACCTTCACAATCGGCGCCATTGCCCCGGGCACAAAGACCACCCTTAGCGTGCTGCGCGACGGCAAGTCCCAGGAAATCACGGTGGTCACCGGAGAACGTCCGAAGAATGGTCGCATGGGCCAGGGCACTCGCTCTGACAACGACAATGCGAATGGTTCCGACGTCGGCGTCCTCAATGGCGTCGCGGTCAGTGATCTCGACCAGGAATCGCGCCGCACCATGAACGTTCCGGGCCGCATCAAGGGAGCCTTGATTACAAACGTTGACCAGGATTCGGCCGCTGCCCGCGCAGGTCTTCGCCCCGGGGATGTCATCCTTGAAATCAACCGTCAGCCGGTGGCTTCCGCGGAGGAGGCTGTCGACCTCAGTGAAAAGGCCGAGGGGAAGAAGACCTTGGTCAAGCTCTGGTCGCGCGGCAACACGGTGTTTGTCGTCGTCGACGAAAGCGGAAACTGATCTGCCCTCCCCTTTTCCCATCGCAGCGGAGTCTGCTTAACCCGGCATCGCCTTCCCCGATGGGAGCGGTGCCGGTTTTCTTTCCACACTTTCCAACGCGCCTCGGCTCGCCCACACTGGAACCTGATGAGAATCCTCGTCGTCGAAGATGATGCCAAGATCGCATCGTTTGTGGTGCGCGGGCTGAAACAGGCAGCCTATGCGGTCGATCACGCACCCGACGGCGACACCGCACTCATGCTGGCGCAGTCCACAACCTACGATGCCGCTATCGTGGATGTGATGCTTCCCGGTCTTGACGGCCTGAGCCTCGTCCGTCGCCTGCGGGCTGCCCGGAACGTCCTGCCCGTGCTGTTTCTCAGCGCGCGGAGCTCGGTCGATGATCGTGTCAAGGGACTGCAAAGCGGAGGAGACGACTATCTCACCAAACCCTTCGCGTTCTCCGAACTGCTTGCGCGCGTGCAGGCGCTGATTCGGCGGGCGACGCAGGCACCGGAAACGACACGCCTTGCGGCGGGCGATGTGACACTCGATCTCGCGAGCAGGGAAGTTACCTGCGCAGGTCAACGCGTGGATCTTCAGCCGCGTGAGTTTGCTCTTCTGGCATTCCTGCTGCGCCATGCCGGACGCACCGTGAGCAAGGCGATGATCCTCGAACATGTGTGGGACTACAGTTTCGACCCACAGACCAACGTCGTGGATGTGGTCATGCACCGCCTGCGCTCAAAGATCGATCCCGATCACACGCGGATCGAAACGGTGAGGAATGTGGGTTACCAGTTTCGCCGCCATGCTTGACCGCCTCCGCCAATCCCTCGCGCTGCGGCTGGCAATCCAATATGCCCTGGTTTTCGCAATAGGTGCCGCGGTGCTTTTTTCCGCGCTCTACCTCTTTCTGGCCGATGCGCTCGAATCGCGAGAACGCGCAGCGGTTGAACGCCGGGCGGGCATTCTCGCGGAGACGTATGAATTGGGCGGCCTGTCCGCCCTGCGCGCTGATCTCACCCAGGACACCTCTCCGGAGGTCCGCTCCTATTTTGTGCGCCTTCTCGGACCCGAGAACGAAACCCTCTTCGCCTCGGTGCCGCCCGATTGGATTGAAACATCCATCCAACAGGTCCCCCTGCCCTCCGTTCCCGGCCTGACCGCCACCCAGGAGGTTCACACGATCCGGATCCCTCAGACTGCACTCCGCGACTATGCCATTGCATCGCGTCCCTTGCCTGCCGGGCGGCTGCTTCAAGTGGGCCGGAGCACTGACAGTCGCGCGGTACTCCTGGCGCCGCTGCGACGCACGTTTCTCGGTCTCGGGTCCGGCGCAATTGTGCTTTCTCTCCTCGTCGGAACGCTTCTCGCGTGGCGGGCGACGCGCCCCCTGCGGGCCGTTTCCGAAACGACGAGGCGCATCATTGAAACCGGCGATCTGGCCGCACGTGTTCCGGGTGCAGGCGGACGAGGGGAACTCGCGGTGCTCGTGACCCAACTCAATGCCCTTCTCGCAAAAAACGCCACACATGTCCAGGTCCTGCGAGATACACTCGACAATCTTGCACACGATCTCCGCACGCCACTCACGCGCCTTCGGGGCACCGCCGAACTCGCGTTGCACGACACTGGAAATCCGGAGGAGGCGCAGGCCGCACTCGCGGATTGCATCAACGAATCCGATCGCGTCCTGCACCTTTTGGAAGCCTTGCTCGACGTCTCGGCCGCGGAAGCCGGTGCGCTCAAACTCAATCGGGACACGCTGGACGCCCGCACGCTCCTTGAGCGCGCTGCTGATCTCTACCGCGAGGTCGCCGAGGAGAAGAGGATCACGCTGACGCTCCATCTTCCGGATACGCCGGTTGAAATCGATGCCGACGCAGTCCGCCTCAATCAGGCAATCGGCAATCTGGTCGACAATGCGCTGAAATACACACCGGGCGGTGGAAAGGTTCTGCTTTCACTCGAGGAGAAGAATGGCCAGGTCGTCATCGCCGTTGACGACTCGGGGCCAGGCGTGCCGGAGGATGAGCGGGAAGCCATATTCAGGCGCCTTTATCGAAGTGACGCCAGCCGTTCCCAGCGCGGACTGGGGCTGGGCTTGAGCCTCGCGCGGGCAATGATCGAGGCTCATGGAGGCACGATCGAGGTGTCACGCTCAACTCAAGGCGGAGCACGCTTCTCCGTTGCACTGCGCCGCGCGGTCCGGCCATCTGCAGCCCTGACAGCCACATGACATCCTTCGAAAAAGCGTGAACGTCGTCGGCTTGTAGCCGCAGGAATTCCTGGTTGCGTTGGGGTAAATCATGGCAAAGCAAATCAAACGTCCACCCAAACGACGGGAAAAGGCGCAAGGACGAATCTCCATCCGAGTTCCTCCTTCAAACACGGCGCTGATCATTGTCGACGTTCAACAAGAATTTCCAATCCCGTCCGCTCTCGTCCGCAAGATTGAGGCCTACAGCCGACAATTCACCTGCAGGATCTTCACGCGCTTCGTGAATCCGTCAGATTCCTTTTTTCGAAGAAAGCTCAAGATTACATGCTGCGCTCCGGGCTCAATAGGAACCAAACTCCTGATTGCGCCGTCGAAGGACGACATCGTCCTTGACAAGGATACCTACGGATTGGCGCCCCGGCAAATTCGGCAAATCAAGGCGCGCGGAATCACGCGGGTAGTCGTGTGCGGGCTTGAGACGGACGCCTGCGTGTTGGGCATCATGTATTCGCTTTTCGACTCACAGATCCATGCGCGGGTGGAGCCGTCGCTGTGCTGGAGTTCAACAGGCCTTCACCGAGAGGCCCTTGAAATAATCGCCATGCAATTTGAACCCCCTTGACCCAAGCGCGATTCGTTCAACATGCAACGGCTCATCCGCTCGACATCCCGCAGCCCATGGAAATACGCCTGAGGCAGGCAACACCCGAAGACAGCACCGCGCTTGCAACCTTGTTTCTCGAGGTTCGACGGGCGACCTTTGTGTGGAGGAACACCTCGGAATTCAAACTGGAGGATTTCGAGGCGCAAACTCTTGCTGAAACCATCACGATCGCGGAAAACGAGAACGGGGATTTGCTTGGATTTGTCTCCGTGTGGGAAGCCGATTCCTTCATCCACCACCTGTTTGTTGCGCAATCCTTTCAAGGCAGGGGCATCGGGCGCCGACTCCTGGAGAGCCTCACGTCGTGGCTGCCACCTCCGCATCGCCTCAAGTGTGCCGTGAACAACCCGCGCGCAGAATCGTTCTATCGAAGCCAGGGATGGACCGAGATTGGACGGGGTTTTTCCTCAGACGGACCTTACGTCCTGCTCCAGAAGAGCGCTCCTACGGACGTCCACCCGCCAAATGGGGAGAAAATTTCGCCATGAGATGAATCCTTCCGGCGTTGATCGGCGTTTTATGGATAGAGGCCGCTCTGAACAGAGGGGCTCTTCGCAAACTCCATGAAAACAAGATCACTCTCTCAAATTCTACTCGGCCTGGCGGCCGGCGCTTTCTCCCTCGTGCACGGTCAATCCATCGTTGCCGATGATGCGATTGCCCAATACACCCTTCCTCCCGGCATCACGCGACTTCTCCTGGCAACCGACCTGCAGAACGGATTCGCACCTCCGGAATCCCCCGGCCGCGTACGTGTCCCTCCAGACGAACAGGTCTGGCTTGTGGCGCCTCAGAACTGGCCGCATGCGATCCAATGGACCAAGGACGGTAAACCGATCACGGACGCTACCACGAGCCCCTTGATACTGCGTCAGGTGACGTTCTCCGACAGCGGCACCTATGGGTTGGCATCACCCAGCCCAAGCAACGGAAACTTTCCCGTCATATCAACGAAGGTTCAACTCGACGTCGTTCGCGACGGCCACTTTTGCAATATTTCCGCGCGCGTGGATCTCCGACCTAACCGCGACGTTCAGATCGTCGGTTTTGTCGTCGACGGGCACTCTGGCAAACGCGTCCTTATTCGTTCGGTCGGCCCGACGCTTGACCGCTTCGGCATCTCAAATCCCGCAAGGGAACCTCGCTTCCGGCTTTTCCGCGGTGATGGCACTGAAGTGATCATTGTCCGACCCGCGGTCGTGCTTCCTCCGGCATACTGGACGGCGATTTTTGATCAAGCCGGTGCGTTCCCGCTGAAGGCGGAGGGCGCGGAGCGTCCGCATATCGCCTACGATACGTTTGATCTGCCGCCTGGCGCCTATACAGTTCATGTTTCGGATGACGCAGGTTTGGGCGGTCTGGCGCTGGTCGAGGTGTACGAGTTCGACTCCTACCCGCCTATTTCTGGTGTGAAGTGACATGGATGTCAGGCCGCTCGAGAAATGCATGATGCAATCGACAATGGGACCCTTCAGAGAAGTCCGATTGCGCTCGTGCAGTGCGCCACCCCGGAAACTGCCCGAGAGGATGCTATCCTCGAGGTCGATGCTCACAGCATCCGCTCCACAATTTCCCAAGAGACCGGTACAGATGGGTGATGGCGCAAGGATCCCCGCATTTCCAAAGCCCCCGCCTCCGGCGGAAGTCGCTGCCGGATTGAATTCTCCAGCGAAGGCCGGTACATTGCGGCGAAACACCAACGTGCCCATCTTCGACGAACAGGCTCACAAGCAGCACCGTCTCTGGATCGCGCAAATGGCCACGGGCGACACGCAAGCTCTGAACGCCCTGCACCGGGAATTCGCCCCTCTGCTCCACGGCATTGCGAAGCGAATCCTGGACAATAGTGAAGATGTGCGCGAAGTGGTCCAGGATTCCTTCGTGAAGGCGTGGCGCAGAGCCGCCGCCTATCGGCCCGAACGAGGGGAAGTCTACGGATGGATGGTTTTTATCACGCGCAACGAGGCCATCGATCGTCTCAGGCGAAGCAACCGGCGGGCTGCGACGCTCGCACGGCTGCAAAACGAAGAGTCTGATCGGAATGGTGTGGAGCTCAATGAGGGGTTTGAGCAAAAGGAGCTGCTCGACCACAACATGGCCCAATTGTCCGCGGCCCAGAGGCAGGCGCTGGAGCTCGCCTTTTTCACCGGCTGCTCGCAGGCGGAAATTGCGACTGCCATGCGCACACCCGTCGGAAACGTCAAAAATCACCTGCGTCGCGGTCTCCTGAAGCTGCGCAAACTCGTCGATCGCCATGAATGAGGATTTCACAACCGATGCACTCCAGTACCTGCTGGAGGAAATGGAGCCTGCCCGCCGTTCCGCTTTTGCCGAGCGGCTCACCAGCGATCCCGTGGCTGCCGCCGCTTTCAAGACATGCGCCGACAGTTTTGCCAGGTTTGCACTCGAATCCGCGCCAGCCGCGGTTCTGTCAGATTCAGAGCAGCGTGCCAGCCTTGCCGCCGTACTGGCCCAGACCAGCGCCGCTTCGCCGGCACCGCGAGCCAGGATCTTCCACCTGCATCGCTGGTCCTGGCCGATCGCCGCCGCACTTCTGCTTGGTTTCAACATTTTCCAGGGCGTCAGGCTCATGCGTCTGTCAAACATCATTTCAGACACGAGCCTCGCATCGGCAAACTCTGGCACGACCCCTCACTCAACGGGACAATCCGGACTCCACGCGGGCAGAGCGGCAACACCCAGCGGCCCCAGTTCTGCGGATAACGACCACGCACGAATGGCATCGGCGCAAGGAGACGCGAAGATCGGGACATCATCCGCCAGTTCTTCATCCGACTCCGACAGCAGTCCGTCCGATCAGGTGGCAACGGACCTGGCCCATCTCAATGACCTGCGTCAGGAATATGCTCGACTCCAGCGCGCGAGAGAAGCCCTCAGCGAAGAGTACGACCTTGCGATCCATAAACTCGCTCGTCGCGCCTTGACCGAACAGGGCGTCGGTCGCCTGGCGACGATGGAGCTTGTCGATGCCGACAGCTACGCGCGCGGAGATCGACGGGGTTTGATGAATCTCGCAAAAGGCCTGTTGACCGAAGCCGGCGTCGTTTCAACCGAGCCGATTGGATCAACCAAACTGCCAGAAGTAGGATCCACTGCAGGCGACTCGCCCAAGTTTGCCTACGCTGATACCACGCCCTCCCTCACATTTCAGTCACTCGGCGTCGGTGACACCTCCGGAAGCAGGCCTGGGGATTTCGGCATCGCTGCAAAGCCCTCGGCATCCACCTACGCATGGTCGGTCTTCGACGAAAAACAGAATCAGGGTTATCTGAATCTCTACAACCTACCTACGGTATCAGCCTCCGAACGCCTTCAAGTCTGGGTAAAGCCGGTTGATTCATCCGACTTCCGCCCGGTGGCCGAGGTCCCAACGCAATATTACGGCAAGTCAGGCAGCCTTAACTACCAGCTTCCGCCCTCCGTTGCGACACCTTCAGAAATACTCATCACGCTCGAGCCGCGCACATCCTCGCCTCCAACAATCCCAACCGGCAAGGTGATCCTGCGAGGTCCCTGACGCCCTGCCGTCACAGCCTCAGTGGAGCTCATAGACTTCCGCGAGTACAATCCCCGTACTCGCGCCATTTCCGCGAACGATAACCGTGTAGCCGCCGGAATTGAGCTTCAAGACAACCCCGGCATCTCGCGAGCCCGGATGAAGGGAAAAGGCGCCCGTCCGAGTGGCCGCCTCCGAAACATCGGTGGCTCCCATCCAATTGTCATTCTGGCGGATGATCGTGTTGCCCTGGTAGATTTCCAAGTAAGGATCTGTGACCACGCCAGCCACCCCATAGGCCGTGAGAGACGGGCCGACTCCGCGGATCAGAACCGTCCTGGGTCCGCCCGCAATCGTAAATCCCGCAATGAGGACATCATCTCCCGGTGATGAGCGGGCGCGCACAGAGAGATTGATCAAGCGGGAGGCTGCCGTCCCACCCGATGATTGAGCGTCGTAGATTTCAGCCAGAACAACACCCGAATCCCCCGCCACGCCCTGCGACTTACCAGCGGCTGAAATCTGTGCGGTATAGAGCCCTGGCGCGACCGAAGCCAACATCGCGGCGTCCTTCGAACCAGGAAGCAATGCAAACGCCCCCACGCCTGTGGCCGAATCCGCAATTGCGGTTCCTCCACCCCAATCATCGTTCAAGGCAAGCACACTTCCCTGTTCCGAGCGAAGCGTCAGTTCTGGGTCAGACATTACACCCGCGACGTTGAACCCTTGAAGCCCAGGCCCTACGCCACGCAACAGAAGGGTTTTGCCATCTCCGCCCGATCCCCCCGCAACGACAAAACCCATGATCAGGCTGGCCTCACCCGCAGATGCCACCGCACGAACAGAAAGATTCGTCAGGCGACCCGTGCCGAAATCCGGATCGAGCACCACAGCGTTGTCGAACCCTTCCTCCGATCGCCCCAGGCGCCGAACATTGTGACGGAGCTGCGGCCAGGGTCCTGACTGTCCCGAAGCTGCCCTAAGCCCGACGTCGTAGGCGTACAGCCGACCATCATTGTTTCCCACATAAAGCCGCCCGCCCGCCAGCAAGACGGACGAGCGGAACCAGTTTGCACCGGCATACGTTCGCCTTGGTGTTCCGTCGCTGTTCACTTGGTGCACGGTCTTGTCGTAGCTCCCAATGAATACTGACCCATCCTGCGCAATCGCGGGCGACGATGCCCGCACTTCATCGTTCATCAGGTAAGACCAGCGCACCACACCTGAATCCATGTCCAGCGCGTAGAGCCGATGATCATAGCTGCCAAAATACGCGGTTCCGTTTGCAAGTGCCAAAGACGAAGAGACAAACCCTCCGGCACTGGCGCGCCAACGCTGAACGCCACCCGCTGACACCGAAATGATCGTCCCATTGATCGACGCGAAGTAGACATTGCCTGCCGTATCGATCGCAGGCGACGAATACACCTGGCCATCCGTGGCAAATCGCCATTTCCTGGAGCCCGCAGGAGTCACCGCATGGAGCGCGCTGTCTCCGCCTGCGACGTAGACCGTACCATCTGCCGCGATGCTGGGAGATGCGTAACTCGCTTCCGCCCCGAAAGTGTAACGCCACTTGACCGTACCCGATGATCCGTCCAGCGCGACAAGCTGCGCTTCTGCATTTGCGATGGCGGTCCCCTTGTCGATGCGAATGTAGATCGTACCATCGGCGGCTATCGCCGGCGCGTTTGTGATGGGACCGCCAAGCGCGGCGCTCCATTTCAGGGTCGCACTGCTTCCGGCGTCAACAAGGGCGTAGAGGTTTCCATTCGATGCCCCGAAATAGATGACTCCCTGCCCGTCGATCGCCGCAACGCAGGTGTCAATCAGGCTCACAGGCACGATCGAATACCGCCATTTGACGCTGCCGTCAGATCCGTTGAATGCATAAAAGCTCCCGTCGTTGGAGCCAACGTAGACGGTCCCATCAGCACCGATCACGGGAGAACTGGTGATGCTGTCGTTCGTCGCCGCGATCCACGCCGCATCGGTAAGCGTAAGCGTAAATTCGCCGTTCACCTCGGTAGTTCCGATGACTGCCGAATCGACGGCGATCAGATAGGTCGTCCCCGCCAGAGCATCGAACCCCGCAATCGCATTGTTCACCTCTGCATCCGTCGCCGTGGCAACAGCCGAAGCAACCGCAACCAGCGATGTCAGCGAACTCCCTGTGTAGACGGCAACGACCGGATTGAGCTGCGCGCTCATGACGGCTGCCTGGTATCGCGTCGAGGCGGGGGCCGTCCATCGATACCACAACGATCGCCGGGGCGAACGCCCCGCGTGGGCGGGTTCATTCGCCTGCGTCGACGCTTTGGCATTTGTCGCCGTCACCATCGGATTCATGCCCGAAAGGATCGTGGCCGACGCAAAATCATCATTCGCCGGTGACGCTCCCAGATTGAGGAGCAGGAGCCCTCCGGTGGGTGATTTGCCCCCGGCAGCAATTTGATACGTGCTGCCCGCCTGCGCGGTGAACGTGACACTGCTCGCGACACTGTTGGCTGCATTGTCGTTGGAGGCTACGGGAACAAGATTGCCCAATTCGTTACCGGTGTAGACAGCGAGTACCGTATCGAAGGCGCTGCCCTGCGTGTCGATATTGACCAGACCTGAAACGGGGGCCGTCCAACTCCACCAGAGTGTTGCCTGAGGAACAAAACCAGCATGGCCCGGCTCTCCTGTCTCTGCGCCCGCGCCTGCAGACGTCGCTCGCACCTGAACGAGTTCACCCTGGAGCCGCGCCCGGGAGACAAAATCATCGTTGAATGGCCGAGTATCCAATCCCGACAGCGCATTCGCCAGATTGAGGCGACCCCCGGTCTGGACGCGTCCGCTGTATTTCGCCACAGGGTCCACCGAGCGCAGGATGCGATTGATGGCCTGCCTGTAGTTGAATTCCGGATACCGTGCCCGCACGAGGGCGACCGCACCGGACACCTGCGGCGCGGCCATCGATGTACCGCTCAGAACAGCGTAGGAGCTGTCGCTCGCCTGCGAAAGTGACAGGATCTCGCTGCCGGGTGCGAACAGATCGACCGCTCCTGATCCGGTGTTGGACGATGTGGCAATGTCCTCAAGGCGGGTCGAATTTCCCACCGTGATGATGTTCTCCAGCGCATAGGTTGCTGGAAAGGTGCGGGCGACGTCCAGGTTCAATCCGTCGTTTCCGGCTGCTGCGACAAAGACGATCCCCGCATCCCGCGCCCTCTGAATTGCGGCAATTTCCGTCTGCGACGGCCCCTGTCCGGTGCTGAGCGCGCCATAGCTCGCGTTGATGACCTTCGCTCCGTTCGCAATCGCGTAGTCAATGCATTCAGCCGCGTCGGAAATGGATCCGCGCCCATCGCTCCCCAGAAACTTGAGTGCCATGATCTGAACCCGCCAGGCCACCCCGCTGACTCCGCGTCCGTTGTTGCCCACGGCGCCGATGATTCCGGCCACATGCGTGCCGTGCCCATTGTCATCCGTCGGCGTACCACTGCCCGCGCTTCCGGACGTAACCATCGAATTGATGCCGTTCACATCGTCCACAAAACCGTTGCCATCGTCATCCCGGCCATTGCCGGCAATTTCCCGCGAGTTTCGCCACAGGTTGGCGGCGATGTCCTCGTGGCTCGCCCGCACGCCGCTGTCAATCACCGCTACGATTACCGCGGATGCGTCCGTGGTCGTGTCCCATGCCTCAGGGGCATCAATGTCCGCATCGGGCGTGCCCGAACTTTGCCCCGTGTTGTTGAGTGCCCACTGTTCAGGCAGACGCGGGTCATTCGGCAGTGTCTGGGCCACCCGGATGTAGTCCGGCTCAACGAATTCGTAAAGACCGCTGGCGCGCAGCGATCGGATCGCATCGCGGACGGATGCACCGGAATTCAATTCCATGACCTGCTGACGCTCCAGGTGTCGAAAGATCCGCTTTGAACGTATTCCTGCCTGTAACTCAGCCTTTGCAAAGGCCCCATCGGGACTTGTGCCTGAAATGACCGCCCCATCCCGCGCCCTCGCAAGAACGCGATCAGATCGAAAGCCTTGGCGCAACTCCACTTCGGAGAACGAGGATTCCCGGCCGAGCGTGCTTTCAGCGCCAGGGGCAGAGAGCACGCATGCAATGAAGAGAAGAGACGCCAGTGCTGCTGGACGGGTTGGGGTCAAGGGGTGAAAATGCACGGAGTTGCGATCGGACTGCCCTCGCGAATGTTGCTGAAAAGTTCAGGTAGCCCGCCACTCTGGCTGAGCATGCCAAAGAAAACTGCCTCGTCGAATTTGGGCAAACTTGAAAAGGCGGCCCGGATCGCAGCGCGTAAAGCCTACGCTCCGTACTCCCAGTTCCGCGTCGGCGCCGCCGTGCTTGCTTCGTCCGGTCGGATGTACACCGGCTGCAATATTGAGAATGCCTCTTACGGGCTCTGCAATTGCGCGGAACGGACGGCCATTTTCACTGCAATCGCCGCGGGTGAATCGACGATCACCCACGTCGCGGTCTATACGCCGACACCTGCGCCATCGTCACCCTGCGGAGCGTGCCGCCAGGTCATCAATGAATTCGGACCCCATGCGCGTATCCTCTGCATTTGCGATTCGCGGGAGCGTATCGAGTCCACCTTGGATGCCCTGCTCCCAGATGCGTTCGGACCGGAAAGCCTTGCACCCTCGGTTCGGAGATCGGGGAAATCCACACGCGGGACTCAGCCGCCAAAATAGCTACGCACGTCTTCGAGCAGCCCCGCCTTGGCGACCTCGCGTTCACTGCGTTCCGTCAGATTGCGAATCTTCACAACCCCTTTTGCGAGTTCGTCACTGCCGTAAATCAATGCCAGTCTGGCGCCCGATTCGGCAGCGGCCTTGAACTGTTTGCCGAACGCGAGATCCCTCAGCGAAAAGTCCACACGATAACCCGCGGCACGCAGCGCGCGTATATCGCCGAGCGCGGACAATCGCTCCTTTGGTCCCCCGATCACAACATAGACATCGGGTGCCTGCACGAGCGGCGGTGTGAGTCCTCGCTGCTCGAGGAGGAGCGCAAAAGTCATGTCGCCAATCGCAAATCCGACGGCGGGAAGTTCGGCGTATCCGAGTTTCCCCACAAGGTTGTCATACCGACCTCCCCCCGCGAGCGCACGCAACTCGCCCTTGCGATCAAAAGCCTCGAAGACAAAGCCCGTATAGTAGGCCAGGCCGCGCACGACTCCCAGATCCACGCTCACAAATTCGCCAATCCCCATCGCCTCCAGATTCGCGAGCAGGCGACGCCACTCTTCAACTCTTGCCATCAGTTTCTCTCCTCCGAGAGGAGCGAGCATTTGCTCCAGAGCCTGAAGCGAACGGATGGATTGAAACGCAAGGACCTGCGATTTCACCGCAGGATCCAGCGGACCAAACTGGGAGACATAGTCCTTGAATGCGTCGTCCCCGATCTTTTCGTATCGATCCACCGCGCCCAGGATCACGCGCGCTCGCGCATCATCCATCCCAATCGCCTCGAGGAAAAAGAACCAGAGATTGCGATCGCTCAGCCTCACGGTAAAGTCTTCCGCGCTCAGGCCAAAACCGGTCATGCACTGCACAAGCAGACTGATCAGCTCGGTTTCCGCTTCGATGCCGGGCTCTGCAAAGATGTCCGCATTGAACTGCGTAAAGCATCGCCCGCGTCCTTTTTGCATGCGTTCATACCGGTAGAACTCCGCAATGCTGAACCACTTGATGGGCCGCTTCAGCGCATTGGCCTTTTCACCCACGAGTCGGCAGACGGTAGGAGTCATCTCCGGTCGCAAGGCCACCTCACGTCCGCCCTTATCGACAAAATTGAAGAGCTGCGCCTCGATTTCATCCCCCGATTTTGCGCGGTACAAATCCAGCGGCTCCAGGACGGGTGCATCGTATTCCGCAAAACCATGGGCATGCGCCGCCTGGCGCCAGAGTCGGAAGATGTGCGCACGCTGCGCGAACGCATCAGGATAAAACTCACGAAAACCGGGAAGCGTCTGAAACGATGCCATGAAGCGCAGGAAATGGCCCGCCCGGCCTTTCGGTGCGACAAAAAACCCGCGGAGAAAAATCCGCGGGAGAAATTTCGCAAAATTGCGGCGAGTCCGGGATCACCGGCTTCGCAACGGTGGCCGCGATGCGTCAGAGCGCCTGAATGTCGAGCTTCTTGAGAAGTTGCTTCAGGATCTTGCCTGACTTGAATTTGACGACCGCACGTTCCGGAATAACCACTTCGGTTTCTGGCTTGTTCGGATTCCGTCCAATGCGAGCCTTGCGCCTTTGAACTTCAAGAACGCCGAAATTACGGAGCTCCACATTGCGTCCCTCAGCCAGGGCACGCATCACAATGTCCAATGTCATTTGAACCGTGTGCACGATCTCCTTTTGCGGAAAGCCGGTCTTCTCGTAGATTTCGAGAACGATTTCTCTCTTTGTGAGATTGGTAAGGGGCGTCGTCATGGGAGTTATCCTTTTGTTTGTCTTCCGGTTATGTGAGATGTCCTAAAGAATTTTCCGTTCCATCGATTCGTCAACAACTAACACGTCTTTCCAGGAAAAATAATGAGCGAAGGAGAACCGCAAAGTCCACTAGAACAACTGCCTAAGCAGATTCAGGATCTGCTGAAAGGTTCCCCTTTTCGTGCAGCTTTTACAAATTCTGCCCAATCGGGGGAACCTGCTCCCTCTTCGGGCAAGGCGACTCACCCTGAGCCAGACTCCTCTGAAACCCTGGCGAAAATCCGAAATTTCAGTCTTCGACCGAAGGAAATCCGCGACTACCTGGACCGCTTTGTCATCCAGCAAAACGAAGCAAAAAAAGTGCTGTCGGTATCCATTTGCGATCATTACAACCATGTTCGCGCCTGTCTCGAAAACCCGGATCTGCGGGAAACCGATTACGCGAAGCAGAATATCCTGCTACTCGGCCCAACCGGAGTAGGAAAAACCTACCTCATGCGTTGCATCGCGCGACTCATTGGCGTGCCTTTCGTCAAGGCGGACGCCACCAAGTTTTCGGAAACCGGCTATGTTGGTGGTGATGTCGAGGACCTCATCCGCGATCTGGTCAAGGCCGCCAACGGCGACGCCGAGCTCGCCCAGTACGGCATCGTCTACATCGACGAAATCGACAAGATCGCAACCAGCACGGGTTCCACCACGGGTGGAAGCGGACGCGACGTTTCCGGGCGCGGCGTTCAGATCAACCTCCTGAAGCTCATGGAGGAGACGGACGTCAACCTCGCGAGCCAGACCGATTTTGCCGCGCAGATGCAGGCGATGATGGATTTCCAACGCTCCGGGAAGCCACGAAAGCGCACGATCAATACTCGGCATATCCTCTTCATTGTCAGCGGGGCATTCGACAAGCTCGCCCTCTCCGTCAAACGTCGACTCCAAAGCAGCAATATCGGGTTCTCAGCGGCAATCTCCGCACTTGGCACCCAGACCTATGAACACGATTCCGACTACCTGCAGGTAGCTCAGTCCCGCGACATCATCGACTACGGCATGGAGCCCGAATTTGTGGGTCGCCTCCCAGTTCGTGTCGCCTGCCAGGGGCTGACTGCCGCTGACCTGGAAAAGATCCTGCTGACGAGCGAGGGGAGCATCCTCTCCCAATACCGCGCGGATTTTTCGGGCTACGGAATTGATTTCGAAATCACTCCCGACGCGATCACTGAAGTCGCCGAACGTGCGAGCCGGGAAAACACCGGAGCGCGCGGACTGATGACCGTGCTTGAACGCGTGTTTCGCGATTTCAAATTCGAACTGCCCTCGACTGCCATCAAGAGCTTCCGAATCGATGCGGCTACCGTGGCGAAGCCGGTTGAGACGTTGCGCCAACTCCTCCGGGAAAACGCCGACCAGCAGCACGCAGTCTTCAAAGCGGAAGTCACGGCTTTTGCAGCACGCTTCAAGGCGGAATTCGGCTTCGAACTGGATTTCGACGAGTCCGCGGTGGCTGCATTGATCGACATGAGCCTTAAGCAGGACAAGACCATCCGTGCTCTCTGCGAAGAGGGCTTTCGTGATTTTCAGCACGGTCTCAAGCTTCTGAGCAAGGAGGGGGAATCCCGGCGTTTCCCCATTTCCCAGGAGACCATTCTCAATCCTCAGGGCACGCTGTCAAAATGGGTGGTTGAACATTTCAAGTCTGCCTCATGACTCCCTCGATCCCGTGCGATGAACGCCAACGGTTTCGCACGACTCGTGCGAGGAGATACGCCTGGGCCTTCCATGCCTGATCCTGTCGCAGTCAACTCCATGTTTGCACGCATCGCCCGGCGCTATGATGCGGCGAACCATCTTCTCAGCGTGGGCATCGACCGCTGGTGGCGGCGCCGCCTCGTGCGGATCGTCCGACAGGCGTCACCCGCGCACATCCTGGACCTCGCAACGGGAAGCGGAGATGTGGCGTTTGCGCTTGCGCGCGCCATGCCGGCATCGACGGCAATCACCGGCATGGATTTCTGCCTGCCCATGCTCGAGCAGGCTGAACTCAAGAAAGCGTCCCATCCCGAGGGTACACAAAATGTCGTCTTCCGCCAGGGCGACGCCTTAAACCTTCCCATGCCGGACGGAAGCGTGGAGGCCGTGACCATCTCGTTTGGACTTCGCAACCTGGTGGATCGCCACCGCGCGTTGAAGGAAATGCATCGTGTCCTTGCCAGGGGTGGCCATGTCCACGTGCTCGAATTCTCCCAACCGCACCGGTGGTTCCGGCCGCTCTACCGATTCTATCTGCGCCATGTCATGCCACGCGTGGCGAAGGCCGTCACCGGGGACAAGGCTGCCTACGATTACCTTTGCGGATCCGTTGAAACATTTCCCTCCCACATCGAGCTTTCGACCGAGATAAAAGAAGCCGGATTTATTTCCGTAAGCGCTGTAAGAATGACCTTCGGTATCGTCGCACTCCACACCGCGACAAAGTGAATCCGGCATTCGTCCACGCGCCGCTTCTGGCGCATTCTTGGCGCGCTCAGGCGAACGACTTGCCACACCCGCAGGTACTCTGCGCATTCGGGTTCCTGATCTCGAAGCCCTTGCCCTGAAGCCCGTCGTCAAAATCGATGCTCGAACCGTCGAGATAGGCCAGGCTTGTCGCATCAATCAGGAATGCTACCCCTTCGCTCTCAAGAGTTTGGTCTCCTGGCTTCTCATCATCAAATGACATGCCATACTGAAAACCCGAGCACCCCCCTGATTCGACAAATACACGGAGCTTCCTTGAACCGGAATTCACCTGTTCCGAGCGCATTGCCGTGACCTGGGCTGCCGCTCGCGGCGTGAGTGTAATCATCCTTAAACGCTATTCAAACGGGACGATGTGTCAACGTCGTCACCCGCTTGAAGCAGCTTTCATGCTAGAAATCCATTTCACCGCTTGCCTCAGACTTTCACGGCATCTTTCCTCACAAGACGTGCCTTCCGTCCTCCTTCAATCCCTGCCCGCTTTGCACCGCCCTGATCGCCCCCACGAAGTCCGACAGCATTCGGCGGCAGGCATCGCCTAATTGACGCACCATGGCCGGCCCCGGATTCAGTCAGGATCTTCGTCTCCGTCAGACCCAATCTTTGGTTCTTGCGCCGCAATTGCGGCAATCCTTGAAGATCCTGCAGGTGGCCGCGCTCGACCTGCGCTCCGTTATCCAGGAGGAATTGCAGAACAATCCAACCCTCGAGGAATTGCCGATGGACGGCATCAGTCTCGAAAAGGCAGCAGAGGATCGGGCGAACGAGGACCACGCGCAAAATGGTGACGGTGTCGGCGTCGAGCACACGACCTCTCCCAACGGGAACGAGCGGCCTGAGCGCGACCAAATGGATTTTTCGAAGGAGTACGAGATCCTGACCAAACTCGATGATGACTGGCGCGACTTCATGTCCAACGCGGGAGGCGCCCAGCCGTTCACGACCGATGACGCCGAAAGGCGCCAGCATTTCTTCGACTCGCTGGTCAGTGAGACATCCCTACAGGAGCACCTGATGCGGCAGGCAGAGATGACGGACCTTGATGAACCTGCCATGACTGCCATGCAGCACCTGATAGGCAGCCTCGATGACCGCGGATTTCTCACGGAGACACCGGCGGATGTCGCCCTTCAAACCGAGCTTCCGCTCGAGACCGTGCAGATCGCCCTTCAGACGCTTAAGACCTTCGAGCCCGCGGGCATCGGCGCAAAGGATCTCGGAGAATGCCTTCTTCTCCAATTGAAGGCAAAAGGCCGGAGTGACTCCCTCGCGGCCCGCATCGTGCGCGACCATTTTGCCCTGCTCACCCGCCGCCGCATACCGGACATTGCCCGGAAGCTTGGATCGGCGATGGATGATGTGCAGGTGGCGATCGAGGAGATCGGCACACTCGATCCGGCCCCCGGACGTCGCTTTGCTGACGACAACAACCGTGTCGTGGTGCCGGATGTCACGGTGGAGGAAGACCACGGCGAGTGGAAGATCACCCTGAACAACGACTATATCCCGCGCCTGCGCATTTCCAATACCTACAAGGAAATGATCGCAAAGGGCTCGCTGTCGAAGGACGAGAGGGACTATGTGCGCGAACGCATGCGATCCGGGAAATTTCTCATCAACTCGATCGAGCAGCGGCAGCAGACAATTGAGCGCATCACCCGTGAGATCATCCGGGCACAGGAGGATTTCTTCAAGGAGGGCGTGTCAAAGTTGAAGCCCCTGACAATGACCCAGATCGCGGATGTCGTCGGCGTTCACGAGACGACTGTGAGTCGAGCGATCGCCAACAAATTCATAAAGACCCCGCATGGAGTCTTCGATTTCAAGTTTTTCTTCACCTCCGGATATCAGGCCGACAGCGGCGACGCCGTCTCCAACACGAGCGTTAAGGAAATGATCGGCGAGCTGATCAACCTCGAGGACAAGAGCCGTCCACTCAGCGACCAGGAGATCGTCGCGAAGCTCCAGGAAAAGGGAATCACCCTCGCCCGTCGAACCGTGGCCAAGTACCGCGAGGAACTCGGACTCCTCCCGAGCAACCTTCGCCGAGACTTCACCTAAATCGCCACGACGCTGTTCATCCCGTAAGCGGAAGGCTCGGTGAGATCCCGATCTCCGCGAATCCGGCCGGCTTGGCGTCTGGGTCTATCCATGCGGCAAATGCGATCATGGCTGCGTTGTCGCCCGTGTGCGCAGGTAGCGCGGCGAGCAGGGGCACACGCACCCGTTTCGCTGAGGCCTCCATCTGCGACCTCAATGCACGGTTGTTTGCCACACCGCCAGAGAGACCCATGCTTCTACAGTCTGACTGGCGGAAAGCCGCCATGGTCTTTCTCACCAGCGCATCAATCACCGCCTGCTGGTAGCTCGCCGCGAGATCAGGCAGTCGGGCGACAACCTCCTCAGGGGTCATCTTCTCGATGCGATAGCGCAGGCTCGTCTTCAGTCCGGAGAAACTGAAATCCAGATCGTCGCGGGGGCCGATGCCCCTCGGGAAATCAAAGGAGTCACTTCTGCCATCCTTCGCCACCTTTTCAATGAGCGGTCCTCCCGGGTAGCCGAGGCCCAGGAGTTTCGCGCCCTTGTCAAGGGCCTCCCCCGCAGCATCGTCCCGCGTCGAGGAAAGCAGGGCCAGACTCCTTTCACGATCAATCGTAAAGAGCAGCGTGTTTCCTCCTGAAACAATCAGGCCCAGGTGAGGAAGCAGGGCGTTGAGCCGTTCATCAAACGAAGCCGGAGACTCCTGATGCAGGGCAATGAACGGCGAGAATGCGTGCCCTCGAAGATGGTTGACCCCAATGATCGGCAGTCCCCGTTCAAGGGCGAATGCCTTGGCGGCCGCCACACCGATCGCAAGGCACCCGGCAAGTCCCGGTCCATGGGTAACGGCCACCTGGGTGAGCTTTCGCCAGTCGTCAGAGGGAGATCTTGATTCCAACAGGAGTGGCCCCAGTGCCTGCAGGTGCTCCCGCGTGGCGAGATCCGGCACCACTCCGCCGTAGCGCTCATGCAGCGCGATCTGGCTGCGCACCCACTCTCCCAGCATTCCTGTTTTGGGATCAAACAACGCGACGGCTGTCTCGTCGCAGGAGCTCTCCACCGCGAGAATCATGTCACGACCGACCGGCTCACTTTTCCTCTCCCCGCGCTTCCCAAGTCCGCAATCCCTGTATGACTTCGAGCGCCGTATCAAGCTGGCGGTCCTGAATGGGCTCGAAGCCAAAGCGCTCCTTGAAATCGACCGCATTCTGGACGTCGCTTCGGACGCGCTGGATCCTCAGTTGCCGGTCCTCCTCGGGCGACATCACCACCTCCACATTCGGTTCGATGCCCTTTTCGTGAATCGTGACTCCACTGGGGGTATAATAACGCGCCGTGGTCAGGCGCAGGCCCTCGCCGTTCTTCAGATTGAAGATGGTCTGAACGGACCCTTTTCCGAATGAGCGCTCGCCTACAATTACGCCCTTATGCGTGTCCCTCAGCGCGCCAGCCACGATCTCAGCGGCGCTGGCGCTGCCCGCATTGATCAGCACAGCCATCGGCACCGTCAATGGCGGGTCATCGGACTCTCCCTTGAAATCCTCGCGATCCTTCGGATCGCGGCCCTGCGTATAGACGATGAGTTCGCCGCGCTTGAAAAACGGCTCCGCCACCTCGACCGCGGCATCAAGCAGACCACCGGGATTGTTGCGCAGGTCGATCACCAGCGCCTGCATGCCTTCTCCGATCAGTTTGTTCAACGCATCGATGAATTCCTTTCCGGTCCGTTCGGAAAACTGGGTCAGCTGAATGTACCCAACATCATTCTCGAGCAGGCGCACATCCCTCACGCTCTCGATCTTGATCACCTCCCGAACAAGGCCGACCTCGAATTCCTTCTTTGTCGACGGACGGAAAAACTTGACCATGACCCGCGTCTTCGGCTTTCCGCGAAGCCGTCCGATGACATCATTCATGGGCACCTTGTCCATGCCCTGCCCGTCCACGGACACAATCTCATCCCCACGCAGAATCCCCGCTCGGTCGCTCGGCGTGTTTGCGATCGGTGCAATCACGACCACGCGCCCGTTGCGCATTTCCACCTGGATACCCACTCCGCCGAATTCCGCATTCATGTCCTCCTCGAGTTCGCTGAAATCCTTTGCCTCCATGAATTCCGAATGGGGATCCAGCGACTGCACAAGCCCGTGCAGCGCCGATTTCGTCAACTGGCCGTACGAGGCACGTGAGGCATCAACATAGTTTTCCGACACCAACTGCATCACCTGCCGCACGTAGGCCGAAGACTTATCGAGCTCGCGATTCGGGAAGAGTCCCCAGCCGGCCGCATAGTGCGCGGCCGAGTACGCAAGCAGTAAACCGGCAATGACCCCGCCGGCGGTCGTCAGAAAACGATTGAGCATCGCCCCCAGCGTGGGCATCCGATGCGTTTTGTAAATGTCATCTCCCGCCCACCCTCCTTCGCCGGTTTCACCCTCGGTTGCAACAGCCTTCAGGCGGCGTGCAGGTGCTGGTCACGTGATGCGGTTCGATGAATTCGTCGACATGGCGCTCTACGACGTCGAAATCGGCTACTACCGCACGACCCGCAAGCGCGTCGGACGCGAGCCCGGAACCGATTTCCTCACTGCCAGCTCGATTGGACCGCTCTTCGGCCAACTCGTTGTGGCAGCGAGCGTTTCCCTGCTGGGACCGCTGAATCCCCGGACTACGACCTTTGTCGAAATCGGTGCAGAACCGGGTGCCAGTGTGCTAGACCCTGTCGATCACCCGTTCGAAGCCGTGCGCACCTTGAGACTTGGATCGCCTCTGGCCATCGCCGGGCAATGTATCGTTTTTTCCAACGAGTTGTTCGACGCACAGCCCTTCCGGCGGTTTCGTCGGAGGCGAGATGCGTGGCTGGAAATCGGTGTGAGACTGACGGACGCCGGGCTTTCTGAGGTTGAGCTCGATGCCATCAGTGAACCCTGGCTCCCTGAAACGGCGGAGGAAGGCTACTGCTTCGATGCACCCTGGAGAGCGACCGAACTGGCACGCGAAATTGCTCGCCAGCGGTGGTCCGGCCTCTTTCTGGCATTCGACTACGGCAAGTCTTTCGAGGAACTCGCCCACGCCACACCCCAGGGAACCGCTCGCGCCTACGTCGCGCATCGGCAATCCAATGACTTGCTTGCAGCGCCCGGAGAGCGGGATCTCACCTGCCACGTCTGCTGGGACTGGCTGAAAACTGCAATTGAACAAGAGGGATTTACCCGCGTTCTGGCGCAATCGCAGGAAAGTTTCTTCGTCCACCACGCAGGCGAGTCCCTTGCCCGGATGGTCGGTCCGGGCACCATGCTGCAGAGGACGGATAGGCTGGCTCTGATGCAACTCCTGCACCCGGGGAATATGGGCCAGAAATTTCAGGTGCTCCATGGCCTGCGCGCATGACAAAGACAAGAATGGCCTTGCACTGGAGTACCCGTCCCATTTTATCGTGACCCTTTAACCACTTCGAATATGGCCCGCATTTGCGCAATCACTGGTCGTCGTCCCACGAAAGGCTCTAGCATCAACCGTAAAGGTCAGAGCAAGAAAAGCGGGGGCATCGGCACCCACGTGACAAGCATCACGCCCCGCAAATTCCGCCCCAACCTGCAACGCATCCGCATTCGCACGGCAAATGGCGGAACGAAGCGTGTTTGGGTATCTGTCAAGGCCATCAAGGCCGGATTGGTCCAGAAGGTCTGATCATCGCCAATCACCGCCTGTTTTGAAACCACGGCTCACGCGCCGTGGTTTTTTTGTTGTTCAACGCTGGAGCCTGGCGGGGCTCCGGCTCCTCAAATCGCGCGAAAAACCATCGCTGCGTTCTGTCCGCCAAAGCCGAGATTGTTGCTCAGTACCGTGCGGATCCGCGCCTCGCGGGCATGGTTCGGAACATAATCGAGGTCACACTCAGGGTCCAATTCATGCAAATTGATGGTGGGAGGCATCAATCCGGTCTGAATCGCCTTCACGCACGCCACGCTTTCGATGCCCCCCGCCGCGCCCAGGAGGTGCCCGGTCATCGACTTGGTCGAGCTTACCGCCAGCCGCCGTGCATGCTCTCCGAATACGTGTTTGATCGCAAGGGTTTCAAACTTGTCATTGTACGGCGTACTCGTGCCGTGGGCATTGATGTAGTCGACCTCACCTGGGGCGATCTTCGCACTTGCGAGCGCCCGGCGCATCGCCATCGAGAGCCCCTTGCCTTCGGGATCGGGCTGCGTGATGTGGTACGCATCTGCCGTCGCCGCATACCCGAGCAGCTCGCAATGAATGCGTGCGCCACGCTTCAACGCATGTGAGAGCGACTCAATCACGAGGACTCCAGCCCCCTCCCCCATGATGAATCCATCCCGCCCCATCGAAAATGGTCGGCTCGCAGTCTCCGGGTCGTCGTTGCGGGAACTCATTGCCTTCATCGAGCAGAAACTCGCATAGGCAAACGGAGTGATTGCCGCTTCAGCACCGCCGGCGACCATCACATCGGCATCACCGCGCCGTATCATGTGCATCGCTTCCCCAATGGCATGTGTCGCCGTGGCGCAGGCGGAAACCACTCCGAAGTTGGGTCCACGCGCACCGATCTCAATCGCAACCAGGCCCGAGCACATGTTTCCAATCAGCGCCGGGATCGTGAACGGGGAGACCTTCCTCGGCCCCCCCTCCATCAAGCGCTTGTGCTGGGTCTCAAAGGTCGCCATCCCGCCGATTCCAGAACCAATGAGTACGCCGACGCGGTCCGCATTGCTCTCGTCGACGGTCAGCGAGGCGTCCTGCACGGCCTGCTTCGCCGCGACAAAACCAAAATGGGTGTAACGGTCGTTGCGACGCACCTCCTTCGGATCCATGTGCACCTCAGGCTCCCAATCGCGAACCTCCGCACCGATCTGGCTGGCGAAGTTGGAGGGATCAAACTGGGTGACACGATGAATGCCGCTCCGTCCCTCCACCAGGCTCGACCAGAAGGCCTCCACCTGGTGACCAAGGCCATGAACGACACCGAGGCCGGTGACGACCACACGTTGCGAGGCTGAAGGGGAATCCATAGACGCTCGAAGGGAAACGAGTGAGAGTCCCCAATTCAAGGCCGGGGTTGGCTCATCCTGAAAGCAAAAAAGCGCCCTCCCGGACATCGGGAGAGCGCCTCAAAGGGACAGTGGGCTGTTACTTGCCCGCCTTCTTGTTGATATATTCAATCACCTGGCCGACGGTCTGGAGTTTCTCCGCATCCGCCTCCGGGATCTCTCCCTTGATCTCATCCTTGAACTCTTCTTCAAACGCCATGATCAGCTCGACCGTGTCGAGGGAGTCCGCTCCGAGATCGTCGAGAAACGAGGCCTGAGGCGTGATCTGCTCCTCGTTAACATTGAGCTGGTTGACGATGATCTCTTTTACGCGTTGTTCGATGGTTTTTTGATCAGCCATATGGGTTAAATCGCAGGTTTGCAGGCTTCACATCGCCATGCCGCCGTCAACGGTAAAAACTTGGCCCGTTACATATCCAGCCTCTTCCGAGGCAAGAAAAGCCGCCATGTGTGCAATGTCCGCCACTTCGCCGAACCGCTGCATCGGGATCAGTTGCTGAGCGGCCTTCTGAACGTCCTCGGAAAGCGTGGCCGTCATGTCGGTCTTGATGAAACCAGGCGCAACCACATTGGCGGTCACGGATCGCCTGGCGAACTCCTTGGCGACCGATTTCGTAAACGAGATCATCCCTCCCTTGGCCGCCGCATAGTTGGCCTGGCCGGCATTGCCCACCAGGCCCACAACCGAGGCAATATTGACGATGCGTCCGTAACGCGCCCGGCACATCGGCCAGCCGATCGCCTTCGTCCAGTGAAAACAACTGGTGAGGTTGGTCTGAATGACGAGATTCCAATCCTCCTCGGACATGCGCGCGAGCAGCCCATCGCGGGTGATGCCGGCGTTGTTCACCAGGATATCGATCTTCCCGAACTCCTTGAGCAGGGTCTCCGCTGCCGCGGAAATGGCAGCGCCGTCGGAGACATCCACCGCCATCGCCCGGGCCTTGCCGCCCGCCGCCGTTATGGCGGCCGCAACCGCCCCGCATGAGGACTCCGATTTGGAGACGCAGATGACGCTGACGCCATTGGCGGCCAGCACCTCGGCAATACCTTTTCCGATGCCTCTGCCTGCGCCGGTCACAATCGCTGTTCTTTCCTTGAAGGTCATGTTCTTGTATTGAAATTCCTAATACACGTCGCGCTGATACCTCTTGTCCTTTTTCATCTGCTTCACGTACTCCGCGGCACCCTCGAGGGTCATGCCTCCCTTGTCGGCGATGATCGAATGGAGCATCTGGTCCACATCCTTCGCCATGCGTTTGGCGTCTCCGCAGACGTAGAAATGTGCCCCTGCTTCGATCCATGCCCACAGTTCCGACGCATTCTCACGCATGCGATCCTGGACATAGATTTTTGTAGCCTGATCCCGAGACCAGGCCAGGTCCAGACGGTGAAGTTGCTTTCGATCCTTCCACCCCTGCCACTCCTCCTCATAGAGGAAATCCGTGGCCGCATGCTGATCGCCAAAGAAGATCCAGTTCCTCCCCGCCCCCTTCTCCGCAGACCGGTCCTGCACAAACGCACGGAAAGGTGCTATGCCTGTCCCAGGCCCGACCATGATGCAATCCTTGGAATGATCTTCGGGAGGGCGGAAATGTGAATGGGAAATGAACACAGGAATTTCTGTTCGGCCGACCTGCACACGATCCGCCAGAAAGGTGGTGCACACACCGTGGCGTTCCCTGCGATTGGATTCATAGCGCACGACCGCGACAGTCAGATGGATTTCGGTGGGATGAATCTTCGGAGAGGACGCAATCGAATACAGGCGCGGCATCAGCCTGCGAAGCTGCTCCACCAGTTCCTGCGGGGAAAGGTGCGCGCTGGGAAACTCAATCAGGAGGTCTATGAATTCGCGCTCCGCGAGAAAGGCCGCAAGTACCTCCTTCGACTCGGGCGCAAGCAGCCCTCCCAACCTCGCCCGTTCGTCCGCGTTTGTGGCCTTGCCGTGCAGGACTTCCACAATCTTTCTCGTTGGATCCGAGAGCGAGAGTCTCGCATGTAATGCCTCGCGCAATGGCATCGGCTCCGTGGCTTTCGGGAGCATGATGGGCTCTTCACCCGTCGCTCCCAGTGCCTTCAGTATCGCCTCCACTTCCGACGGGCGGTTCATGGGGTAAATGCCGAGGGAGTCCCCCGCCTTGTAATGCAGGCCACTGCCAGCGAGGCTGACGACAAAATGGCGCGTTTCCTTGGAGGATCCGGGGCGGCTCAGGAGTCTGTTCTCCGTGATCCGTGCAGGAAACGGATGATCCTTGTTGTACGTGGAAGAGGCGACGGCGGATGCGGACATGCGCGCATACAGTCAGTTCGCGGCGGGTTGGGCGCGCAAGGCCCAATTTTGGCCCCCAACCGGCACCCAGCCCCCCCGAGCGTCATTGACAAATGGCTTCACGTGCCCGTCGTTTCGCACGCAAATGTCAATCAGGTCCGGTGAACGCATCCTTGTCGCCCTTTCCGGAGGCGTCGACAGCTCCGTTGCTGCCCTCCTGCTGAAGCAGCAGGGCCACGACGTGGTCGGTGCCTACATGAAGAACTGGATCAATGAGGACAACATTGTCGGGGACTGCCCATGGCAGCAGGATATTGCCGATGCACGCTCGGTCGCCGATCGGATCGGCATTGAGTTTCACGTGATCAACCTCATGCGCGACTACCGGGAGCGGGTGGTAAACTACCTGCTCGACGGATATTCGCGTGGCCTGACGCCGAATCCCGACGTCATGTGCAACCGGGAAATCAAGTTCGGCATTTTCCTGTCGTGGGCGAGGGAGCACGGTTTTTCCGCAGTGGCCACAGGTCACTACGCGCAACGGATTGCCCTCGATATCCCTTCTGCTTCCGGCGAACAATTTGCCCTCGTTGAAGGAGCCGACCCGAACAAGGATCAGTCCTATTTTCTGGCACTGCTGAATCAGGAGCAGGTCCGCGCTGCGCGATTTCCCATTGGTCATCTTCTCAAATCCGAACTCCGGGCATTGGCGCGCGATGCGGGATTCGTGACAGCCGACAAGAAGGACAGCCAGGGCATCTGTTTCATCGGAGAAGTGAAAATGCAGGACTTCCTGCGGGCTTATGTTCCGGAAAAACCCGGCCCCATTCTGCGTGCCTCGGATGAACGGAAACTCGGCACGCACAAGGGGCTCCACTACTACACCCTTGGCCAACGCAAGGGCATTGGTGTGCCCTCCAATACGGACCATCAAGCCTACGTTGTAGTAGGTAAACGCTCCTCGGACAACGCCCTGCTGGTGTCCTTTGATTCGCCATCCGCGCTCGGGCTGTTCCAAACCGAGTGCCGGGTTCACTCGCTTCAATGGAATACCGCCGCACCGGGTGCATCCATTGCGCTCGAAGGACGCGTGCGCTACAGGGATCCCAGGGTCTCGCTCGATTTCATCCCGGAAGGCAATGACGCAGCACTCGTGCGTTTTCACACCCCCCAGCGCGCACTGGCGAGCGGGCAGGTCCTGGCACTCTACGACGGCCCTCGCCTGCTTGGCGGCGGTATCTATGTGTAGCCATTGATCCCCTTTTCACTGGCGCATGCCTCCTCTCACGGGTAGGAGCTTGGCGATGATGAATCGGCTATCTCTTGTTTCTTTCTTCGCCCTCACACTCGCCACACTGCACGCAGCTCCGCCCCAGTTGACAGAAACGAGGCTGCTGCGTTTCCCCACCACCAATGGTGAGCAGATTGTGTTTTCCTACGCAGGTCAGCTCTACACGGTCGGCATGGCAGGAGGTACGGCGAGAAGGCTGACTGATGGCCCAGGCTACGCGATCTTCCCACGCTTCTCCAACGACGGTCGTCAGCTCGCATTCACCGCACAATACGACGGCAACACTGAAGTCTACGTCATGCCCTCCACCGGCGGGGTACCCCAGCGCCTCACCTATTCCGCCACACTTTCGCGCGACGACCTCGCCGACCGCATGGGACCAAACAACATCGTGATGACGTGGAAGAACAAATCTTCGGAGGTAGTCTTTCGCTCACGCTGGCGTTCCTTCAATCCCTTCATCGGGGAACTCTTCTCGGTCAAGCTAGACGCCGACATTCCCACTCAGCTTCCGGTTCCGCGCGGGGGTTTCGTCTCCTTCTCACCGGATGACAGAAAAATCGCCTACAACCGCGTCTTCCGCGAATTTCGCACCTGGAAGAACTACAGGGGGGGCATGGCCGACGACATCTGGATCTACGACCTCAAGTCGGGCGAGATCGAGAACATCACCCAGAACGAGGCCCAGGACCTGTTCCCCATGTGGGCGCCCAACGGAAAGATCTACTTCGTTTCAGAGCGAACCGGACGCGGAAATATCTTTGCGTACGAGATCAGCACCAGGAAAACCACGCAGATCACCCGCTTCACCGATTACGATGTGAAGTTCCCTTCGCTCGGCCGGGGTGGCATTGCTTTCGAACAGGCGGGGCGCATCTGGCTCCTGGATCTCACGAATGAACGCGTCACACCCGTGCCCATTCTCATCAAGGAGGATTTTGTCGGCGCCCGCGACAGCCAGATCAGTGTCGCTCGGATGCTTCAGGATGTCGACCTCTCGCCTGATGCGCAACGGCTAGCCGTCACTGCCCGCGGGGACATCTTTACAGCGCCAGCCAAGAACGGCCCCACGCGCAACCTCTCCCAAACATCAGGCGTTCATGAACGTGGTGCGGCTTGGTCACCTGACGGCAAGTGGATCGCCTATGTCTCGGACGCAACCGGTGAAACGGAACTCTACATCCGTCCCCAGGATGGAAGCGGTTCACCCACTCAATTGACCAACGGCGCCGACACCTATTACTACAACCCAAGCTGGTCACCCGACTCCCGGAAGCTTGCCTGGTCCGATCGAAAACAACGGCTCCGCTCAGTGGATATCGAAACCAAGGTGGTCACTCTGGTTGCCGAAAATCCCGATGTGCCAATCCGGGATTTCAAGTGGTCTCCGGATTCGAAATGGATCGCCTGGACGCGCTCGACGCGATCCCACATCAGCCAGATCATGCTCAGCAACCTGACCGATGGCAGCGCGCTGGAGGCAACGGATGCCTGGTTCGATGCCAATTCCCCTGAGTTCTCCTCAGACGGAAAGTGGCTCGCCTTTGCCTCATCCCGCGATTTCAACCCCGTGTATTCCGCCACCGAGTGGAATCACGCGTACATGAACATGGAGCGCGTTTACCTGCTGGCACTGGCCAAATCCACCCTCTCGCCTTTTGCGCCCAGGAGTGATGAGGTGGCCATCGCCACCCAGGGGGAAAAGCCGGCAGCGGAATCGTCCGCGAAATCGAATGCTGACAAATCCAGCAACGGGAAAACGCCCGCCGACGGAGGCGAAGGCAGGAAGGATCCGCCCGCCCTTGTCATTGACGTCGACGGGCTGAAGCAGCGGGTCATCGGACTGCCGGTCCAGCCGTCAAACTACGGATCGATCCGCATCGTGGGAGACAAGGTCTACTACCGCCGAGTCCCATCCGGCCCTGTCACAGGCGGAGGCGGTGGAGAGGGCTTTGGCGCCGGCAGCCGCTCACGCGGCGTTGTTGCAATGTATAACCTGAAGGACCGCAAGGAAACCGAACTCGGTAATGCCGATGTTTTCGCCATCAGCCGTAACGAGAAAAAAATGCTCCTCCGCGTCGGACAGGACTGGTCGTTGATCGACACGCCGTCCGGCAAGTGGGATCTCAAGCCCGACAACCGGATCGATTTCAGCGGGCTCGAAGTGAAGCTGGATCGCCACGCGGAATGGTCCCAGATCTTCAACGAGAGTTGGCGACAGATGCGCGACTTTTTCTACGCACCCAACATGCACGGGGTCGATTGGTCGGCACAGCGCGAGAAGTACGGCGCCCTGCTGCCCTACGTCTCCACGCGGAACGATCTGACCTACATCATTGGAGAAATGATTTCCGAACTCCACGTGGGCCACGCCTACGTCGGCGGTGGCGACCGAACCGAGGCTCCGCGCAAGCCCACCGGCCTTCTCGGCGCCCAGATATCACGCGACGGAGAGAGCCGCGCCTATCGTATCGATCACATCCTTCCCGGTGAGAACTGGCAGACTTCCACCCGGTCCCCACTCACGGAAATGGGCGTCAATGTCAACGAGGGTGACTACATCCTCGCCGTCAACGGACAGCCCACCCGGGAGATGTCCAACCTCTACGCCGCCCTCACAGGCACCGTCGGCAAACAAGTCGTACTCCGCGTAAACGAGTTGCCATCGGATGAGGGCGCGCGCGACGTCACGGTCGTTCCCATCGCCGATGAGGCCCCGCTCTATTACGAAAGCTGGGTTCAGAAGAACATCGCCCAAGCCACAGAAAGGAGCAACGGCAAGGTTGGCTACCTGCACATCCCGGACATGGGTGTCGAGGGGCTCAATGAATTTGTGCGGCGTTTCTATCCGCAGTTGCGACGCGAGGCGCTGATCGTCGATGTCCGCGGAAACGGAGGTGGAAATGTCTCACCGATGATCGCGGAAAGACTCAACCGCGAACTGGTCATGATCAACATCTCCCGAAATGGCAGCCCCTCGCCCAATCCGCCGGACCAACTTGTCGGGCCCAAGGTCACACTGATGAACGAATACTCAGCGTCGGATGGTGATATTTTCCCCTTCCGCTTCCGCAGCATGGGCATTGGCAAACTGATCGGCAAACGTTCATGGGGCGGCGTTGTCGGGATCAGCGGATCACTTCCCTTCGTCGACAATGGCACACTCATGCGCCCTGAGTTCGCCCCGTATTCCAAAGACGGAAAGACTTGGATCATTGAAGGACACGGCGTCGATCCCGACATCGTTGTCGACAATGATCCAGCCCGAGAATTCAAGGGGGAGGATCAACAATTGGACAAGGCCATTGACGTCATCCTCGAAGAACTCAGGTCAAAGCCCCAGGCGCTCCCGCAACCGCCGCCGTTCCCTGTCAAGAATTGACGCGGCCGGAGGTCCACCCCGGCGCGCCGGACATGGATATCCATGCGCCAAGTTCAGTCAGCACGCGCTCGTTCTGCGGCCGCGTGCCCACCGTCACTCGCACCCACTCCGCGAGTCCATAGGACTTCACAGGCCGGACTATGACACCCCTCCGCTGAAGCGCCTCGAAACACTCCGTACCGAGTCCGACCTTCACCAGGATGAAATTTGCCGTACTCGGCACATAGGAAAGCCCCAGCCGTTTGAACCCCTCCTCAAGTTGCACAAGGCCCGCGCGGTTTTCACGCACACATCGCGCCGCAAACTCATCATCATCGAGGGCTCCCATCGCGGCCGCCTGGGCAATCGAGTTCACGTTGAACGGCTGCCTCACCCGCCCCAAAAGCGCCGCAATCTCCGCGCTGGAGTATGCGTATCCAATCCGCAATGACGCCAGCCCGAACACCTTCGAAAAGGTACGCAGGGCGATGATCTTCCTGCCCTTCCGGATCAGCGGTCGAACGTCCGGAGCATCCGCCACAAAATCGGCGTAAGCCTCATCAAAAACCAAAATGACGTGATCGGGAAGCGATTCCGCGAATGCGAGGAACTCACCCGAGGGATTTGCCACGCCCGTCGGGTTGTTGGGGCTGGCCACGAATACCAGCTTGGTCCGCGGAGTGATCGCGGCCTTCATGGCGTTCAGATCATGGCCAAAGTCGCGGGTAGGCACCTCGACCGCCTTCGAACCAAACAGGAGGGTCACCAGCTTGTAGACCACAAATGCCGGGGCCCCCATCACCGCTTCGTCGCCGGGCCGCAGGAAGACATGCCCGATCAGCTCAAGCAGTTCATTGGAGCCGTTGCCCACGGAAAACTGTTCAGGAGCCAGCGACCATTTCTTGGCCAGCTTCTGACGCAGCGCGAAGCAGCCCCCATCCGGATAAAGTTCCGCATGGGAGAGTGCGGCCTGCGCCGCTGCAATTGCCTTAGGCGAGGGGCCATAGGGATTCTCGTTTGACGCGAGCTTGATGATTCCGGCCGGATCGAGACCCAATTCGCGCGCGACGTCCTCGATCGGCTTGCCAGGCTCATAGACGGGCTGTGACAGAACGGAGGGATTCACCAGATCCTTGAGTTGCATCCGAAAAGCGAACACCATTGGACACGCGCACAAAAGCCAGAAATCATTCCGCATGCGCTCAATCCGGCTCACACTCCTGTCGTTCGGCGTCGCCCTCCTCGCACTTCCTCTCCCGGGCATCTGCTCGCAATCACCGACGCCATCAGTGCTGACCGGTGAAATCGGACAGGCAAAGTACCTGATCGCCCGCCCACGCGTCCCATGGAACGGCCGTCTCCTGATTCACGCACATGGATACCGAAATCCAGATGAGCCGCTGATTGCCAATTTGTCCATCGACCGTTTCGCCTATGCCACGCTGCTCAATGAAGGCTGGATGCTGGCAACCACCAGTTATCGGAGAAATGGAATGATTCTGGGCGACGCTGTCAGCGACATCGATGCCTTGCGCGAGCACATCGCCACGCAGTTCGGCGAGCCGACATGTGTCATTCTCGAAGGTGAATCCATGGGGGGCACCATTGTCACCCTCATCGCCGAACGCGGAAGCGGATCCTATCAGGGCGCAGTCGCAATCGACGCCGCACTTCAAGCGAGGGAGGACAACGGCACCGGGGGCGTCAGTCTCCAACCGCGAGTGCCTATGATTTTCCTGACCAATCAAAGCGAATGGGAAGGCCCTCGAAACTACGTAATGCGCGCTTCAAACGAGGCGCGGAGCAACCACGAGATCGTTGCCCCCGCACTCTTTCGGATCTCGCGAAGCGGGCACGTGAATGTCAATCAGGCGGAGAGGCTCGTCGCCCTGCGAGCATTGCTCGCATGGATCGAAAGGGGACGCGATGCCCTGCCACGGCCGCAACCGCAATCCGTCGACGGACTAACCGTGCACGGCTCCGATGTGTTCTTTGACGCCACGGTTGTGCCATCCGCTCAGCCATCGCGTGTCACCTTCGACTCCAACGGAGAAGGCTTTGCCGCAACCGTCACGGAAGTCTCCCTAGGTCATGGCAATATCTTCATCGAAGCGCAGGCATCCGACTTCGAGAAGATCGAAGTGAAACCGGGAGGCTACTTTCAGGTGAAGGTGGGAGAGAAAACCTACCGAGTCCGTTACGGAAGGGATTTCAGCAGCGTACCCATTGGCCAGTGGGTGATGTTTCCTAACGCTGACGGCTATTTCTGGCTCGCCAGGAATCATCAGAATGCGGCGCGGACCTCCGGTCTGTCGAAAGGACAAACCGTCCACATCTCCCGGTATCCCAGGCAGTGATCCGATTCACTGAGCAGCCTTCTGTGCGGACTGTATCCTCCTCCAGAATCCGGCCTTGGGACCGTTCTCAAAATCGTGGGCGAATATCTCCACCCACAGATAGTCAGGTCCCATCTCCGCATTGATCTTCTGCCAGAGGGCTAGCGTGTCCTGTTCCTGATACCAGAGGACATAATCGATGTCGTTCGCGAGCAGCCACTCGCGGGGTTTTGCCATCTCGCCATTGAAGAACTTGAAGAGCGCAGCCTGTCGCTGCGGCAAATCCTCCCGATAGCCGCGCCACAACTGCTCGTGATTCAACCAGCCGAGCCAAAGGCTGTGCCCCGCAAAAAGGGGAAGACATGCCGAATTCGTGAACGCATCCTTGTTCGGCCGCTCGATGACAACCCCGCGTTTCTCCTGTTTGAGGCGATCCAGCATGAGTCGCGGAAACATGTCCTTTGTGAGGAAGGCGTGCCCCTCCATCTTTCCCATCGCCTCCTTGGATCCATTCTTCCAATTCACTGCAAGGTCCCAGGCAAAGCTGCAGGGGTAGAGACAAAGAAACAGACCGAAATAGCGGACCCATCGACGCTCACTGCGATCAATCACGATGGGGCCAAGCGTGACGAGAATTCCTGCTGCAATCCAAGGCCACCACTTAAGCGTCGTGTTGAAGCGGTTGAAGTTTCCGCTGTAGATGTCGTCGACAAAGAAAAATTCAGAAAAGATGATCATCAGAATCCACAGGTGGGCGAGCCAGCGGCCCGCGCGTACGCCTGAGAGGTAGCCCATGACTATAAATCCTAGGCTCGGAAGCAGGAATAGCAGCAGCAGCAGTGGAGGAGTGTGCTCATCCCACCGGACCATTCGGATGGCGGTGCCATAGCCGCCCGCAGCGCTAGTGAACACCGACAGGTAAACCCAGGCTGCCATCCAGACAGCGGCCGCACCCGCGGCGGTCCACAGAAGTGCACGGGGCGCTCGCCTGCCCAGATAGGCCAGCCAGCCTGCGATCACCAGCGCCTGGAGAGGCAGGCTCCAGGTGTTTGCCAGAACCGTCCATGTCAGGGTCGCCCCCACGACAATCAACAGGCGGCGGAGCGGCTCACGATGCCAGAGGATCACGGATATGGCCGCGAGGCCGAGCAGGAGATAGCTCGCCAGCGGCGCGTGGTAGTCGCCGAGAAAAATCGAGTAGGAGAACGGTTCTCCGGGCAGATCGAGTTTGGGAAACTTGTCCTGATATGCCTTCAGCATCACTCCCAGGGGCGCGCGATCCAGCGGCGCGCTTCCGATGAAGCGCATGCTGCTCCAGGGCGTGGGATTCTTGTCGACCAAATGAATGACCCCCGACATGCCGGAGCCTCCGATCACGAGTCCCACAAGCACCACGATCCGCACCCAAAGGCGACGACACACGAGCCAGATGACTCCAGCGAATGTCAGACCTCCGAGCCCGATCAGCACGCAGAATCCGAGATTGTAGACGGTCCCGGGAGGCAGCCCAAGCAACCGTCCCATGAGGGCCGCGGCGTAGTGCTGAAAGCTATAGTATTGATTCGATGGATACGGATGAAGCCAGACGTCCGGCACCGGAAGGGTCTGGCCGCTCAGGTAGCTGCAGATGTACGAAAAGTCCGCCAGCTTTTCCGATGATCCGTCGACATTCGGATAGGCGAAGCGCCAAAGCATCGCGTATCCGAACACCGTCGCAAAGATGATGCCGCAATCGAGCATCCGGCGGGGTGAAAATTCCGCCCGCCATACCTCCAGGCGCCTCACTCCAGTTGCACCCAGCCAGGACGGATTCCAAGCCGAGGCGCTCAATAAAATGAGAGACAGAGAGGTAATTGACCCTATGAAACCGACGCCTCGGAGACTCCCTAGCCCATGATAAGATTCGACGGCGTAAAATAGGGTCGTGAGAAGCCAGGGACCCAACGCGCAGGCGAGCCAGCGGTTCCGCCATATCAAGCCGGTCACCAAGGCGATGCCCCAAAGATTGATGAAAATGAGCAGGAGCGTGAAGAGGAGTCCTAGGTGTTGCATTTAATTTTTCGCGGCGTGTGCCGTAGGTAGATTTCCCAAGGCCAGACGTCAATCGACACACAAAGCCACGCATCGACACAAGATGTTTAAGTAGCGAATCACCCTAGAGTTGCGGAGATCAGTCTTACAAAGTTTTGACCCCCTTTGACGTTGTAAGGGGTTTGGTCGCCACGCAAAAAACCGATGGAGACAACGAGCTCCCGTCCACGTTTGAACACCCATTCAAATTTTCCGAATCCCTTTTCGATCGATTCCGGTCGCCCGCGGCGCGTCTCAACGCCGAAAGGCAGATTGAGGACGCCGATGCCGCATGCCTCAGAGGCATTCACGCTTGTGGAGGCCATGATCGCGATGCTCGTGCTTGCCCTGGTTTCCATGTCGATTCTTTCGGGTCTGATCCTGGCCTATCGCACAGCGGCCAACACCCGCTACCGCGACCACGCCCGTTATGTCCTCAAGTCGGTTGGAGACCAGTTTCTCACGCGGCAGGCTGAGAACGCCGGCGTCTTCAATCCTCTCTTCAAGGTCACCACTGCTCCAACGGGCGAGGGCCTGGTCTGGCAGGGAGTCATCGGCACGTCCGCCAACGCAGCCGCCGGCCTGAATGTCAGCCTCGGCGATACCACCGGAGCCGTGATTTCCGATGCCGTGATCACACGCGAGGTCCGCCTTCTCAACAGCACGGGAGACGTCGACAGCGTGGGCATGGCCTCATCAGCGGGAATCCTCCTCCGGGGAAAATTCAAGATTACCTACACGTTCAACAACGTGCCGTATGAGCAGACCCTGAGCCTCGTCCGCCGAGTCCCATGAGCAAATTATTCAAGCAATGGAAAAAACGGCATACCCGGCGCAAGTCGGGTGCTGCTGCGTTTACCCTCGGCGAAATACTGGTGACCCTCGCAGTCGCCAGCATTGTGCTGCTTGCGGCCGGCTCAATTTTTATCAGCGGCAACGTCACTGCAAAGAAGATCACTACGCTCAACAAGGTTACCGTCACCGGCCGTTTCTCGTTTGATCACCTCAGCAGGGAGATGTCCCTGGCGGATGACCTCAAGGTCGACAATTTTGTCAACGAAAGCTCCACGGAAACCGGCACCTACAGCCGCCTGACCTACCGCATCAACCTCGGCCTGCCGGGCGTCACCCAGTTCACAAGCACGGGCAGCAATACCCTCGTAGTCGACAATCTCCACCCGGACACGCACCCTCAAGCGGGCGACTTCGTTTCGGTGGGTTCCCCACAGCTCAACGGAGGCAAGGGTGCACGCATCGTCAGCATCACCGACGACCGCCCTTCAGGTCCGGTCACGCTGACTTTTGCCAGCACGATCCAGGCGATGGCCGGCGCCGCAGTGGACATCCAGGCGCTGCAGATCGCGACCTTTCAGCGCGAGCGGGCTTACGAAGCCATGGATGTCAATGGCGAACCTTCGTTTGTCTGGTACGAGAACTACGATGCGAGTGCTCCCGGCACGCCAAAGGTTCTCGTGGCACCCATCGTTGCGAACCAGTTTCCATTCCGCCGCGTCGCTTCAGGTTCAACCACCAACACCACTTTCTACGCAGACTTCAACCTGGAACTGCACAGCCGCAAAGAAGACGAGGTCGCCATCCAAAAAGGTCAGGCGGACTTCTATAACAACAATGTTGTGGCCGGGTTGCTGGTAAACAAGTCGGGAGCGTCGTTTGCACTGAACTACATCCCGACTCCAAGCCCGACGCCAACCATCGCGCCAACTGCCGAACCGTCACCCACCCCCACACCGTCGCCGACACCCACGGTGGAGCCCACCCCTTCACCCACACCCTCTCCGAGCCCCACGCCGACACCTTCTCCGTCACCCACCCCCACACCAACCTCGGTGCCTCCCACGCCCACTCCCACGCCGTCACCGACTCCGTCGCCCACCCCCACGCCATCGCCGACGCCTTCACCGACGCCAACGCCTTCTCCCACACCTTCGCCCACCCCCTCGCCCACGCCGACCCCCACCGCGCGCCCCACACCCTCGCCAACGCCAACACCGACGCCAACCGCGCGCCCGACTCCCTCACCCACGCCCACGCCAACCGCGCGCCCGACTCCTTCACCCACGCCGTCGCCTACACCGACGCCCACCGCACGACCGACACCCTCTCCCACGCCGTCGCCTACACCGACGCCCACCGCACGGCCCACACCCTCTCCCACGCCTTCACCGACGCCAACCCCGACGCCCTCTCCCACGCCCACAGCGCGCCCGACGCCAACTCCGACACCCACGCCGTCGCCGACCCCAACGCCAACTCCCACTGCACGGCCCACGGTGACGCCCACGCCAACCGCACGCCCAACCGCAACTCCGACGCCGACCCCCACGCCCACAGCGCGCCCAACCGCTCGGCCCACGGCCACTCCAACACCCACGCCGACCCCCACCGCACGGCCCACACCCTCGCCTACGCCGACACCTACGCCGACGGCTCGGCCCACACCCACACCAACCGCCCGACCGACGCCAACCCCAACACCGACTCCGACCGCTCGACCCACGCCGACGCCGACACCTTCGCCGACGCCCACGCCGACCGCTCGACCCACACCTACGCCGACACCTTCGCCGACGCCAACGCCGACCGCTCGACCCACGCCTACGCCCACTCCTTCGCCGACGCCTACTCCCACCGCTCGACCCACGCCAACGCCGACACCTTCGCCGACGCCTACGCCCACCGCTCGACCCACGCCGACGCCGACTCCGACGCCGACGCCAACTCCGACCGCTCGACCCACGCCGACGCCGACTCCGTCGCCCACACCAACACCCACACCATCGCCAACGCCGACTCCGACACCTTCGCCGACACCGTCGCCTACACCGTCACCGACACCCACTCCGTCGCCAACGCCGACTCCGTCGCCCACACCCACGCCCACACCGACACCAACGCCGACTCCGTCGCCGACACCGACACCCACACCTACACCGACTCCTTCGCCGACACCAACGCCGTCGCCCACACCCACGCCGACACCGACCAATCGTCCGACGCCAACGCCGACACGTCCGCCTGATTCCTGATCCGGTCACCAACGATTCTAAAACTCATCTCCATGCGCTCGCCTCGTCTTCTTCAAGCCAACAAGGGCAGCACGCTCATCGCCGTTGTCATTGTTGTGGTAGTTCTCTCGATCGTCCTGGGAAGCGTGTTGAAATTCAGCGCCAACACGCAGCGCAACTCCGTGCGCGAAACGCGCCTGGAGAAAGCCAAACTCATCGCGGAAAGTGAAATGGAATACCTGTTCTTCCGATGGATCGCGGAGATCAATCGCGGAACGAGCTCCACCAACCTCGAAGCGGAAATGATCTCGGATGGCATTGTGCAGAGCAGGCCCATCTCAACCCCTGCTGCAGTTCCCTTTTCAAAGGACCTCCAGTCAAACAACTGGTCCGTCGCCCGCACGATCGAATACCACAAGGTCAATCCGGGCGGAGATGGAAGCGCCATCGGCCTCAAGCCAGGCACCACCGAGCGCATCGGCCGCAACTACTATTTCATTGCCAGGATCCTGGTGACTCGCACCGACCCCACGTTCGGTACGATCGAATACCATGCCGGAAGGCGCTTCGTCCGCTCGGAAACCTCCCTGCTTCAGTATGCGGTGTTCTATCAGGACGATCTCGAAATCGCGAATTCTCAGGAAATGATCATCAAGGGTCCGATCTCCACCAACGGAAACGCCTATGTCGGCGCCCAGACTGGCAGCGGCAACAACCTTCTGATCACGGACAAGCTCTACTTTGTGGACAGCGTGAACGGTGCAACCGACAACTCCGGCACCACGTACCGGAAACCCGGCGCATGGGGCACCTCCACACTCAAGCCGCCGATCTTCGACCCGAACCTGGATGACGGTTATGCAAACGATACCGAATCGCTTGCCAATATGACCCAGCAGGCTCGTAAACTGGCTGCTCCCGAAAACTTTGTCGGCGGTGTGAATGTCGCAAAGGCGGTCTCCGATTATCCTGACGCCTATCCGACCGACAACGACGTCTATCGCTCCGTAATCGCTCCCCCGCCACTGAAGAACGGATCCCCACTTGCGGACAACGAAATGGAACCAACTATCGAGTCACGCCGCATGTACAACCGCGCAGGAATCATCGTGACGATCAATATCGACGGCAACGGCGATCCCGTCGTCAATGTCGGCACCAAGGCAGATCCCAGTGCCTTCAATGCGGACATTGGAACCACCAAGATGGCCGAGATCTTCCCAGAGCAACGCAAGCCCGTCTTCGATCGTCGGGAGAGTACCAACATCAACATGACGACCGTGGACATCGCCAAATTGAAACAGACCCTGGAATCCACTCCGTCTCTCACTGGCGCGTTTAACGGAGTGCTCTACATCCATGACAACACCAACGACACGGGCCTCGGAAACGGAATCCGCCTGACAAATGGCGCAAGCACCCCCCAGTTGAACGATGCCGATGGACATCCCAAGGGCTTCGCCGTGGTTTCCAACAATGGCGTCTACATCCAAGGCAACTACAACACGACCGAGATTTCCTCCGGCGTGACCAATCCTTGCGCCGTGATGGGCGATGCCGTCACCGTTCTCTCCGAAGGGTGGAACGATGCCAACGCTGACAAGATCCTCGACGACCGGCTTGCTTCCATGCCGAGCGACGTCTCGACAAATCCGGTAAAACTAATGAAGGTCAATTCTGCCATTCTCACCGGCAACACGGCTTCAACCTCTGATCCAAACCTGCCCATGGACAACACGCAGCGCACAAACAGCGGCGGCGTGCAGAATCTTGTCCGCATGCTTGAGGATTGGGACTACGGTGCCGTGGATCTGGAAATCAAGGGTTCCCTCGTCCAGCTCTTTGAATCCGAGTACATGACTGGAGTCTTCCGCGACTATGACTACCAGGGCAACCGGACCTACTACCAGCCGCAGACCCGTACACTCGACTTCGATCAGCAACTCGCGAACAACCCACCCTCCTGGACTCCGTCAACCACGGAGTTCCACCGCGGCGACCTGTTTACCTGGTAGCCGTCGCGGGCCGCCTGTCCGGAAGAGTGAATTCCACAAGTACCGGCCGGTGGTCGGACAGTACCGACTTGATCACCTCGCTCTGCACATCGTTGCATCCAGGGGGCAGGAAAACAAAATCGAGCTGTCGGCTGGGAAGCGGCGACGGAAACGTACGCCCTTCGCGAGGATAAAGCGTGTAGTCATCGAAGTCATACAAGTGGCTCAGCAACGACGACGTTGCGTCCCCCCTGTTTGAACCGGGGTTGTTGAAGTCGCCGCAGACAATCGGCGACACGTCCCAGCGATCCGGTCGCAGGCGTTCCTTCTCCCTGAGATAGGCGAGCAGGCGGTCCATCTGCCGGAAGCGACGCAGCCGAGAGGCGTAGTGGAGGTGCAGGTTGACAATGGGCACGCCGTACCCGTTCACCTCAAACTCCGAGAAGAGAAAACCTTTTTCGCCCACCCTGCTGCGCCCAAACACAACGGCCTCCGAATCGACGATGGGGTGCTGGGAAAGAAAGGCGTTTCCATACGCAAGGTTAATCAGGCCCTCCCTGCGGTTGTTGATACCAAAAACCGCATGGGGGAAGTCCGTGAAATCCCTGAGGTACTCCAGATGATCGAAATTGCCGGCCCAACGCGAAAATTCATCGATCTCCTGGATAGCTACAATGTCCGGCTTCAGTTCAGTCAGCAGGCTGGCGATCTTCCGCAGGTTGGACCGGATCTTTCGCGCTGTCGTTAATCCCTGGATAGGCATCAACCCACGCCCATGGGCGATGTTAAAGGTAACGAGCCTTATCCGCTGCATCGCCACACGGTGCACCCCAAGCCATCGGGAGAAAAGTAAAACCGCGGGACTTTCAGTTCCGGCTCTGCTTCGATCCCCGCGATAGTCGTGAGAATCCAAAGTCAAACGCCCTCCCCGGCCTCTACCCATGGCACGCGTTGTCAGGTTACACCGTGGTTGCACGAAATCATCTTTCGATTGACGCCTGTGCGCGCCGCCGCCTAGGTACTCCCCTTTCGTCGGTTCGTTTTCCTTGAAAGTCAGATTGTTGCAGGCAACCCGCAGTTTCCAGCATTTCTAGAAACACAGGTTGCCATCCTGCGGCAAACGCTCACTCAATAGGTTTCAACTGACGCAAGTCAGGACCAGGCGCGGTAGCCAAGTGGTAAGGCCGAGCTCTGCAAAAGCTCTATGCGACGGTTCGATTCCGTCCCGCGCCTCCAGGATTTCATCGGATTGCGAGTCAGCCAATACTCGCCACGTCAGGTCGACATGCACTATGTTCCGGCCGAGCTTCGTGCCTCCCGACCCCGCTCGCGGTATTGGGACGGCGACAGGCCCACCGAGCGTGTAAAGGCTCGAATGAAGACATCCGCCGTATGGTAGCCCACTTGCGGCGCAATGGCATCAAGTTTGTCGTCCGTTCCGTGCAGCAACTCCTGCGCACGCTGGACCCGCATATAGGCGACCTGCGCCATCGGGGTCCTGCCCAATTCCCTCCGACACATGCGACGAAGATGCTCGGCACTCACGCCCGCCTCCGCGGCGAGCGAGCCCAGCTTCCAACCTTCGGCAATAGCCAAGGATACCCTCTCCCAAAGTGATGACAATCGAGATTTCGCCCGAGCAGGCTGAGCCACCCGCAGATTCAACCCGTGCAGAAGACTGATCCAATGGTGGATCATCGCGGCATTCCTGACACCCTCCCACTCCGCCTTGAGACCCGAGACTACCCGCCCGATTTCCTGCGCACCCTCCGCAACTCGCAAAGGAGAACGCGAATGCACGAGCGGCTGGACAGCTAAGGGCTCTTCGTAGCGGATCCACGCAAACGTCCACTGGCGGCGCGCCACCGCATGAAAGGCATTGAGGATTCGCGGTGGCGCCAGGCAAAGCTGTCCCGGCCTCACCACCTGCCAGCGTCCCTCCAAAAAGATGCGCCCCTCCCCCTCAAGACAGGCCAGCAGAAAACTCCCCGAGGGTGCCAGCCGCACACGGCGATACGGCGCAGCCACGGTGTCCAGCCCCAGCCATGCAATGCGATGGGTCGCCAATTCTGCACACTGGGCCCGGTCGAGACTCCACCGACGGGTGCGCGGGCCATCAACGGTTGTCTCTTTCCACTCGGGAATCATTTCGCGTTCGGGTGCAAAATCGTCGGTTGAATGTGTGACGCCCGCTCTTTTCCTTTGCGGGCATTCGCTGCAGGCTCAGGTGCTCACTGGCTCCCCGCAACGTCAAGCCGACAAGCGACACTCACCTCATTTTCCTTCATCTCTTTTTTCACATGCCCAATCCCTGGACTGGCAAAGGCAATCCCTACACGCGCGATGAAGTGCGCGCCCGTCTCGATGCCGTACTCGCGCGTCGCGAAGCCATCATCGCGGCCGGCGCCGGCACCGGAATCAGCGCCAAATTCATAGAGAAGGGAGGCGCTGACTTGATCATCATCTACAACAGCGGACGCTTCCGCATGATGGGTCACGGTTCAACCTGCGGGCTGATGGCCTACGGCGATGCCAATGCCATCGCCATGGAGATCGGCGAACATGAGGTCCTCCCCGTTGTCGAGGAAGTGCCCGTCATTTGCGGCGTGCACGCATCGGATCCCCGCCGCCGCATGTGGCACTGGCTCGGCAGGATCAAGGAGATGGGTTTCTCCGGAGTGAACAATTTTCCGACCCACACGATTGTCGACGGACACTTTCGCCAGGTCCTCGAAGAGACAGGCATGAGCGTACAGAAGGAATACGAAATGGTCTCTCTCGCCCGACGTATGGACCTTTTTTCAATCGTCTATGTCGCCACACCGGAGGAAGCGGTTGAAATGGCCAAGGCCGGAGCCGACGCCATCATCGCCCATGTCGGCACAACCGTGGGTGGCAGCATCGGAGTCACAAACGCAGTCGTCAGTTGGGACCACACGCTTGCCGTCACGCAGGACATCATCCGTGCCGCGCGACAGGTGAGAAATGACATCTTTTTCCTCTGCCACGGCGGGCCTATCAACACCCCGCAGGATGCGGCGCGAGTCCTCCAGGGAACAGACTGCGTCGGTTTCGTCGGGGCCAGCAGTCTTGAGCGCATGGGCGTGGAGGCATCCCTCACGGATCTGACGCGACGCTTCAAGTCAATCGCAGCCCCCGCGATTGGAAAGCACTGAACTCTCCACATGCCCACCACGGACCGATACTTTATCCAGAAATCGGATACACCGCGCGAGCCCAACGCGTGGACCGTGAACGAATGGCTCTGCAGGCCGGACCTTGTCGCCGCAGACAAACTGCTCCTGGTGCGGGCTAACATGGACCCCATGCACTGCCACCCGTTCCACATTCATCCGCACCGGGAGGAGATCATTTATGTGGTGAGCGGGCGGGCTGAACAATGGGTAGGCGGAGAATACCGGATCCTTCAGGCCGGCGAGATTGCGCACATCCCTCCGGGTACGGTGCATGCAACCTACAATCCCCACGCGGAGCCTCTCGTCTTTCTCGCCATCCTCTCACCCGCCAACCTCCCTCCGACATTGGCGGCAGCGCCGGACCCTCAGGACATCTCCTCGGAGGAACCCTGGCACTCCCTGCGTCAAGAGCACGGCTTGCCCGCCTGCCGGATGCGCACGTGATGCCTTGAGTCAAATCTCACCCATTTCATCCCTCATGCCACGCCCTGTCGCCCTACTCCTCGCCGCTTTCCTCGCCATTGCCAGCCTTGTCGCCACGGCAGCCGAGGCACCGCTTCGCATCTTCATTCGGTCCGGACCAAAAACTCACGGTCCGGGCGCGCATGACTACCCGCGCTTCCTCAAGGAATGGGTTCCGCTGCTCAATGAGCGCGGTGCGCGTGCGACCGGAGCCAACGCCTTCCCGACAGCGGATCAACTCGCTGAAACCGATGTGTTGATCCTCCACGCCCAGGACGCTGGCACGATTGCTGCCGCGGATCGCCGCAATCTCGATGCGTTCCTGAAACGCGGCGGCGGATTGGTGGTGATTCACGCCGGCGTGGTTTCCAACGATCCCGATTGGTTCAAATCCATCGTCGGCGGTTCCTGGCGCAACGGAACCACACGCTGGCTCGAGGGGCCCATGCACCTGTACTTCATCGATCGCTTCGGGCCCATCACCCGAGATGTCTCGAATTGGGCGATGGACGATGAACTCTACTATGACCTCGACCTCTCCCCAGATGCCCACGTGCTGGCGACCGCCTATACGCCAAAACCGGGTGCCAGCTCAAACCCAAGGGTGCAGCAACGGGTAAGTGAACTGACCGCGGGCGGAAAAAGAGTCAGTATCTATGATATCCAGCCGCAAATGTGGACCTATGAGCGCCGCGTCGAAGGAGCGCTCAAACCGTATCGCGCATTCGTTTCCATTCCGGGACACTACTACGAGAATTTCAACCGGCCCAACTACCGCGCCATCCTGCTTCGCGGGATAGCCTGGGCGGGGCAGCGATCCAACGCTGACGAGCTCTGCCGCCCCGATGAGTTGGGCGACGCTCTTCGCTACGTCGAAGGCGGCCCCACACGCCCGGAAAAGGCGGCCGCCAAAATCGAGGTGCATCCCGATTTCAATCTGTCGCTCGTCGCCTCGGAGCCGCTGATCACCAAGGTGATGAATCTCGAATGGGACGAGAAAGGCAGGCTCTGGGTGTGCGAAACGCCCGAATACCCCAATGGACGCCGAAATGTGAACACGGCTCCATGGAAGGACAGCGGTTCACTCCATCCGGGCAATACCCAGCGCGATCCGGAAGACCGCATCTCGATCCTGACGGACACTGATGGCGACGGTGTAATGGACAAGCGCCAGGTCTTCGCCGACAAACTGGAACTCGCAACAAGCTTCGTCCTCTATCGCAACGGGGTGATTGTGTCCGCCGCTCCCAACATCTGGTACCTACAGGACACCGACAATGACGGCGTCGCGGATCGTCGCACCCGGCTCTACACAGGCCTCGGAACGTTCGATGCCCATGCAGTGATCAACAACCTGCGCTGGGGGCTCGATGGGTGGATCTATGCGACACACGGATACAGCCGGGGCGAAGTGAAGACCGACGACGGGAAACATTCCTTTGGTTTCATCGGAAGCGGTGTCGTGAGATTCAAGCCCGATGGCACGGGTTTCGAACAGGTCAGCAGTCGCGGCGGAAACACCTGGGGACTCGCCACCACCTGGGATGGCCAGATATTCTGGACACAGCCGACGTCGGGAACAGTCCTGTTTCACACGGTCCTTCCGGAGCGGATCCTTGCGCTGGGGAAGGTGCCGGGAACGCCGTCCGCCAAGGGCATGATCGTCGGACAAAAAACCTATCCAGCGATTTCATGGCCCGAGCAGGCCTACGTCCAGATCGACCTGGTCGGCCAGTTCACCGCGGCGGCAGGCTGCGCGATCTACGAGGGGGGCGCCTGGCCTGACAAGTGGAACTACAGCTACTTCACCACGGAGCCCACGATCAACATCGTGCACCACGAATTCCTCAAACCGGACGGGGTCAGCTACACGAGCGCCAAGGAAAAAGGCCGCGAGGAAACGGAGTTCGTTCGCAGCACAGACCTGTGGTTTCGTCCGATCGATACCCGCATCGGACCGGACGGCGCTCTCTACGTGATCGATTTCTACAATCAGGCCGTCATTCACAATGATACCCGCGGCCCCACCCATGGCCCCACCAATGCGGCTGTTCGTCCGGATCGGGATCACTATTTTTCACGCATCTGGCGCATCCAGCACAAAGAGGCCCGCACTCTCACGCGTCCTGCTCTCGACCGAAATGACGTCGCAGGACTCATTCGCGTGATCCAGACGCATCCCAATTCGCAGGTGAAAAAAACAGCCTGGCGGCTCGCCCAGGAAACTCCTGAGGGAAACGCAGCCCTTGCCGCGCTTCACAAGCCCATCGGAAGCCTTGCTGAAGCCGAGTACTCAAAGGCACTGGAAGCAACCTCGAGCACGGCACGCCGGGAATTCCTCAAGACTTTTGTCGCCGCCTCCGATGCGTGGACGCAATCGGCCGTCATCGCAGCCGCAACACAGCACGCAGCCCCCTACCTGATCGATGCCTTTGCGGTCTCCGCGAATGCCGGCCTGGATGTCCTCGTAACCGCGGTTGCTCCCTCGCTTCATTCTGATGACCTTGTGGCCGTGCTTTCGGCGGCATCCTCCGCGAATTCCCCAGGCTCCCGACCGCTGAAACTCGCGCTGTTGCGATCGCTCGCCCAATCGCCCAAACTCAAGCCAAAGCCCGATCCCTCCCTCCTGGCCAGCCTCGGACACTTTCTCGAGGATGACGCCACGGCCTCCGCCGCCCTCCCGTTGGCCGAGTTGTGGGACACCAACGACACTCTCGCCGCAATCCGTGGGCACGTCAGCAACACCCTGCAAAAAGCGCTCTCCGATTCCTCCCTATCAGATGAAGTGAGATCCGAGGCAGCAATCAGCCTGCTGTCCATGCAACAGACCCAGGCCACTGCGATTTCCAGAATCCGCGATCTCCTCAGCTCGGACACGCTGTCGACAAAACTGCGTTCCGATTTCATCGATGCCATTGGAAATGTTTCGGGCGATATCGCCGCCTCCGCACTCGTTGAAGTATTCTCCAAGAACCACGCACCCGAGGCATTTGAACAGATTCTGAAGCGCCCGAAATTCGCGCTGGCGCTGCTCGCAGCCATCAAATCGGGATCGGTCGATGCAGGCGCGCTCGGGACCGTCAACGCATCACGGTTGCGTCGGCATCCCAATGCCCGTGTTTCCCGGGAGGCAACCAGCCTGCTCGCAACGCTGACTCCCGAGATCAAGGAGAAGAATCTACTCATCGCCCAACTGGCTCCCGAGGTTGAAAAACCGGGCGACCCGGTCAAGGGCCGTGCCATCTTCATGGCCGCCTGCTCGGTCTGTCATGCTCACGGTGACATTGTAGGCCGTCCTGTCGGCCCATCACTCACGGGCATGGGATCACATGGGCCCGCCGAATTGCTCACCCACATCATCGATCCCAATCGCGAGGTCGATCCAAGCTACCATCAATGGAATGTCACAACCACGAAAGGAGAGAACTACGTCGGCGTGATCGTCTCGGAGAACTACCGCTCCATCACGCTGCGCAACCAGGGCAGCGATCATGAAATCCTGAAGGCTGACATCAGTCGTCGCGAAAATACCCACCGCTCCCTGATGCCGGAAGGATTCGAAGGCATCGGCGCCGAGGGACTTCGTGATCTGCTCGCCTACATGTGCGGCAGCGACCGGAATTTTCGAGTGCTTGATCTCCGCAGTGCCTTCACTGCCGACAGTCGGCGCGGCATGTTCAAACGTGAGGATCTCGAAGACGATGGTGTCACTCTCTCCCGTTTCGGTGATGTCTCCGTGGGCGGTCTGCCGTTTTCCGTTGTCGATCCGGCAAAATCCCCGACCGGACGCAATGTCATCGCCCTCAAGGGAGGAGCAGAGCCCGGAGATTTCTCGCAGGAATTCCCCCGCCGCGTGGAGATTCCCCTCTCGGTTGAGGCGAGCAGCCTGTACTTCCTCGGAGGAATTGGAGGAAATGCATGGCCAGCGGGTGGAGAAACCGCCCTCGGCATGCCCGTGATGAAGGTTACCGTGAGATTCGCGGATGGCAGCAACGAGGAATACATCCTCAGGAACGGCATCCAATTTTCAGATGCTGTCTCCAGAGTCGACGTCTCTGGTAGCATTGATGCTGGTCCCTTCACTCGAAGAGGTCAGCTCCGCTGCTTCGGCATCACGCTCTCAAAAAAGGCGCAACTTCGGGGCATTGTCCTTGAGAGCTATGACAACAAGGTGGTCCCATGTACGGTCGCCATCACTGTGAGTAACGAGGCCATTGCCTCCATTCCCTCCCTCAAGGAGAATGCCGTCACGTCCAAACACGTGCCCGCCTCCACAACCTGGATTGCCGGACCAAAGGAAGGCTGGAAGGGTGACGCGCCGCTTCCTCCATTGACCCCGGTGCAGTGGGAGTCGGGCAAGACGCGTGTCCTGCTGATCGGAGGAGGAAGCTCGCATGATTTCAGACGCTTCTTTGACAGGACCGACAGCGCCATCCTTCGCGCGGCAGGATTCACAACACATTACACGGAGGATCGCGATCAGGCAGCGCAGGCACTTTCGTCCGCGGACGTCGCAATCATCAGTGTCAATCGCCGCTTCTTTGATTTTCCCGCCTATCGGGAAGCACTGTGGCGATTTGCCGATGCGGGAAAGGGTATGGTCATGCTGCATCCCGGGACCTGGTACGGCTATCCGCAATGGCCGGAGTTGAATGCCACCATCGTGGGCGGAGGGGCACGCGGCCATGACAAGATCGCACGTTTCTCGGTCAATTCAATCGTGCCGGACCATCCGGTCATGAAGTCCGTGTCCGCGTCCTTCAGCGTGGAGGACGAACTCTACTATTTCAATGCGGACAAGGAAAAGATTCCCGCGGGTACGGCATCCATCACGGTGCTGGCGGAGACTTCTCCATCAGTGAAATTTGGGAGACCCCATCCCGCCGTTTGGATCACCGCGCATGACCATGCCCGCATTGTCGGGATCACCCTCGGCCACGATCAGCGCACCCACGATCATCCGGCATTTCAGCAACTTCTCATCAACGCAGTTCGCTGGACTTCCGGGAAACCGTAGGCTCGCACAATTCCCAATGCCAACGATCGCAGTGCTTGGCACCTACGACACCAAGGGCCAGGAATTGACCTTCCTGGGCGCGGAGATCCGTCGGCAGGGATTATCAGTCATATCCATCGATGTCTCAACCCTGGCACACGACGGGCCTGGCGCTGATTTTCCATCCGATGCTGTTGCCGCCAGATCGAGTGTCGCGGAATGGAAGAAGGTTCTGGACCGCAGGGATCGCGGAGCATCCATCGCTCTCATGGGCGACGGAGCGGCCCGACTGCTGTCAGAACTCGCCACCTCGGGCAGGATTCAGGGAGCCATTTCCATGGGCGGCGGAGGAGGAACCTCAATCGGCTCCACCGCGATGCACGCGCTTCCGTTCGGTTTCCCCAAAATCATGGTGACCACGCTGGCGAGCGGAAACACCGCACCCTACATCGGCACCTCAGACCTCGTGCTATTTCCCGCTGTCGTCGATATAGCGGGATTAAATCGCATTTCGCGGATCACCTTCGAAAATGCCGCAGGTGCAATCTGCGGCATGGTCAATGCCGTCGGGCGCAGGACGAAGGCGACCTCGACGGACAAGCCGATCGTGGCAGCAAGCATGTTCGGCAACACCACAGCCTGCATCACCGAGGCAAAACGGTTTCTCGAGGAGGCAGGATACGAAGTGCTCGTCTTTCATGCAACAGGCACCGGGGGACGAAACATGGAGGCTCTTATCGATTCGGGACTGGTCTCCGCTGTGCTTGATCTGACTACCACCGAATGGGCTGACGAGCTTGTCGGAGGCATACTTTCCGCCGGCCCCACCCGACTCGATGCCGCGGCGAAACGCGGAGTACCGACGATCCTCGCGCCGGGGTGTCTCGACATGGTGAACTTCGGGGAGCCCAACACCGTGCCGCCCCGCTTCGCTGGAAGGCGTTTCTATCAGCACAATCCCCAGGCCACCCTCCTTCGCACGAACGCCGAGGAGTCCTCACGTCTCGGACGCATCCTTGCGGAAAAGGCGAACGCGCACAAAGGTCCTGTCCAGCTCTACCTGCCGCTGAAGGGCCTCAGCGCGATTGGAGAGCCAGGTCAGCCCTTTCACGATGCACAAGCCGACGCGGCGCTGTTCTCGGCGATTCGCGAGCATCTCAGACCCGGCATACCCTTGTTCGAACTGGACGCAGGCATCAACGATCGATCCTTCGCCCAGGCATGCGCTCACGGGCTTCTGGAACTGCTCCATAAAACGTCATCTGCTTGAGCGAGGCTCCCGTTAGTTTTCATGATCGATCGCTTTGCGCGAGGTGTTCGACCAGGACATGCGCTGTCGAAAGGTTGGTTGCAAGCGGGACATCATAGACGTCACACACCTTCATCAGCGCCGCGATATCGGGCTCATGGGGGTGGGCGGTGAGCGGGTCTCGAAGGAAAATCACCGCGCGCACCTCGCCCGTTGCAACGAGCGCACCAATCTGAAGGTCGCCCCCGAGCGGACCCGAAAGCATGGCCGTCACCTTTATGCCCGTCTTCTCCTGCACAAGCGAACCCGTCGTCCGTGTACCGACGAGCCGCTGTCCCTCCAGAAAAGTGCGGTGTCGCTCAACGAAGGCAACCATCGCCTCCTTCCTTGCATCGTGAGCAATGAGTGCGACGTAGCGTGGCGGCTTGCCGGGCGCGTTCATTGAGCAGAAAGGGATGGTCCCATGATCCCAAGGAAACGCCGGATGCGCCGTCCGGCACGTTCGGGGCCAATGACCCGCAGAACCCCATAGAACGTCGGCCCCGCGCTGCCGCCGGAAAACGCGAAGCGCCCGGGGTGAATGTAGTCGGAGGTGCTCATTCCCTTTGATGCCGCCAGACCTTGCAACCAGGTCTCAAGCGAGGCATCCGATGAAAAATCTGCTGACGTGAGTGCATCCAGAAACTCCTGCAGACGGGCGCAGGGATCTCCCTTGGACCGGATCTTTTCCGCGGACTTTGCATCGTAGGGGAAATCTTCCGTGAAGAAGTAGCCGATTGCCGCGGGCAATTCCTCTAGCGAGCGTACTTTGACCTGACAGAGCGCAAGCACAGATCGCAGGTATTCCTCCTCCGGGCGGTGGAGCGCGAGGAAACCTGTTCCACCGAGGTACTTTGCAGCCACGGCGTAGTACTGGTCGGGCGTCATGGCGTGCAGGTACGCCATGTTCATGTGCGCCATCTTCTTCTCATCAAATCGCGCATTCCCCTGATGCACCGCGGGCAGATCAAAGAGGCGGATGATCTCCTCAATCGGCATCTTCTCCTGATCGTTCTTTGGAGACCAGCCCAGCAGACAGAGAAAATTCACCAGAGCCTCAGGCTGAAACCCTCGCCTCTGGTATTCTTCGATCAGCGCGCCCTGATCGCGTTTCGACATCTTTCCTGGGCCATGCTGCTTCAGGATCAACGGAATGTGCGCATACACCGGCATGGGCGCACCGAATGCCTGAAACAACTCCGTGTGTTTGCTCGTGTTCGAAAGATGGTCCTCACCTCGGATCACGTGGGTGATCTTCATGGCGATGTCATCGACCACATTCACAAAGTGGAAGACGGGATTACCGTCGGATCGAATGATGACAAAATCTTTTTCTTCGGTTCTTTCCACCCGACCCCGAATCGCATCGTCGATGATCTGCGGTTTACCTGAAATCCGGAAAAACGTAGCCCCTTCACGTTCATAGGTGCGCCCGGCGTCACTGAGCTTGTCGAGATAGGCACGATAAATGTCGGCGCGTTCGCTCTGGCGATATGGACCGAATCCTCCGCCAACAAGCGGTCCTTCGTCCCAGTTCAACCCCAGCCAGCGCAGGCTGTCATAGATCACCTGCAGGAATTCATCGCTGTTCCGCTCCTTGTCGGTATCCTCAATGCGCAGGACAAAGGTTCCCCCGGTGTGGCGGGCATAGAGCCAGTTGAAAAGTGCAGTCCGGGCGCTGCCGATATGGAAGAATCCGGTGGGACTGGGTGCGAAACGAACGCGGACGGGTGACATGACGAGAGTTGCGCTTGAGATGCGGCGAAAGGAAGAGCAAGAAGCAGTCGATGGAAACTGTCAAAGCCGCACCGTTTGATCCCCGCGAGTTCGTCAATCGTTTTGCTGAAACCGCCAGTCGCGATGGGTTTCGTGCTGAAACCATGACGGAAATCGACGGATGCCCTTTGATTGCACTGACCAAACGCACCGCGGGGTCGCGTCCGCGGATCTACCTGTCAAGCGGAGTCCACGGCGACGAACCCGCCGCGCCTCTTGCACTGCTCGAATTGCTGGAGCGAGGTGTGTTCGACGCGCGGGCGGTCTGGTTCCTCGTCCCCATGCTCAACCCGAGCGGCTTTCCCAGGGGAGTAAGGGAAAACCTCGCGGGCGTCGACTTGAACCGCGACTACCGTAATCCGACGAGCACCGAGGTTTTGGCCCACGTGAAATGGCTCGAATATCAACCCCGGTTTGACCTGTGTTTCTGCCTGCATGAGGACTGGGAATCGACGGGCTACTACCTCTACGAATTGAATCCTCTGGCAAGAACCTCCCTCGCCGAACTCATGATCCAGACGGTCGGATCCGCCCACGCGATCGACCATTCATCTGAAATCGATGGCCGCCCCGCCATGGGTGGCATCATCCGACCCGATGGTGATCCGGCATTGCGCGATCGCTGGCCGGAAGCACTCTACCTGCGCGCCTATCATACGAGCCTCTCCTACACGCTGGAAGCCCCCTCGGGGTTTCCCCTCCCGGAGCGTGTCGCCATGCACACGCTCGCCGTCGAGACGGCCCTGAATCACTATCTGCGCGGATCGAGTTCCGCGAAATAGTTGACGGCGAACAATCCGCGGGTTTCGCGCGCGGTTCTCCTGACGATCAGTGCTGGCGACGTCCCCACCTATGGAAAATCGCTTCCAGCACACCAAACTGATCGGTCAGCAGTCCTTCGTAACCGCAGGGGCGATCATCCCAATGGCGCCAGTCAACGCCACTTTGATTCCCGCCAAAAACCCGCGCTCCAGCCAGCCCGTGGCAGAGCCTTGCGAGCATGCGGTCGGCCTCGCGCTTGAGGCCGCAGCGATACAGCGCCATCACAAAATGGCGTGTCTGCGAATGGGTGCGCCCGCCATTCTGGTAATAGCCCAGGGGATACCCGAGGATGATGTCCGAAAGATCGCAGTCAGGGATGTGCCAGAGGTTCCCAGGCAAGCCCAACGCGGCATCGGGCATGCCGACCCTGCGTGACTCCTCCAGCAACCGCTCCAGGATCGCCCGCGCTTCAACGTCATCGATCAGGCCCTCAGCAATCGCTGCCCCATTGACCGCGAGAAACGCGTAGTCATGCAGCTTGTCTTCCCGGCATCTCCATCCGGCAAGCCATCCCGTTTCCTTGTTCCAAAAGGTGTCCCGATAGTTCGACCGCAGGCGTCGTGCCCATTCGGAAACCCGCGCCGCCTCCTCCTTCTCGCCGAATCGTACCAGACCGCGCTCAAGTTCGAGCAGGGCGCCATACATGATCGCATTGGAGAAGGCGTCCTTCCAGCCAAACGAAATCACGTCGAACCAGCACGTGCTCCATTGCCTGCTTCCGCTTTCGCCCGTGCGGTGCAGACTCTCAATCAAACCATCACCGTCAAGATCGCGTCCTCGAGCCGCATGAATCTTCCCCAGGATGCTTGATCGATAGTTGCGCCACCAAGCCCGTGTGGCTCCATGACACAAAAACTCACCCACTCCGCGCAGTGCCGAAGCACCCGTTTGCAGGTATTCGTCATCCGCATCATGGGAGGTACCGTCCTGAAGCAGCCGACCGGCCGCGTACCCAGGCCCACCCGTCAGCCAACGCTCAAGCGAATAGCGGAGAAAATCCATTGCCGGAAGTCCTGGCAGAATATCCCCCTGCGGACGTATCACGGCCGCCCAGGTATCCATGCAAACCGGGCAATGCATCGACGCGCCATTGTTGCTGAGCGTACCGGTATCCGCCCGGAATGTCAGCGCTGTCCACTGCGTGCGCGCGAGCGCCCGCTGGACGACCGCAGGCGCATCCCGCCTCAGGATCATCTTCGGCCGCCTGGGTGTCAGCGTGAACGTCACCCGATGCCTGCCCGCGCGGAGCCGATGCAGCCCCTCCGCAGTGGGCTCCTCCCCTACTTTCAATTCGAGAATATTGAGATCCTGGGATCGGCGGCAATCACTTCTGACCCATCCGAGCGATGAGGAACTTGCGATTTCCCAGCTTCCGAATGCCGGGATCGTCACTAGTGCCGGCAGAATGACTCCCCCTGCCTCCCCTCTTTCGGAAAGGCGTCCGAGCACATGCGATGGTGACACACTGTTTCTAAGGCCAATCATCCAGGCGGCACTGTGCCACGCCAGTTCACTGCGCCTCGCAGAACGTTCAGCCTCAAGTGAAATTCCTTCGGGTGTGACCGTCCATTTCAGACAATAGTGCTGGTTTCCGGCAGAGAAGGTATACGTGACGCAATTTCCAGCAACCGCAGTAGTTCCCTCTATGTCGCAACGGACCGAAGAAGCCACGAGCGGCGCGGCACCGACAGGATGAAGCTGGGGCCCCTGGGAAAAAACCGGCGGACGCGTCGACAGGATGCTTCTCCCTTCATTCTTCCTGTCCTCGATATGCAGCCCAAGATGTGAGAAACCCGGACGGCCCAGTGTGAATCCAACCTCGAAGTCCTTTGTGCGATAATGCACGGCGCCGTCGTTTCGGCGTGCCCTCACACCCGAGGGCAGGCCGCTGAGGTCCACCTTGGATATCCGTAGAAGCTTCTCGTTTCTCGGAGCGATCGGATCCAGCAGCTCGCCTTCCAGAATAAACGCGGACATTGCCAGGTTCCATGGTGACCAGCCGCCATCAATGCCTGACTTTCTGATCTCAATGATCACCCCGGACACCACGGTGGGTGGAAGTCGAAACCAGCGGATCAGTGTTGGAATCTCCTGAGGCAGATTCTCCTTCTTCCAGATCACCTGCCATTTTCCGGCTGCCCACCCAAGCAGCCGAATGCTCGTGATCCAGTCGAGATCCTGGCGGCTGCCACACTTGTGGTATCCCTGACCGCGACGTATGCCCAGCCGATGCAGACGGGCACGGCCATGAAGCCGTACCACACGCTGGTGAATCAGTCGCTTCTCCGGAACATCTCGCTCTCCGGCAAGCGGACGGGTCCACACCGCGCGTCCGGCATCCAACCGCGAGTTGGTAAACAGGTCCCCCATGGGAGGCTCATAGTCTGCTAGCGTCAGCAAATCCTGAATCATGAAAGGAAGGCGTTGGGTGACGCATTTCATCAAAACAATCCTGCCCCGCCGAGTGAGCGCTGATGAAGATTCTGGTATAAATTTGGTGCAGGCAGGGACCGCCAAAACACGGTCGTGATTCCGCGATGACTCAGGTGACCAAGGGACTCTGGGTGCTTCGATGGAGGAACACCGTTCGACGAACCACCTCCCGGGTGGCAATTCCTGACAAACACCTCGGATCCCCGCAGGTCCCGTCAGACGACGTTCTCGTAAAGCTGCTCGTAGAGCGCGGCCGCACGATTCCATCCGAAATCGCGCCTCATTCCACGCTTCTGAATCGCACGGAATCTCGCCGGATTCTTGAATAGATCCATAGCCCGGGCCAGCCCCTTGCCCAGTCCTAGGGCGGTGGGAGCAAACATGATTCCCGAGCCTCCTGCCGGATCGTCATCGATGTCCACGACGGTGTCGATCAGACCGCCCACGCGGGAAACAATGGGAATCGTACCGTAGGCCTGCGAATACATCTGATTCAGGCCGCAAGGTTCAAAGAGAGACGGCATCACAAAAAAATCGCTTCCTGCTTCGACCAGATGACTCATCGACTCATCCAGTTGCAGGGAAAGCTTCACCTTGTCCGAAGCCCCATCCGCCCATTCGGTGAGAGCCTTCACCAGCGCCCCTTCACCTGTGCCCAGTACAACCAGCTTGACATCCTGAGTGAGGAAAAAATTCCGATTGGCGAGAAGGAGCGAGATTCCCTTCTGCTCGGTGAGCCGCGCCACGACACCAAAAATCGGGCCCGCAAATGATGCTGGCCAGTTCATGCGCTTCAGGAGTTCGGTCCGACATGCACCTTTCCCGGAAAGATCATCAGCCGAATACCGCGCAGGCAGCAACGGATCGATTGCGGGATTCCACACAGTGGTGTCGATCCCGTTGAGCAGTCCCACCAGATCATCGGCCCGTGTATGCAGGACTCCCTCAAGCCCGCAGCCGAATTCCGAAGTCTGAATCTCCCGGGCATATTGCGGGCTCACCGTGGTCACCTGGTCGGCAAAGAGGATGCCCGCCTTCATGAAACTGACCTGACCGTAGAACTCGAGGCCGTCGATGCTCATGAATTCGTCGGGAAGATTCATCCGCGCAAACGCGGTTCGCGGAAACACGCCCTGGAATGCAAGGTTGTGGATCGTGAACACCGTCTTCAACGCAAGCGTCACTCCATGGCGGCGCTCTGCATAACGGAGAAAGATCGGCAGGAGGGCGGTCGGCCAGTCGTGAGCGTGCAGGATGTCGGCACGAAGTTCCAGAACCCTCAAAGTCTCCACTACGGCCTTTGTGAAGAGGATGTAGCGGTTGTCGTTGTCCTCGTAGTCCCTCTCACCGTTTCCATAGACACCGGCGCGATCGAAGAACTCCTCGCGCGAGACCAGGAACACCGACAAGTTTCTTTTCGGCGAAAATTCGAGGATGTCGCAGGAGGCAAAACGATCCCCCATCTCGATTTTCAGCCTGAGACGGCGACGGGCCGTGCCCGCATCCGGGTGGGCCAGCGCGACGCGATATCCGGGAAGGAAAACAATCACCTCGTGCCCCCGATCCGCAAATGTCGAGGCAAGGGCTCCCACAGCATCGGCCAGACCACCAGTCTTGACGTAGGGAAACAACTCGCTTGCGACATGTACGATCTTCATCGGGGCGGAGATTGGGAGTTGAATACGCTGTTCAGGTACAATGCGTCCGGAGTTCGCCCTGCGCCAAGCCGTAAATCGACAGACTGCACGCCCCCTTGTTCATCGTGCCAATGCCCTGCGCTTCGGAAACCAATACAACCCAAAAGGTATGCCTCGACCGCTCGTCCCCACCGATCCATCCCTGAGGAGCAACGTCATTTTGTCATTGCCGGGTATGGACAATGCAACCCGGGTGCCCGACAGTGCGGTCTCCACTTTTCTCACGCTTTTCATGCGCACCGTCACTTTCACGATCGCCAATCAAAAGGGCGGCGTCGGCAAGACCACCACCGCCGTCAACCTCGCCGCTGCTCTTGCCGAAAAGAAGATTCCCACCCTGCTGATCGACCTCGATCCGCAGGCGAATGCCACCAGCGCTCTGGGTGTGGAAAAAAAGGAAGGGTTGAGCCTCTACGGTCCGCTTCGAGGAGAAGGAAAGGCAGGCGACATGGTGGTGAGCACCGCCTATGCCAATCTGGAATTGATCCCGAGTGAGGAGGACCTCGCCGCGGCCGAAATCGAGATCGCCCAGTCCGACAATTATCTCAACAAGCTTCGCACAGTGCTGCAGCCGCTCAAGGATGCGGGCAAGCACCGCGTCATCATCATCGATTGCCCGCCGTCCATGGGTATGCTTTCCATGAACAGCCTTGCCGCCGCGGACTTCCTCCTCATCGCGCTCCAATGCGAGTACCTCGCCCTCGAGGGACTCGGCCAGATCATGCGCAACGTGGAGCGCATTCGCGAAGCAGGAGTCAACCGCTCGCTCGAGCTCGGGGGCGTCGTGATGACGATGTTTGACATCCGCACCAATCTCGCGCGTCAGGTCGTGGAGGAGGTGAGAAAACACCTGCCCGAAAAGCCCTTCGACACTGTGATCCCGCGTACTGTCCGTCTCAGCGAAGCCCCCAGCTTTGGAAAAACCATTTTCGCCTACGATCCGCTATCGCCAGGAGCGACCGCCTACCGGAATCTGGCGAAAGAAGTGATCGCCCGTTTCAAGCTCAAGGAGTCCGCCTAGGCCCGCATGTCACTCGCCAAATATCGTCACGCGTTCCTGATCGGCCTTCAGAGCAACCTGGTGTACCGCTGGAATTTCGCGGTGCGCGCGAGCTTTTCGTTCATCCATCTCGCCTATGTCTTCATCCTCTGGGGCGCGGCCTTTCAGGGGAGAACACAGGTAGGAGGATTCGACCTGAGTCAGACCCTGACCTATTTCGTTGTGGTCCTCATCCTCCAGTTTTTCATCAGCGCAATGCATGAGGACTACGAGATCTCCGAGGAGATTCGCAACGGTCTCATCAATCAGTTTCTCCTGAAACCCATCAACTATTTCGCCTACAGGTTCAGCATCTTCACTGCAGCGCGGACCGTCTCCGGAGGCCTCGCGCTCGTCCCGATCCTGATCGTCCTGCCTTTCCTTTCCGGACATCTCGCACTTCCGGAATGGGGTTGGTCCTACGCCTTGGCCCTGCCCGCTCTGATCCTCTCGGCTCTGATCCAGTTCACCCTCGCCTACTGCTTTGGTCTCCTCACCTTCTGGTTCCTCGAAATCCAGTCATTCGTCATTCTCTCGCTCGCGATCGAATCCGTATTGGGAGGCCAGGTCTTCCCGCTCGATCTCTTTCCTCGCTGGCTCTACGAACTCTCCACCTGGCTCCCATACTACTACCAGATGTACTTTCCCGCGGCGATCCTGACCGGACGCATCGCGGATCCTGCCCTGGTGCTCCGGGGACTCGGCATCCAGGTATTCTGGGCAATCGCACTGTACGGCATTGCCCATCTTCTCTGGATGCGCGGTCTGCGGCGTCACACTGCCGTTGGAGGATGAAGCATGAGTGGACTCCTGCACTACGCAAAGCTCTGGCTCGCCTGCGTGCGCTATTCGATTGTTCGCACGATGATGTTTCGCGGCGACTTTTTCATGTGGTCGCTCGTCGAGCTCTTCTGGATGAGCGTGAATCTGCTTCTCATAGGTGTGATCTACCGGCATACGGACAGCATCGCCGGCTGGAACCAGTGGGAAATGACCCTGCTGGTCGGCACCTCGCTCCTCATCCAGCGGCTTCTGATGGGATTCTTCTGGAGCAATCTTTTCGAAATGGGACGCAATGTCCGGTCGGGCGCGTTCGACTTTTTCATCGCCCAGCCCGGGCACCTGCTGTTCATGGTCTCCACGCGAAAAATCGATCTGGATGGATTCCTGAATGTGCCCATTGCCCTCGGCGTGATTGTCTATTCGCTGCGTCAGCTCGGGCTCGATCCGTCCGCGCTGCAGATCCTGAGCTACGCACTGTTCATCCTGTGCGGACTCTTCATCCATTACGCGACCCTGCTCATCTTCATTTCATTGGTGTTCTGGCTGCAAAGCGCGAAAGGAGTCGAAGGCGGCTATTTCATGCTCAATGAATTCTCACGCCTTCCCCGCACAGCGCTGCGCGGGGTGGCTTCAATTGTTTTCGTCTACACCCTGCCGGTGGCGATCGTGACCAACATCCCCTCGCAAACGCTGCTCCATGGGGTGGGCATCTCTGAATCGCTATGGATGCTCGGAGTCACCGCTTTCTGGCTGGCGGTGAGCATCACGGTTTTTCACCGGGGGATACGCCGCTATACCAGCGCAAGTTCATGACCAGGGATCTTGAAAAGCTTCAGAACGACATCGGTTACCGGTTTCGCTCACCTGCCCTGCTTGAGGAGGCGATGACGCACGCTTCATTCCTTGCAGACAATCCTGAGGCAAAGACAAACAATCAGAGGCTCGAATTTCTAGGGGATGCGGTCCTGCACTTCGTGTTGACCGATGCGCTTTTCAGGCTCTTCCCCAACGATCGTGAAGGCCGACTATCCCAACGCCGCGCCATGCTGACGCAGGGAGGCTTTCTTGTAGAAATGGCCCGTCGTTTCAATATCGAGCGTCATCTGAAGCTGAGCACAAGCGAGGAATCCACTGGCGGACGACTCCGGGGAGCTGCAATTGAGGACGCATGGGAGGCCCTGATCGGCGCGATCTATCTCGATTCAGGGCTGCCCGCCGTTCGCGAGCGGATACTAGCCTGGTGGGGCGATCTCAACGCGCACATCGACTCGCGTGAGACGAGCGACAACCCGAAGGGTCGGCTCCAGGAACTGGTCCAGCCCGCGCTGGGCAATGATGCACTCCGTTACGACGTCGCCGCAATCGTCGGCAAGGATCACGCACGCACCTATAACGTGGCCGTCTTCCTCAACCAAACGCTCATCGGACACGGGTCAGGTTCATCGAAGAAAAAGGCAGAGTCGGCGGCGGCGCGCGAGGGCCTTGCCTGGCTGGACAAATTTGGTCTGCCCCGGGAATCACCAGGCTCACGCGCATGAATACAGGGGACTCAGAGGCACCGCGGCACCCGATATCTCACAAACCTGTGTCTCTCTCGGTGGCACCACTCCAATTCATTTCAACTGACTGACGAGATTCAGGATCGCTCCAATGTCCCCCTTCTGAAGTTTCCGTATGTCCTCCGGGTTCAGTTTCATCGCGAGAACCTTCTCAAAAAGAGCGGCAGCCAATTGCGAGATGTCAGGCTTTTCAGCAGTGCCGTCGATGTTCACCCCAAGCGATAGCGGGACGTAACCCAGGCCGTCCTTGGTTGTGCCCAAAAGATTCCCCTTCTTCATGATATCTGCCGCCTTGCCCCGCGCAGCGGCATTCAGCTTCAACGTCAACGCCTGCTTCCATAGGGGAATGTTCGGCTGATACTTGAGCCCACCGGAACCCACGAAACGGAGTTCGGGCGAAGTAATGGTGAAGTCGCGTAGAATCGTATCCAGTGTCGTCGAACCTCCAGCGTCGAGCGTGAGCTGATCAAACCTCACCTCGGCTATCAGCTTCACGATCGCCTCAAGATCGGCGAGTCGCTCCGCGACGGCGTGCACCTTTGACGTCGTTCGTCCGAGATTGCCCGGCAGCTTCGCGCCCAAAACGCCCGCTATCGAGGCAATCGCCCCCACCTCCTCGGTGCGCGTGAGCAGTTTCGTCCGGGCAGCACTGATGGCCTCCACATACTGCGCTGGCAGCGGGCGAAAAAGTCCGCCTTTGCTCGAAAGTCGAAGATCACCCGAAGCATGATCCATCAGCGCCCCCAGACTCTTCCCGGAAGCGGAAACGTCGCTCGTGATGTCGAACTTTCCCTCCACCAGAGGCAGCTTGCTTCCTGTATTGAATGCCTTGAGCGTGGCTCCCGAATCGAGATCCGTGACGGCCAGGTCAGCCTTCAATTGATAGGGAGCCGGAGTCGATGGGGCAAACGTCACTCCACCGGATGCAGTCATCTGACCACCTGGCCCGAGCAACGCCTTGAGGTCCTTCAGGGTGACCGCGGTTTCAGCAATCGAAAGGGAGCCACTGATGTCGCTTACCGAAAGTTCTGGGGAATAGATCACTCGCTTGAGCGCAAAGCTCAAAGAACCGGTGACTCCCGACCATACGGGAGCATCGCCTGGTGTGACAACGGGTGCAGGTGTGGCTGCAGGCTCCTTCCCGGCAAGGGGCGCAAGGAGAATCTTCATGTCCTCCAGGTTGATCTCGTTGCTGCTCAAGCGGGCATCCACATTCAGCGCCGCTTTACCGCTCCGGCCCTTGGCTTCAAGCTGCAGGTCGCTCTTTCGTCCCTGGAGTTCAACGAGCACCGGGACATTGGCAACAAACGCTCCCCCCGGATCCAGACTCGCACGTAGATCAATCGAGATTCTGGGCAGTTCCCCCTTCTCCGAAGGGGAAGCGAGATCGGAAACCTCGACCTGCGCCGCCACTTCTTGCGAAGCTCCGCTCGCAGCCGAAAATTTTCCGGACAGGTTTCCGCGCGTCAGGCTCGACATACCGCTCGCAAGGGGTTGTGCCAGCACGGTTGGCAGATCGAATGCGAACGTCCCCGTCGCCTTGACCGGTTGCTTCTCACCCGATTCCTGCCCGACTTTGGCCGAAAGTGTGGCCAAGGCCGCCGAACCGCTTGTGATCGAAAAATTGGCAATATCCGCCTGCCAGCCTTGGGGTGTCATGCTGGCGGTAGCAGCCACAGTCAGGGCGACATCCCGGACCAGAGGCTTGCCCTCTTGAGCGATCGAAAAGGCGGACACCGTCAACGGCCCCTGCGTCCCGAGGGAGAATCCGCCCGCGGAGGCGTTGACGACAAATACGCCCTTCGCCTCGCCACCGGCAAGAGTCACTTGTCCCAGAAAAGGCTGTGCCCAAGCCAGCGGAATGGATTCAAGCCTCAAGGCAATCAGCTCCTTTCCCGCATCCGCAACGTGGAGCTTGCGCTTCACCATGTCATACTCAAACGCCTGCCTCACGTCGATTCCAGCAATCGGCGCTTCGCCGTCCAGGTTGGCTCGGAGCGAGTTCACCCGGATGACTCCCCCAGTGTTTTCGAATGAATAGTCCGCCTTGATTCGAAGCGGGCCGACGGGAGCCAGTTCCTTTTCGAGTACCTCGAGTTTGCTGAGCGCCATGTCAAGATGTCCCTCAGCCATGAATTGCTCAAATGATGTCGATACCCCAAAGGCGGCCTGAGCCTTGGCATCGAATTCAGGCACCGGGCGTCCGAGAGCAAAGGGGGCCAGATCTGAATCACGGGCCTCAACAACAAGTTTTCCATCTATCTTCGTAGCACCCGATGGAAGCGCCGCGGTCAAATTCACCAAGGACTTGCCCTGCGATTGAACTCTCAACGAATAAGACTCGCCACCTCCGGTCCCTCGCTCGGCTTTCAGGTCCATTTCCAACGTGGCACCATTTGGAACCGACGATCCCTTCGCTGTGGCGTGATTGTTGAATGTCACGCTATCGATGGATGACGCCGTGTCCATATGAACACCGAGTTCTCCGCTCGAGTCCAGGTTAGAGACTGCGCCGTTGAGTGTGGCCTCCGCTCGGATCGTGAACTTTCCCTCCCGCCCGGATGCGAGATTTCCACCCGCGAGGGACACCTTGGCCCGGGCGGCATTTCCACCTTCCGCTGGAAAGATGACTTCGCCCTTCAGATCCACATCATCGATCGACAATTCGACTGGAAACTTCAACTCGCCAAAAATCCCCTTGAATGCCTCCGACTTCGCTGCAGGCGCAGCAGTGAGCGAGGAAAGAACAGCAATGTAGCCAGCCAATCCCCGATGAGGACTGCGTATCCTTCCGGCCAGTTTGTCCGGCGCGGTGAGATCAAGTGTCCAGCCGTGGGCCCGAAGTCGTTTGACGGCTACGTTTTTCCCAGCCGCCTTCAGCACCGGAACGTCAACGGTTGCGGAAGGCAGCTCCAGAATCATCCCGGGCCGCGCGATGCGAATTGAGGTCAACTCAATCCGATTCAGGCCTACTGAAACGCGACCAATCTCGGCTTTCATGTCGGCCTGCCCGGAGACCGCGCGGCGTGCGGCCCACGTTTGAAAGCCTGAATTCAATCCCACCCCCACACCGATGATCAGGAGCACCACCAGCGCGATGACGACAACCAGCAGAATGCGCAGGAGTTTCATGGCCGTGATTCAACTCGAATTTCGCTGAAAGGCGAGTGAACCCGATGCGCAACGGATGAAAAAACGCGGCCCTGCCGCATTGCGGAGGACCGTCAAGGGGCAGTCACGAACGTATCCGACTGGCCCATCGCCTTGCGCATGAAGGCCAAAGCGACGAGGTAGTTGTAGTTGGCCTGAAGCTGATTATTGCGGGCCTGGGTCAAATCAACCTGGGACGTGAGCACATCCAACTGCGTCGCCGTGCCCGCCGACTGCCGTACATTTGCCAGTCGCAGGGCCTCTGCCGCCTGGTCCACAACCTTGCGCGAGGCCTCTGCCAACTCCCACGCCTCCTGGAGTGATGACAATGCACGACGCACCTCCACCTCGATCGACAGCTCGGTCTCCCCCCGGGTCAATTGAGCCTGGGCAAGGAGTGAACGCGCCTGGGCCACGCGCCCGGCCGTGGCACGCCCGTCGAAGACATTCCACTGTGACTGCACGCCCACGAGCCAGCCATCCGCGGCATCGCGAAAGCGATCGCTCAGGCCGGTCTTGCGCCACTGGTAACCTGCGACAGCGTCCACCGATGGAAGATAGCTCGAGCGAGCCACCCTGACTCCCTGCTCACGCGCCTCTTCGAGTTTTGAAAGGCGCGCCAGTTCCGGACGATTGCCGCGGGCCGCCTCAAGCGAAGACTTCAAATCGAAGGAGGTCGGCTCAGCCTTAAGCTCACCCACAAATTCGGGCACCTTCTTCAGGTTGTCGCCCTCTGTGTTTGCAAAGCCCAGTGCCTGACGAAGTTCCTCAATCGCAAGGCGAAAGGCATTGCGCGCCTGAATCAGCGCAGGCTGGGCGTTCGCAAGCGCTACCTCCGCACGCAAAACCTCAAAACTCGAGGAGGCCCCGGCCTCAAACCGATTCTTTGCATTCTGGAGCTGCTCCTGGAGCAGGGCCACCGACTGCTCGCGCACCTTGATGCTTTCACGGGCGAGCAGCACATCGTAGAAGCGCGTGCGCACGGTCAGCAATGCATCGTTGATCACCCCCCGAAGTTCGAGAATAGCGGCTTCCCGCACGAGTTTTGAACTGGCTACCGAAGCGTCAATCCCACCTCCCGCGTAGATCGCCTGCCGGGCTTGGATCTGGATATTCCAGGCGGAATCATCCTGCGGAAAGGTGGTGGCAATATCTCGATCGTTCCGCTGATAGGCGGCACCCACGGAGACATTGGGAATGCGGCGAGACGAGACCTCGAGAACGACCCCCTCTTGCTGCTTGATGCGCTCACGCGCCTGCCGAATCGCGTAGTTGTTATCCAGCGCGTATTGAAGCGCCGTGGCAAGATCCAGGGTCTCGGGCACGGGCTGCGAGGGCGCCGGCTGGGCTGAAAGCCCAAGCATGCCAGTCAGGAATGCGCCGCAAAGCGCAGCTCGGGAAAGTACATTGTGCATGGTCATTTGATGGCGAGTTCTGGAATCTGAGGAGCTAACAACGTCGACTCACGCTCAATATGACGGTCCTTCGAGTGGTCGCGTGCGATCAAGGCGTAAAAAGCGGGGACAATGAAGAGCGTGAAGAACGACCCCACCGTCATGCCAATCACCAGCACCCAGCCGATGCTGTTGCGGGCCGCGGCGCCGGGACCTGTCACAAATATGAGCATCAGGTGACCAAACACGGTCGCCGCCGATGTCATGAGGACCGGACGAAGACGTGTGGCGGCGGCACGGCGCGCCGCATCGAGTTTCGCGACGCCCTGCTCCTGGAGTCCGTTCGCGAACTCCACGATCAGGATCCCATTCTTGGCAACCAGTCCGACGAGCGTGATCATGCCGATCTGGGAGTAGATGTTCAGCGAGGTCTTCCAGAGAAAAATCGGCAACGCCGCACCCACAAGGGCCAGCGGCACTGAACCGAGAAGTATGATAAACGGATCGCGGAAGCTGTTGAATTGAGCGGCAAGCACCAGGAAAATCAGCACAAGCGCCAGCGCACCCGACAGCACAAGTGCATTGCCCTCGTAGCGCAGTTGTCGCGACTGGCCGCCATAGTCGATCGAGTATTCCGGAGGCAGGATTTCCGCCGCTTTCTTCTCCAGTTTCTTCAATGCCTGGTCGGGGCTTGGGCCCACTCCGATGATCTTGATCGAGTTGAGCTGCTGGAACCGGTTGAGCGTGCGCGGCTGCACTGTCTCCTTGAGAGAGGCGATCGTAGAAAGGGGCACAAGCTGACCCTTGGGACCCCGGACGTGATAATCCAGGATCTGATCCGCCGTGAGCCGGTACGCGCGCTCGACCTGCGGAATGACGCGATAGCTCCGGCCATCGTTGACGAATCGATTGACATAGCCGCCGCCCAGCATGGAGCCAAGGTCGTGCGCAATGTCGGTAAGACTCAGGCCCATCGCGGCTACCTTGTCCTTGTCGATCTCAATCTCGTATTGCGGCAGGTCAAACTTGAGATCGCTGTCGGCAAAATAAAATGTCGGCGCCTGGTCTGGAGCATTGGCCTCAGTGTTGGCAAAAATCGTCAGTTGATTCGCAATGTCGAGCATCTGCTTGTGATCCGCTGTAGAGCGGATGACGAACTCAATGGGGTACTGCCCCCCTGAAGGCAGTGCATCCGGAGTATTCAGGACAACATTCATGCCGGTGATTTTGGCAGTCGCAGCATGAAGCGACTGCTCGATCTGCACCGTCGTCCGCTTTCTCTCAGACCATGGCTTGGCGATCAGTCCCCCAAAACCAAAGGAGGGAGTCGTCAACTGAAAGGACGCCTCGTACTCTGGCACGCTTTCAAAGAGCTTCTGCACCTCCTCCGCGTACGGGGTGTTGTGTTCCATCGTCGACGTCGGCGAAGCAATCAGGAACGTGCCGATGAACCCCTGGTCCTCCTTCGGCGCCAGTTCATGCTGGGCAAACATGAAGAACACCGGAAGGAGGAGGCATAGCATGACGCCCGCGGCCATGACAAACTGCACCTTTTTGAAACGTCGGCCAAATGCCACGTCGAATCCGGTGACCAAGAATGCCGGCAGGAGTCCGAACAGAAGGGAACCCATCGCGAGAAATCCCGCGTACCTGCCATTCATCGCCATGCCGCCCGCCTTCATCGCCAGGTACCCTCCGATGAAAAGCACAGCCGTGACAACGAGCCCGGCCAGGAGAACGCCCCAGCTCAGGTTTCTCCGCTCGCGGATTGCCAGCATTCCTCCGATGACCCTGTCGTAGGCCACCCGCAACCGGTCAAACAGCCGGTTGGTGAAGCCTGACAATCCGCGGTCCTCATGTTCGTGGTCCTTGAGCAGGCGCGCGCTCATCATGGGCGACAGCGTCAGCGCAACAAATCCGGAAACCGTGACCGCACCCGCCAGCGTGAAGGCAAATTCGCGGAAGAGTGCACCGGTCAATCCTCCCTGGAATCCGATGGGTGCATAAACCGCGGCCAGGGTGATCGTCATCGAAATGACCGGACCGACCAGTTCGCGCGCGCCAAGCACCGCCGCGTCGAAGGGACTCTTTCCCTCCCGGACGTGTCGCTCGACGTTCTCCACGATGACAATCGCGTCATCCACGACGATACCGACCGCGAGCACGATCGCGAGCAACGTCAGCAGGTTGATGGTGAATCCGAGCACCAACATGACGAACATCGCCCCAATGAGCGACAGCGGCATTGCCACCAAGGGAATCAGCACGGATCGAACCGATCCAAGGAAAAGGAAAATCACGACCGCCACGATCATGAGTGTTTCACCCAGCGTCTTTACGATCTCCTTGAGCGCATCGTCGATGTAGGCGGTGGCATCATAGCCCACGTTCATTTTCAGATCCGAAGGCAGCCCGCTCTCAATGGCCGGAAGCGCATCACGCACCCGCTTGATGACTTCAAGCGTCGATTCGGTGGGCATGACCCAGACGCCCATAAATGTTGCTTGCTGTCCGCTGAAGCGCACGTCCTCGTCGTAGCTCTCCGCACCGAGCGACACTTCAGCCACGTCTGACAGCCGAATGATCGCCCCTTTGCGCTCGGCGACGACGAGGTTCTTGAATTCCTCGACATTCTTCAGGTCGGTGTCGGCCACGAGGCTGACTGAAATCATCGAACCCTTGGTCGCGCCGACTGCAGCCAAGGCATTGTTGTTGGCCAGCGCCTGACGAACCTCAGACGGGCTGAGCCCGTGTGCAGCCAGGGCATCGGGCTTCAGCCAGATGCGCATGGCAAAAACGCGACCGCCCAGGACATCCGCGCGCTGCACTCCCTTGAGGGATGCCAGTTGCGGCTGCACGACGCGGTTGAGGTAGTCCGTGACCTGATTGGCCGCCATCTGTTTTGAATAGAAACTAAGGTACATGGACGCGAACTGGTTGTCGCTCGTCTCAACCGAAATCGACGGCGCCTCCGACTCAGGCGGAAGCTCGCTGCGCACCTGGTCAATCTTCGATCCGATCTGCGCAAGCGCCGCGTTCGTATCGTAGTTCAGTCTCAGGAACACATTGATCGTGCTCATGCCCGCCCGGCTCTCCGACTCAATGTAGTCGATGCCATCCGCACTCGCAATGACCCGCTCCAGTTGCGTGGTGATGTAGCCCCGCACCGTCTCGGCGCTCGCGCCGAAATAGATGGTGGTCACCTTCACGACCGCGCTGTCGCTCTTCGGGTACTGGCGGACATTGAGGGAAAAGTAGGACACGATGCCCACCACCAGGATCACAATGTTCACCACGAGCGCGATGACCGGCTTGCGGATGAACAGATCGGTAAAACTCGATTTCATGGAGTATCCTTCACAACAAGATTTTTGGGCACAGGGGTTGCCGGACGCATCGCCGTTGCGCGATGCGGCACGGCCCGTGGCTCAGGTGTTGGCGGGTTTCGGATCCAGTTGGTGGCCGGGCCGCACGGTGTTGTTCACCTGCACTTCAAGGCCGTTACGGAGCTTGAAAACCCCTGATGTCGCCACTTCCTCCCCGGGCTTCACGCCCTCGAGAACAGAGATCATGTCGCCTCGAGCGGCTCCCAGCTTCACGAATGTCTGCCGGACTCCCAGGTACTCCGACCCATCCGGATGCTTCATCTTTTCGATGATGAACACCGAGTTGCCGTAGGATGCGTAGGAAATCGCGGTCGCCGGAAGCACAACCTCAGGCTTGCCGGTCTTCAGTTCAATCTCCGCGCGGGCGAACATGCCGGAGCGCAGGATCTCGTCGGGATTGCCAATGGTTGCCTGAACGGAAACATTGCGCGAGGCAGAGTCCACAGCGGGATTGATCGCGCTGATCTTTCCCTCGAACACACGATCCGGGAATGCGTCCACACGCACGTTGACACTCTGCCCAACCACAACCTGGGGCAACTGACGCTGCGGAATCTGCAGGTCGACATACATCGGATCCATGCGCTGCAGCGGCATCAGAGCCGCGCCGCGGGCCGCGAACTGTCCAAGGTTTATCAAGCGGATGCCCACGCGCCCGGAGAACGGTGCGCGAACAATCTTTTTCCCCAGCAGCGCGCGCACGGCGGCGGCATCCGCCTCGGCCTGGCGCAACTGTGCATCCGCGGCGTCCAGTTCCGCCTGGCTGATCGTATTTTTTCCAAGCAGTTCCTCCGCGCGCTTGCGGTCCAGACTGGCGATCCGGTAGCGCGCCTCGGCGGCTGCAAGTTGCGCCGTTTCAACCGTTGTGTCGAACTCCACGAGCACATCGCCCGCCTTTACCGCCGCCCCATTCTCCACCGCGATGCGGGTGATGGTTCCCTCGGCATCCGCCGCGAGCAGCACCCCTTCAACCGGGGCGAGCGTCGCGATCGATTTCAGCGTGGGCTGCCAGGTGTCTTGCTCCGCCTTGGCAGAGGTGACCGCTGCCGCCGGCATGACATGAGCCTGCGACGACATTTCCTTGATCTGGGCCGCCTTGAAAGCGCCGAGTGAGAGGAATACGAGTGCCACTCCTCCGATGAGAATAAGAAACCGCTTTAGCATGTTTGTAGGGGGAAAAGTCTGCGATTGTCCGGACACGTTGCTCAGGTGGCGACGGCGTGCGACGCCCTAGCCTGTGGCGTTGCCGCACCTCCCAACGTGCCCTGTAGGACCTTGCCGAGAAGCTGCACGAGTGTCTTTCTCTCAGCCTCCGTAAGCTTCGCCATCAAGGCTGCGGTCCTTCGGAAATGTTCCGGAAGAAATTTCTCAATAAAAGCCAAACCCTTCGGGGTCAGGTTAACCGACATCATGCGCCGATCCCGGGGATCCGGTTCACGTTTTACGAAACCATCCCTCTCAAGCGTATCGATCAAGCCAGTCATAGTGGCGCGGGTCACCCCAGCCATATCCGCCAATTCCGCGGGCGTACGCTGAATTCCACAGGATTCATCCCGATTCATGAGCAGCATCAGGACCGTGAACCGGCCTTGCGAAATATTGTTCGCCGAAAGAAACGCATCCGTCACCCGAAACACCTCATCTCCGGTACGGAGCAGGTGGAGGTAAACTTCCAGCGCTGACGGATCAAGGTCAGGAAACCGCGTGGCGCCTTTCAAGAGGCACTCATATCGCGGCAGATCCTTTAGCATCAGCAATGGCATACAAAATCGATCGGAATGCGAAATAGTTAGGAGCCTAATTAAAAAGGCAAGCCGGTGATGGAATTTTCTACTTCCATCGCCGGCGCTTCAGCCGATGCGGCGCTTCAAGAGAGCCGATCAGGAAGGAACTCTCTCTATTTGAATTGATTACAAAACGTCAATCGAGACGGTTTGCCGCCGCGACAACCGCTTCCGGTGTGATGCCCAGCTCCTTGAAGACGGTGCCTCCTGGCGCACTGATTCCAAAACGATCGATGCCGATGCAGGCTCCATCGATCCCCACGTACTGGCGCCAGGGCGAGGTGACTCCAGCCTCGATCGAGACGCGTCGGCGTACGGAGGCAGGTAACACCGAATCGCGGTACTCCTGGGGCTGTCGGTTGAATCGCTCAAAGCAGGGCACGGATACCACACGGGTACCAGCGCCCAGGGTTTTCGCAGCCGCCACGGCGTGCTGCAGTTCCGAACCGCTCGCGAGCAGAATGGTGCTGAGCACCGAGGTCTCGCGGATCGCCACATAGGCACCCTTGAGCACTCCCATCCTGCGCTGCTCCACTGGGATGTCGTTGAGCATGGGCACCGCCTGACGGGTCAATGCAATCAAGGTCGGCCCATCCTTGCGCTCGAACGCCGCGGCGAACGCGCCAGCCGTTTCCTCGGGATCGGCGGGACGGATCACGTCCAGACCGGGGAATACACGAAGCGACGCAATCGACTCCACCGGCTGGTGGGTCGGGCCATCCTCACCCACCCCCACGGAGTCGTGGGTGTAAATGTAGACGACCGGAAGACGCGAGAGCGATGCGAGCCGCATCGCCGGGCGGGAGTAGTCGGCGAAAACGAGGAAGGTTGCGACCGAAGGGCGGAACAGCCCGTCGTAGGCAAGTCCGTTGGCCATCGCGGCCATCGCGTGCTCGCGGATCCCAAAACGAATGTTGCGCCCGGCACGATTCGTCGCGTCGAAATCCGGCGCATCCGCAATCTGATTCAGGGTTGAACCATAAAGGTCCGCGCTACCCCCAATGAGCCAGGGCATGGCCGCCGCAATGGGCTGCAGCACCGCCTTGCCCGCCGCGCGTGTCGCAAGTTTCGAGTCCGCGGCAAACGCGGGAATCGTCCCAAGGAGCTCCGCGGCCGTCACGGGCGCGTCGGCCTGGGCCTTGTCCAGCAGAGCAGCCTTGTCCGGATTCGCCTCGCGCCAGGCCTTGTAGGTCTTGTGCCACTTGTTGCATGCACGAACGAGGCGGGTCTTGTGCTGCGCAAAATAGGCACGCACTTCGTCGCTGACGAAAAAGTGATTCTCAACCGGCAGCCCGAGCGCCACCTTGGCCGCATCGACAAATTTCGCCCCGCCCTCGCCATGACCCTTCGGTGTTCCCTGCACCTCGGGAATACCGCGACCGATGATGGTCTTCGCAATGATCAACTGCGGCTTGCCGGACTTCGTCTTCTTCGCCCGGTTGAATGCCTTCAGGAACGCAGCCATGTCGTGGCCATCGATCGTCTGCACGTCCCATTCGATCGCCTTGAATCGCGCGGCCGTATTCTCGCTTTGCGTCTTGTCAGCCATCGCATCCAGCGTGACGTCGTTTGAGTCGTAAATGAGGATGAGATTGTCGAGCTTCTGGTGACCCGCGAACGCAACGGCCTCCATCGCCACGCCTTCCTGCATGCAGCCATCTCCCGCGAGCACGACGACATGATTGTCCAGAATGGTGTGCTCCGCCGTATTGTAGCGGGCCGCAGCCATCTTTCCTGAGACCGCCATGCCGACGGCATTGCCGATGCCCTGCCCGAGCGGTCCGGTCGTCGCTTCAACTCCCGGAGTGTCATGGAACTCAGGATGCCCGGGTGTCCGGCTGTGCAACTGGCGAAACTTTTTCAAGTCCTCCAGCGACAGGTCGTAGCCGCTCAAGTGAAGCCAGGCATAGAGGAACATCGAACCATGGCCCGCCGAGAGCACAAACCGGTCGCGGTTGATCCAACGCGGGCGCTCCGGGTTGTGCTGAAGGACATGACCATAAAGAACCGCACCGATCTCAGCAGCGCCGAGCGGCAGGCCAAGGTGACCCGACTGGGCGGCATGAATGGCATCCATGGCAAGTCCACGGGCCTGGTTGGCAGCTTTGGAGAGGAGGAGGGTCTGGAGGGTCATATCGGACTTGAAAAGTAGGATGGCGCCGCATTGGGCACGGGGGAGCAATACTCGTTTCCGGGCATAAAAAAGCGAGCCCAAGAAGGCTCGCCTTGATGAAAGTTAACGAGCGGCGGAACGGCTTCAAGCCGCACCGCAGCCCGACAGAGTTTAGCTGGCTGCAGCAGGCGTCGCCTCAGAAGGAGCCGCCGCCTTGTCGTCATAGGCCTTGCGCTTCACCGCCATGGCGGCCTTGCCCTCGCGATCGCGAAGATAGTAGAGGCGCGCGCGCATGATTTCGGATTCCTTCTCCACCTCGATCTTCACCACATTCGGAGAGTTCACCGGGAATACCCGCTCAACCCCTTCGCCGTAGCTGATCCGGCGAACGGTAAAGGTTTCGTGGATGCCGGAACCCTTGAGTGCAATCACAACGCCTGAAAAGATCTGCACGCGCTCCTTGTCGCCCTCGCGCACCTTGGTATGCACGCGAACGCCATCCCCCACCTTGAAGGGCGGACGGTCTGTTTTCACCTGGTTTGCGGTGATTTCTTTGATGATCGGGTTCATGGCTGAGCTTTCGTTACTTGAGTAAATCGGGTCGGACCTGACGTGTTTTTTCCACCTGCCTCGCGTGCCGCCACTTTTCTATCTCGGCATGATTGCCCGAAAGGAGAACTTCGGGAACGGACATGCCTCGGAATTCAGCGGGACGCGTATACTGAGGAAAGTCGAGCAACTTGCGGGTGAACGATTCGTGCGTCAATGACTTTTCCTCCCCGAGAACTCCGGGAATCAGCCGAGCAACTGCGTCCACCACAACTGCCGCCGCCAACGTGCCATTGGTGAGCACATAGTCACCGATCGAAATCTCCTCATCAACGACTCGGTCACGAATCCGCTGGTCGATTCCCTCATAGTGCCCACTGAGAAGGATGATGTGCCGTTCTTCCGCAAGGCGTTCTGCCATCATCTGATCGAACGGTTTACCATCGGGCGTAAGGTAGATCCGGTGCGATTCGGGGCGCACAAGCGCCTCCATGGCGGCAAAGACAGGCTCCGGTTTAAGCACCATCCCCGCGCCTCCACCAAACGGACGGTCGTCCGCGGTCCGATGCCGATCTGTCGTCCATTGCCGCAAATCATGCACACCGACCTGGATCAACTTCCGCTCAATCGCCTTCCCCAGAATGCTTTCGGAAAGGAATCCATCGAGCATCCGCGGAAACAGGGTGAGGATGTCAATTGCGAGTGACATTCTGGATCAGGAAACGGTCGGCGGAATACGCTTCCTGAAAGCTCAATGCTTGCCGACAAAAAAGCCCCGGCGAACGAGGCTTTGCCAGACAGGATTACATTGCGGCCGGTCAACCAGCCAGAGTACCCCGACTCAGGAAGCCGCAGTTGCAGCTGCCTTGCGGGCCTTCTTTACGAGGGAATGCACCGTGTCGGAGGCTTTGGCTCCCTTGCTGACCCAGTAGTCAACGCGATCGACCTTGAGCGTCAGCGCATCCGCTCCCTTTGAACGGGGTGAATAGGTCCCGAGCATTTCGATGGCAGCGCCATCGCGACGGGAACGGGCCTCGGCTACCACAACGTGGTAGATGGGCTTATGAGTGGCCCCGATACGGGACAGGCGGATACTGAGTGCCATGATGCTAGAGATTAACCGATGATTTGCTTGAAAAGCCGACAAGTGCACGGTCCGACAAATGGCTTGTCAAGCACTGAGTCCCATCGCTGTGTTCTGCCTTTATGCTCAAAGCCGGAATCGTCGGACTCCCCAATGTGGGCAAGTCCACCCTCTTCAATGCCCTGACCCGCTCCCGCAAGGCGGAGGCGGCGAATTACCCGTTCTGCACGATCGACCCGAATGTCGGGGTGGTGACCGTACCGGACGATCGTCTCGCCGCCCTGCAGAAGATCGCCAAAACCAACGTGATCATTCCAGCGGCTATCGAGTTTGTCGACATCGCAGGGCTGGTCGCAGGCGCAAGCAAGGGAGAGGGACTGGGCAACCAGTTTCTCGCCAATATCCGCGAGACAGACGCAATCGTGCACGTCGTGCGCTGTTTTGAGGATCCCGACGTCATCCATACCATGGGAACCGTCGACCCGGTACGCGACATCGAGGTGATCACAACGGAATTGATTCTCGCGGACCTCGACGCTGTCACCAAACGCATCGAGAAATCCCAGAAGAAGGCGAAGAGCGGCGACAAGGAGGCCCAGGCGGAAATTCAACTTCTCGAGCGCCTGAGCCCGCATCTCAACGCCAACAAGCCGGCCAACATCCTCCCGGCCAATGAAGAGGAAAAGAAGCTCCTCCAGCTCTTCCAGCTTCTGAGCGCCAAACCTGTCCTCTACGCCTGCAATGTCGCTGAGGCGGAGTTGGCGACAGCGGAGGACAACCCTTTTGTGAAACAGGTGGCTGAGTTCGTACGCGCACACCATGACGCGGCCTACGTGCCGATCAGCGCCCGAATTGAAGCGGAATTGATCGATCTCGCACCGGACGAGGCAAAGGAATTCCTCAAGGATCTTGGGGTACAGGACTCAGGTGTCTCCCAGTTGATCCGCGGTACCTACGCCCTGCTCGGTCTCCAGACCTACTTCACCGCCGGTGAAAAGGAAGTCCGCGCCTGGACCATCAAGAAGGGCTGGAAGGCACCTCAGGCGGCTGGGGTGATTCACACCGATTTTGAAAAGGGCTTCATCAAGGCCGAAGTCGTGGCTTATGATGACCTCGTCCGCCTCGGCAGCACGGCCGCTGCCCGCGAAAACGGAAAGTACCGGCTCGAAGGCAAGGACTACGTCTTTGCCGATGGCGACGTCGCTCTTTTCCGGTTCAACAACTGATCAGCGAAGGCCCGAGGGTTCGGCTCCCCGCGGGCTTCCTAGAACCTATTGATCGCGGTGATCACAGCGTCGACTTGGGCATCCGTCAGTTCTGGAAAGATCGGAAGGCTGAGGCAGGTGGCGGCCGCCTTCTCTGCCACGGGCAGGCTCCCTGATTTCATGTTCAGGTGTGCATAGCAGGGCTGCTGGTGCAGGCACTTGGGATAAATCAGATCCGTCCCTATCTCATGCTTCGCCAGATGTTCCCGAAGCGCATCGCGGCGGGGATGGCGCAGGGTGAATTGGTGAAAGACGCACTCCCCATACTCGACCGAAGCCGGCAGGATTGTATCTGAAAGCCTGATACCGCTGGTGTAGCGCGCCGCGATCTCCCTGCGCCGAGCCGTCCATCGCGCAAGGTGGGGAAGTTTCACGCTCAGCGCAGCTCCCTGAAAACCGTCCATCCGGAAATTGAATCCCACGAAATCGTGATGGTAGCGCCGCAGCGAGCCGTGTACGCGCAGCGCGCGGGCATGTTCAAACACATCCTCGCGGCGCGATACAAACGCTCCCCCTTCTCCACACGCACCCAGGTTCTTTGTCGGATAGAAACTGAAGGTCCCGCAGTCTCCCAAGATTCCGACAGGCGTGCCCCGGTACCGCGCACCGACCGCCTGCGCACAATCCTCGACAACAAAGAGCGAATGTCTCCGCGCGATCTCAAGGATCGGCGTCATGGCGGCGGGCTGCCCGAACAGGTGCACGACAATGATCGCCTTCGTCCGCGGGGTGATCGCCGCCTCGATCCGGGCGGGATCAATGTTGAACGTCGCGGAATCGATGTCGACGAACACCGGGGTTGCGCCGACATAGCTGACGCCCCACGCGCTCGACGCGAAAGTGAAGGGCGTGGTGATCACCTCGTCGCCCACACCCACTCCCGCGCAGACCACTGAAGCATGCAGCGGCGACGTGCCGCTGTTCATGCCCAGCGCGCGTTTGTAGCCCAAAGTCTCGCAGAACGCGGCTTCAAATCCCTCGACATCCTTTCCGAGGCAAAATCGGTTGCCGTCATAGGCAGACGCGATCGCCGCAAGGATTTCGGCGCGGAGTTCCCGGTGCTGGAGCGAGAGATCGAGAAAGGGGACTTTCATGCGTAGATTTGCCGGAACATTGGGGTCACTTCTTTCGTGGTTCCAGTTTCTTCACCAGTGCCTCCACAAGCGAGGAAAGCCCGGGTTTTTCGGCTTCAAAGTCAACCGGAACTCCGCGCGCCTTCATCGTCGCTGAGGTGAGCGGTCCAATGCTTCCAGCCAGCGGACGACGTGCGTCCTTCTCCAGTCGAAGCGCGGCAGCCTGGGCGACGAACGAATCCACCGCGCTGCTGCTCGCGAAAAGTATGGCATCCGCACCCTGTGAGCGAAACACCTCGGCGCGCGGGTCGTCCGCCAGATTGGTCTTGGTTGTTCGATAGACAGGCAGGGTATCAACGATTCCACGCGCCTCCTCCAATTTCCTCACAAGGACATCCCGGTTGAGGTTGCCCGTGACCACGAGAATCTTCGCACTGTCCAGGCTGCCCGTGGCAATCAATGCATCCGCAAGAGCCTCACCCGTCGCCGTGTCAGGCTGACATTCCACCCTGAGGAAACGCTCCTTCACGGCACGCGCCGTCCCCTCTCCGACACAGGCAATGCGCATGAGACCGAGGCTTCGAATGTCGTCGAAGACCCTGTGAAACTCCTCAAAGAAGAACCTGACGCCGTTGGGACTCGAGAAAACGAGCCAGTCATACGACCCAAGCTCCGGGAACACCTCCGCCAATCGCTCGTTCGACACGTCCTTCACGACGTCGATGAGCGGCAGTTCCAGAACCTCCGCACCGAGTTCTTCCAATTGCCCCCGCAGTTCGCTCGTCTGCGCCCTCGTGCGTGTGATCGCGACGCGTCGGCCAAACAGCGGAAGCTTCTCGAACCACCCCATATGGTCGCGTTCACGCACAACCTCGCCGACAAATATGATCGCCGGAGCACCCAACTGCGCCTCTGCGACCCTCTGCGCGAGATTCTCAAGCGTGCCTGTCACCGTCCGCTGCCGCCCGAGCGAGGCCCATTGCACCACCGCTGCTGGCGTCTTGGGAGACATTCCCCCAGCAATCAACCGCGAGATGATTTCCGTGAGGTGCCCCATGCCCATGTAGATCGCGAGCGTCGTGTTGGGGATCTGGGCAAATCGTGCCCAATCGGTTTGAAGCGTGTGTTTCGTCGGATCCTCGTGTCCCGTGAGGAAGATGAGCGACGAACTCGTGTTGCGCTGCGTCAACGGAATGCCGGCATAGGCCCCCGCCGCCAGCGCCGCTGTTACGCCGGGAACAACCTCGAACGGAATGCCATCATCTCTCAAGCGCCGCACCTCCTCGCCTCCCCGTCCATAGACAAAGGGATCCCCGCCCTTGAGTCGCACGACCGTTGCACCGGCCTTGGCGTGCTTCACGAGAAGCGCTTCAATCTCCTCCTGCGGGAGCGCATGAATCCGCGCCTTCTTTCCAACATAGATCTTTTGCGCATCCGGGCGACACCAGAGGAGCAGATCGGGATGAACGAGGTAATCGTACACCAAAACGTCCGCACATTCGATCAGTTCTCGCGCGCGGAATGTGACAAGTCCGGGATCCCCCGGACCGGCGCCAACCAAATAGACCTTACCGAGTGGCATCGTCAGAATGGGCAACTAGATACTCGGAGAGTGAACTCCGATCCTGCGCAGCCAGTCACGCGCAAACACGGCAGGGTCGTCGAAATCCTCCGGTCGCAAATCCGCCTCGTGAATCCCCACCTGCTCATGAAAAAAGTGGAGGCGTTTGCTCGTCGCGTGGACCGCGACGGCAGTGTGGCATCCGGCGCCCAGCTCGCGCTGGAATGCCCGCTCCAGATTGACCGTACGGGCGGTGGCGGCATCGAGCACGCCAGCCCATTTCCAACCTTCCCCGGCGCGGCACTGGATTGCAATCGCCGCCTGCCCAACGGCCGGCACCATGTTCGAAAGATCGAGAAACTGGAAAACGAGCCCCGGCCAGTTCCCAATTCCCAGACGCTTCAAACCAGCGGCTGCCAGCACGGTGGCATCGGCGGCACCCATTTCCGCAATCTTGCGCAGGCGGGTGTCCACATTTCCACGAATCTCGCAGAAATCCAATCCCGGATGGAGCTTCGCCAATTGCAACCTGCGCCTCGGACTGCCCGTGGCCACGCTGCGCGGCGCTGAAACGCCTTCACGCAGCACCAGGACATCACGTGCGTCCTCACGCGGGAGATAGCCGGCAATCTCCAGGCCCGCAGCCATTTCTCCAGGCAGATCCTTCGTGCTATGAACGGCGATATCAGCCTCCCCCCGGAGCAGCGCCTGCTCGAGTTCTGCCGTGAACAGCCCCTTGCCTCCTTGTTTTTCAAGCGACCATTCAGCCTGCCTGTCACCGGTTGTCTGGATCTTCCTGAGCTCCGCCTCGACGCCAAACGCCGTGCGCAGGCAGTCGGCCACCTGCGAGGCCTGAGCAAGCGCAAGCGGACTCTTCCGTGTGGCTATGATCGGGCGGTTCACGACGAGGCAGGTGAACGGACGCTGATGGGAAGGAAGGCTCCTTGATCAACGGAAGCGCCGCCGATCAAAGAGTCGCAAACATCACGGGCGCGATCAGTAGGATGCCTGAACGCCTTTCAGGTTCTTCTTAGACATCCAAGGCATCATCCCGCGCAGGTAGATGCCCGTCTTCTCTATGGAGTGTTTTTCACCAGCCTTGAGCAGCTTGTTGTAGTTCTTCAGTCCACCCTTGTATTCCTTCACCCATTCCTTGGTGAACTTGCCCGATTGAATCTCCTTTAGGATCTTCCTCATCTCGGTCTTGGTCTTCGCGCCAACGATGCGCGGGCCCCGCGTGATGTCGCCATACTTGGCGGTTTCCGAGACGGAGAAACGCATGCCCGCGATGCCGCTTTCATACATCAAGTCGCAGATCAACTTGAGTTCGTGCAGGCATTCAAAATAGGCCATTTCAGGCTGATAGCCCGCTTCGACCAGGGTTTCAAAACCGGCCTGGACCAATGCGCTCGCACCACCGCACAGCACGGCCTGTTCGCCAAAGAGATCGGTTTCCGTCTCCTCCTTGAAGGTTGTTTGAAGCACGCCCGCGCGGGTCGAACCGATTCCCTTGGCCCAGGCGAGAGCAGTTTTTTTGCCTTTCTTCGATTTGTCCTGCGCAACAGCGATGAGCGCGGGCATGCCCTTTCCCTCGGTGTAAAGCCTGCGCACCATGTGGCCAGGGCCCTTCGGGGCAACCATGATGCAGTCGACGTCCTTCGGCAGCTTGATCAAACCGAAATGGATGCTCAACCCGTGCGAGAAGAGCAGGGTCTTCCCCTTGGAAAGATTTGGCAGGATGTCCTTTTCATAGATGTCGGCCTGCTTCATGTCGGGAAGGCCAACCATGATGACGTCGGCGCGACGAACCGCCTCAGCCGTGTCAACCACCTCAAATCCGTGCTGCTCTGCAACGGCCCGCGACTTCGAGCCGGGGTAAAGGCCGATGATGACCTTGCAGCCTGAATCCTTGAGATTCAAGGCATGGGCATGGCCTTGGGACCCGTAGCCGAGAACGGCGAGGGTCTTGTTCTGGAAAACGCCGAGATCGGCATCCTTGTCAGTGTAGACTTTTGCGGGCATGGTAAAAGGCTTGGAAATGGGCTGATCAGCGCTTCAGCGCGAGTTGACCTGTGCGGGCGAGTTCGAGGATTCCGAAGTCTTCGACGAGCTTGAGGAATGCCGCCGTCTTCGCGTCGTCGCCCGTGACTTCAACGATCACTGCATCCTGCGCCACATTGACGATCTTCGCCCGGAAGATGTCGCAGATCTGCATGATTTCCGAACGCACCTCCGAATCGGCCTTGATCTTCACAAGGACAAGTTCCCGGACAACGGCCTGGCCCTCCTTGAAGTTCACCACGTCGACCACGTTGATCAGCTTGCGCAACTGCTTTGTGACCATGTCGAGCGAGCCGTCGCCTCCCTTGATCACCACCGTGATGCGGGAAAGGGATGCGTCGTGGGTCGGGGCCACATTCAGCGAATCGATGTTGAAACCGCGCCCGGAGAACATTCCGGACACGCGGGCCAGCACTCCGAACTTGTTTTCGACGAGGACCGATATCGTATGTCTCATGAGAAGGTTTGACTATGGAGATGGCGGCTGTGAGGCCGGGACGCTTCCGGCGTGACACCGCTCCCGGCACGGTACCGCGCCGGGAGCCAGCCTCACGTGCCGCCGGGCAAAATCCGCGAGACTGGTGGACGGCGAGGGACTCGAACCCCCGACACCCTCGGTGTAAGCGAGGTACTCTAACCAACTGAGCTAGCCGTCCAGACAGGAACGATCAGATAAGCCCGCAGGCGCGCTCGGAGGCAAGGGTTTATTCGGGATTGATGGCAGCCCGTGTCTATTGCGCCTCCGGTGAGACAAGCTCGCCAACCTCGCCCAGCACGCCATTCGAGGCCATCCATTCGGCATTTTGGATCGCGTTAAGGGCGGCCCCCTTCCAAAGATTGTCGCCACTGACCCAGAACGAAAGCCCGTTTTCCAACGCGGTGTCGATGCGCAGTCGACCAACCCCACACCGCACTTTCTCTGCAAAATCCAGCGGTGTCGGATACTTCGAGGCGGAAGGTTCGTCGATCAATTGCGCACCCGGAAACTCAGCAATGGCTGCCTTGGCCTTTTCCAGATTCACAGGACGTTCGAACTCGGCGCTCACCGAAATGGAATGAGCTCGAACTACAGGCACTCGCACACAGGTCGCAGATACCTTCAGGTGCGGGAGCTTCATGATCTTTCGGCTTTCCTGCGCCATCTTGGTCTCCTCCCCCGTATATCCGTCGGCCCCGAACGAATCGACCTGCGGTATGCAGTTGAATGCAATTTGATGGGGATACACCTTTCGTTGCAGCGGCTTGCCGGTCACATGCGCCTTGACCTGCGCCTCCAGTTCCTGAACGGCCTCCGCACCGGTTCCGGACACCGATTGGAAGGTGGAAACAATGATGCGTTTTACGCCGAAGGCCTGGTGCAAAGGCCAAAGCCCCATCAGCATCACCGCCGTCGAGCAATTGGGGTTGGCAATGATTCCCGCATGACGTCGCAGCTCCGAGGGATTGATTTCCGGAATCACCAGGGGAACCGTGGGATCCATCCGCAACGCCGAACTCTTGTCGATGACAATGCAACCCGCCATCACGGCATCAGACGCGAGCGCGCGAGTGACAGATCCCCCAGCAGCAAAGAACACAAGATCCAGTCCCGCGAACCCACCCAACTTGGCTTCTTCCACGGGATATTTGCCACCGCGGATCTCCACCACCTTGCCCGCAGAACGCGCCGATGCAAAAAGCCGCAGCGAGCTCATTGGGAAATTCCGTTCGTGCAAGAGCCGTACAAGCTCTTGACCGACCGCGCCAGTGGCGCCGACGATACCGATAGCGTAACGATTTTGATTCACGATGGAGTCTCCTGTTGAACGGATAATGAAAACCGCAGACCGGCTGGGTATCAAGCCCTCAGACCGGATTCTGGCCGTGCGCATTGCCAGCCAGACGCTCCAGCTTTTCTACCGCAATTCGCTGACAAGGAGCTTTATTGTTTCCACCTCGCGCCGCCCTCCCTCGAACATAGTCGACTCCTTGGGTACGCCCCGAGGATTGCACGAGATCGCCGAACGAATCGGCGGCGGACAGCCGTCCGGCATGGTGTTCAAATCGCGTTTGCCCACCGGCAGGCACTACTCGGAGTATGCCGCCGATGAACTCGTCACCGATGATCTGATCACCAGCCGCATTCTCTGGCTACGGGGCCTGGAACCAGGCATCAATGCTGGCGGCAAGGTCGACACCCACCATCGCTACATCTACATCCACGGCACACGGCACGAAGACAAACTGGGCACCCCCGCAAGCGCGGGCTGCGTCCGCATGGCCAATCTGGACATCATTGCCCTCTACGACGAGGTTCGCACAGGCGATTGGGTTTGGATCGGAGACTGACCCGCCGGTATGATCGGTCTGCGCGACGATTCGGAGTTTTCCGTCACACCGCCCGCACGCCCCGCCCAGGCGCGCGTGTTGACGTCCGCGCTTTTCACGGAAGGCGGCATCCTCCAGTCCGCGCTTCGACTCGAATATCGCCCGCAGCAGGCCCAAATGGCATCCGCAGTTGCGCGCGCTCTGACCGACGACCTTCCTCTGCTCTTTGAAGCCGGCACCGGCGTGGGCAAGTCCCTCGCCTACCTGCTCCCAGGCATCGTTCAGGCAGTCGACCAGAAGCGGCAGATGATCGTGTCCACCCACACCATCTCCCTCCAGGAACAACTGCAGACCAAGGATCTTCCTCTTTGCCGACGCGTGCTTTCCGCAGCCTCGGGACATGAAACCTACGCCTCATTCAAGAGCTGCGTGCTTCTCGGCAAGGGCAACTACCTTTGCACCACCCGGCTCTCTCATGCCCTTGCGGATCGCTCCTCGCTCCTTCCGGATGACGAATATGGGGAACTGCAGCGGATCGCCGCCTGGGCGGAGAAATCAGAAACCGGATTGCGCCATGATCTGAAACCACCCCCACGCCCTGAAGTCTGGGATCTGGTCAATGCGGACTCGTCGGCGTGCACGCGCAAACACTGCAATGGAAGCGAATGTTTCTACCAACGCGCACGCGCGCGGCTTCGCGACGCTCATGTCATCATTGTCAACCACGCGCTGCTCTTCGCGCTGATCAATGCGGGCGGTGCCCGTGCCGCCGCCGGAAAGCGCGATGCGCGAGGAGTGCTTTTCCCCGACGATTTTGTCGTCCTCGACGAAGCCCATACGGTGCCGGAAGTCGCCAGCGACAATTTTGGTCTTCACCTCAGCAGCTACGGCATCGAGCGCGCGCTCAAATATCTTTTCAATCCAAGGACGAAGCGCGGCTTGTTCCGCAAGCACTCCCTCGATCCCGGTCCCCAGCTCGTCATCAATGCCCTCGAAGCCTCACAGTTCTTTTTCGGTAGCCTGGCCGGCTCCCTGCTTGCTCAGCGTGCAATCGCGCGTCTGAGAGAAGGTGGAAGCGTTGAGCCGCTCCTCGAAGGCCCGTTGGGCGCACTGGATCGACATCTCGCGAAGCTCGCAGACAGGTTGGACGAAGGTCTCGAACGCGACGAGTTGCTCGAACAACGAACACGAATCAAATCCCTCCAGGCTGGCATTTCCGAGTGGCTGAACCTGGGGGACGCCGGCAGCGTGTACTGGGCTGAACGCAGTGGCAGACGGCAAACAATTGTGACCCTACGAAGCGCCCCTCTGGACGTCGCGCCTCACCTTCGCAAGCACCTGTTCGGCTGCAGCACCAGCGTGATCTGCACGAGCGCGACACTCGAAATCGCCGGAAGCCTTGAATCGTTTGCCCGAAAGATTGGAGCTGAGGACGCGGTCGCCACCGCCGTCGCATCCCCCTTCGACTACAAGCGTAACATGCGCGTCTATGTCGCCCAGGATGTGCCCCTGCCAACGCGCGAGGACGCACGCCTAGCATTGGATATCCTGACGGACTACGTGGGTTTTTGCGTTCGCAAGGTCCCCGGCGGCACACTCGTTCTGTTCACGAGCTATTCGGATATGCGCGCAGTCGCCCAATCTCTCAGTGAAGAGCTTCGCGGGCAGGGACGCACCCTTCTGATGCAGGGAGAGTCGCTCTCTCGCACGGAACTCGCGAAGGAAATGCGTCGGGCGGGAGACGCCGTTCTCTTCGGTACCGAAAGTTTCTGGACCGGCGTCGACGTCCCTGGCAGCGCCCTTTCCCAGGTCATCGTGACACGGCTGCCATTCGATCCACCGACGCATCCGCTCCTCGAAGCACAGTGCGATGCCATTCGCGATGCCGGAGGAAATCCTTTCGCCGAACTGACGCTGCCTGCATCGATCATCAAATTCAGGCAGGGCGTCGGGCGCCTCATTCGAACTGCCACGGATCGAGGGATCATTACCATCCTCGACTCGCGCGTTCTCGCGAAGACCTACGGCAGACTCTTCCTGAACGCCCTGCCTCAACAGCATTTCGTCAGAATCTCGCGAGAAGACCGGGATGCAAAATTCGTGGCACCGTGACCAACGGCCTCATCGAAAACGTTCCCGACCAGCCCCATTCCTCTCATGGACAGAATTGCCCACTTCTCAAACCTCGTCGATCAACAGCCCGACAACATACTTTTCCGTTTCAGCCTCGCGCAGGCGCTTGTGAAAGCTGGCCGCTCCGCGGATGCGGAGCTCCATCTCCGCCGGTGTGCAGATGCGAAGTCCGACTGGATGATTCCCCGCATCGAACTTGGAAAAATCCTTCTGTCCCGCGGCCAATTCGACGAAGCCAGATCGATCCTCACTGCCGCCCTCAAATTGGCGATCGAGCAAGACCACGAGGACCCCGCCGAAGAAGTGCGCAGCCTGCTCGATAGCCTTCCATAGCGGTAAGACTGCAGCGCGGATCTCACCGGCAGATCCGGTTGGGTCGACGTTTTGAATCCGCCGGTTTCGCTGAGGAACGAAAATTTGCAGTTCAATCATAGGGATACCCAAACGGGGTGAGCCTGCGCCACCTGCGTAGGCTTATTCATCCGCCAGCCTTGGGTACTTTCAAACCGGGCACGACGAAGCGCGCCCCTCCTCTCTACCCGCAAATCCTGATATTCGGAAAAGAAAGAGCCCGCCGCGTACCCCTACACGGCGGGCATTGTTTTCTTAGTTACCCCAAATGTCCTCTGCTAAGCAGAGTGACGGTTGAAAGAATCGTCCGATCGCCCGGATTCGCAACCCGAATGGATCGTTGCCCCGCAGGCAGTAGTGCCACAACTACCCAGGATTAGCACAGCGCCTCCCGCATACAGACTGTCGCGCGACTACAGACATATCATCTTATTCATCAGTCGCTTGCGATCTAACTCTCAGGGTCGGCCTTCCAACGAGTTTGTTCATCTTCCCGTCACTGCTGAATCCTGATCGGCCATGGACAGGTTGTGATGCAAAGACTTGTGAGCATTCGCGGCTCGTTGTTGCCTTGACGGTCCGCGGTCGGCGACAATCACCTCCCATCCATGCCTTCGGTTCCTACCATCATCTACACAAAAACTGACGAGGCCCCCGCCCTCGCCACGCAATCGCTGCTGCCGATTGTTCAAGCGTTCACCAAACAGTGCGGCATACGCGTTGAAACACGCGACATTTCGCTCGCGGGAAGAATCCTCGCCCAATTTCCCGAATGCCTGACGGAGGCACAACGCGTGGGCGATCATCTCGCCGAACTCGGAGCACTGACGCTCAAACCGGAGGCAAACATCATCAAGCTTCCCAACATCAGCGCCTCAGTGCCGCAGATGAAGGCTGCCATCGCCGAGCTTCAGGCCAAGGGATTCAAGATCCCAGACTTTCCGGAGAATCCAACGACAGACGCAGCGAAAGAGGTGCGTGCACGCTATGCGAAGGTAATGGGAAGCGCAGTGAATCCCGTACTCCGCGAGGGCAACTCCGATCGTCGCGCACCCAAGGCCGTCAAGGAATACGCGCGCAAGAATCCACACCCGATGGGTGCGTGGTCGCCTCAATCCAAGACCAACGTGGCCACGATGGGACGCGATGACTTCTTCTCCAACGAAAAGTCGCTGACCGTACCGGCGGCGACCAGCGTGAGGATCGAATTTGTCGCCGCGGACGGCACGGTGAAAGTCCTCAAGGAAAAGACCCCCCTCAAGGCCGGTGAAGTCCTCGATGCCACCGTGCTCAGCAAGAAGGCACTTCTCGCGTTCCTTGAGAAACAGATCGCGCGCGCCAGGGAAGAGGGCGTACTGTTCTCCGTTCATCTTAAGGCCACGATGATGAAGGTGTCGGACCCCATCATCTTCGGTCATGTCGTCCGTGTCTTTTTCAAGGATCTACTGGCCCGGCACGCGGGCACGTTTGCCGAACTCGGCATCGATCTGAACAATGGTTTCGGCGATCTCGTGGCAAAGATTCAGACCCTGGCACCGGAAAAGAAGGCCTCAATCGAGGCCGACATCCAGGCCACCTATGCAAAGGGACCCGCGCTCGCGATGGTGAATTCGGACAAGGGGATCACCAATCTCCATGTCCCCAGCGACGTCATTGTTGACGCGTCCATGCCCGCTATGATCCGCAGCTCGGGTCAGATGTGGAATGCCCAGGGAAAGCTGCAGGATACCCTGGCGGTCATACCGGACAGCAGCTATGCGGGCGTCTATCAGACGACAATCGACTTCTGCAGGAAGCATGGTGCGTTCGACCCGCGAACCATGGGCTCCGTGCCGAATGTCGGATTGATGGCACAGGCGGCAGAGGAATACGGGTCACACAACAAGACCTTCCAGATTTCCGGCAACGGAAAGGTTCGCGTGATCGATGAATCAGGCAGAGTTCTCCTTGAACACCCCGTCGAGGACGGAGACATCTGGCGCGCGTGTCAGACGAAAGACGCCGCAATTCAGGACTGGGTGAAGCTTGCAGTAAATCGCGCCCGCGCCACTCACACGCCCGCTGTCTTCTGGCTCGACTCCCGGAGGGCGCACGACACGCAATTGATTGCAAAGGTCAGGACCTATCTGGCGTCACACGACACGTCAGGCCTGGACATTCGTATCCTCCCGCCTTCAGAGGCCTGTCAATTCAGCCTCGAGCGCATCAAGGATGGCAAGGACACGATTTCCGTGACCGGAAATGTTCTCCGTGACTACCTGACTGACCTCTTTCCAATTCTCGAACTCGGCACCAGCGCGAAGATGCTCTCGATAGTGCCCCTGATGAACGGCGGGGGCCTGTTTGAAACCGGCGCAGGCGGATCAGCCCCAAAACACGTCCAGCAGTTTGTTGAGGAAGGATTCCTCCGATGGGATTCCCTCGGTGAATTCCTTGCACTCGCAGTCTCGTTTGAACATCTGGGCGAAACCTTCGGCAACGGCCGGGCGAAAATCCTCGCTGATACGCTCGACGCTGCAACGGGGCGCTTTCTGCTCAATGACAAGTCGCCTGCACGCAAGGTCGGGGCGGGCATCGACAATCGCGGCAGCCACTTCTATCTCGCACTCTATTGGGCAAATGAACTCGCATCGCAGAGTGCCGACGCGGAGCTCAAGTCGGCATTCGCGCCCGTCGCCAAAAAACTGGCGGACGCGGAGCAAACCATCATTTCCGAATTAAACGTGGTGCAGGGAAAACCCTCGGATATCGGCGGATATTACCGGCCTGACGAAACCAAGGCTTCCGCCGCGATGCGTCCGAGCAGGACATTCAACGCCATCCTCGCTTCGATCTAGTCCCATCTCCCAGACAGTCCGGGCACCCAGGGCATATCGTTGTCACTGGATGGTCCTTGCCTCGGTGACGCTAATCACCGTGTCCGGAGGCGTGTTGAGGAATTGCCATCGACAATACTCGCGTGGGGCGTTGCAGTGCGGACGTATGGGACAACTCGATCACTTGTTTTCCAGAAATCGGGACTGGTCGGAGACAATCAGGCGGCATGATCCCGCCTTCTTCGAAAAACTCTCCCAGCAACAGTCGCCGGAGTACCTGTGGATCGGTTGCTCGGACAGTCGCGTTCCCGCCAACGAGATCGTCAATCTACTCCCGGGAGAACTCTTCGTCCATCGCAACATCGCAAACCTTGTCATCCATACGGACCTGAACTGCCTTTCCGTAATGCAGTTCGCCGTCGATCTGCTCAAGGTAAGGCACATCATCGTCGTGGGACACTACGGATGCAGCGGAGTGCGCACTGCCCTGCGGTGCGACAGGATCGGCCTCGCGGACAACTGGCTGCGCCACGTCCAGGACATCTGCGAGCGTCACAAATCCTGCGTGCACGCGCAATCCGGCGAGAAGGGACGCATCAACACGCTGTGCGAACTCAATGTCGTCGAGCAGGTCTCCAATGTCTGCCAGACCACGATTGTGCGGGATGCCTGGGATCGCGGCCAGCCCCTGACAATTCACAGTTGGATCTACGCGCTCTCGGACGGCATCATTCGTAATCTGGGAATGAGCGTCTCTTCCTACGACACGCTTGAAGCTCAGTACAGGGGCGCGCTTGCTGCCATCAATGAGGGGAAAATCCGCAACGTGACCGAGGGGCTGGACTAACGCCGTTTCGCGTCTGCCCATTCGCGCGCCTTCAGCCGAGGCCATTGCATCATCGGGACGCGGAAAGATCGGAGTGCCAAGCCCTACATGTGCTCCTCGTAAGTGATGTCGATCTTGGCGGTAAATGCCTTTTTCTTGGCCGCACCCTGAAACCTTATGCTGTGCGTGCGCTCGTCGTAGACAAATCCGTTCAGGGGATCCTCCGGTATTTCTACGCCATCCACCAGGACGCGAAAGCTCTTCTTGTAGAGGGTCGCCGTCACTTGGACAGGCTCCAACGCAACCGCAACCGTGTCAGCAATTCGGTCGCCAAGCGCGGCAAGCTGGGCTGAAAAATCCGACTCAATGTTGAGCACGGTACCGCCCGTAAGCTCAGCCGCACGCCGATGGGAGATGTTGTCAGGAGCAACCACGGCCTGCATTTCGACATTTCCGCGCTTGTTTCCTTTGGCGATGACAAATGGCCGCAGGACCCAGTCGTGAATATAGCTATCCAGTGTCTGACGCGCCGAGGGATTGCGCGCGTTGTACTGCCTGATGAGATCGGGAAGTTTTCCATCTTCAATCCACTCGGCACGACGAGTCCCATCCCGCATGACCTTCCACGTTGCCATGCGCGTCTCCTCTTCATCCATGAAGAACACCACGAATGTCGCCGCGTCAGGCCTGAGAAAGGTGTGCTGCTTGTTGTAGTAGCCCGCGACAAAATTGTACACCGCAGTAAATGCGGTGCGATTGCTGTCACCATTGGTACCCACCTTGACCAGCTCGGAAAAGATGCCGTCGGGCGTCTCGCGGGTGATCCACGGCTGGGCCATCACAGGCAGTGAAACCAGGAGGCCATTGCTCGCCACCCGTTTCGTGATCGACTTCGGACGACCGCGCCGGTCAAGCACGGGGTTGCCCTTGGCATCCAGCTCAATCGAACGCACGTCCTTGTAGTACCTGGCCCCACCCCATCCTCCGCGTGCGTCCTTGTTCACAAAGTCAGTTGTCAACACACCGATCCGGTAGTCGAGGTCGCGAGTATCAAACAACCGCCGGAAGCGGCTAAGGTTTTCAGCAAGCCTGGCCTGATGCGCGGCCATGGAAGGCGAGTTGTTGATGACAAAAACGAGATCCACCTCCCGGCTGCGCGAACGATCCGCAACAATATGTTTTTTGATGCGGATCGGCTCAACATTGATGGTCACCGTGTTCTCCGCGCCAAGGTGGGGATTGTTCTCATCGGTGGTGTAGTACTTGAAATGATCGACACCGATATAACCGGGGTTCGGAGAATAGGTCAGTTGCCCCGTGAGACGATCGAGCTTCGCGGTACCGTTCTTTGGCCTGGCCGCGTCATCAAGCACATACACAGGCCGCGCACCGACGATCGACAGGCGATCCGCCTCCGACATGAAGTCCTCGTGACTTGGCAGCTTCTGGCTGACCTGCGTGTTCGGCCGCGTGGTGAGTGTAACGCCACTGACGTTAAGAACGCGCCCCCTATCCGCACTCACTTCGAACTTTTGGAGTTCGACGGGCGGCGGCGGCTTCACCGTAACCAGGACCCTGTTCTTGTAGACCAGCCCGGACGTCTCATTCCTCACGCTGTAACCGAAGGAATCCTGCCCGACATAGTCTTCCTGCGGACGATAGGCAAAGTAACCGAGACGCGAAGTGGAGTTCTTGAAGACATCGGTGTCATCGCCCCCTGCCAGCCCCACGCGTCCGAACTTCGGGGGCTCCGTGATCGTGTACACCAGGTCGCCGCTCGTATCCGGACTGATCATTTCCTTGGAAACAACGAATTGGCCATGCACACCGGTCCCCTCTGCCTCTATCTCCATCGGATTGCTCGAAACAATGGTGAGATTGTCCTGCGGAGTCACCGCATTCTGGGAAGCCCCAGGCGCCGCGATCAGCAGCCACGCGAGAAGGAATTCAAAAAATCGCAGGTGGAAGGGAATCTGGGCACGACTCGAAACGAGCAGGTTCTGACGGCGCATAGAAGTGAACGGTCAACGTAACTTAGCCTTGGTTCCCGGCAGCGGGGTAAATTACCCGCATTTAAGTCACCATCCGCGAGTTGGAAAGATCAATCATTGTCAACCAGCGCCTTGAGCGCACCAACCAGGATCTTATTTGGCCTCAGGCAGGCAATCGGGACAGCACGGGAGAGGTTCAATCCCTTACATCCGGCACCTGGCCCTCGCTCAGGCACCAGCCACCATCGACCGCCAGGACCTGGCCGGTGATGAAGCGGGAGGCGTCCGAAAGCAGGAAGACAGCCGCGCCGTCACAATCATCCGGCCGTCCGATCCTTCCCCCATCCAGAGGCTGCTTGGTCCTGATAAATTCAAGGATCCGTTCGTCACCCGCGGCCCGCCGGGCCATCGGCGTTTCAATAAGGGCAGGCGCAATGACATTGAGCCGGATATTATTGCCCGCATAGCGTGCGGCGACCGACTGGGTGAATCCAATGATGCCGGCCTTGGCTGCCGCATAAACGTGCGTGGAAAAAAAGGCAGGCGAAGGCGACCAGCCGAGCACGGAGCTCATGTTGAGAATCACGCCGCCTGTCTGCTGTTCGATGAACTGGCGCACCGCAGCCCGGTTTGAATAGATGAGCGACTGGAGATTCATATCCAGGGTGGCCTTCACACCTTGATCGGTGATTTCATGCAGCGGTCCGTCACCAAATCGGCGCCCACTGCCACCAGCAACGTGATACAAGCCACTGAAGGTACCAAATTTTTCCAGCGCGATCGCGATCGCAGCCATCGCATGCCCAGGATCGACAGCATCCCCCGTGTGGACGGCGGCGCGGTCTCCAAGCGAGTCCGCCGCTGCCCGAGCGGAGTTTTCATCCCGTCCCGTTAGAACCACCCCGCTAGCCCCTGCCGCCAGCATCGCCCGCGCAGCTGAAAAACCGAGTCCGGTCGTGCCGCCAACAATGACAATCACTTTCCCTGACAAGAGATCCGTGGACATGCAGACATGCTCCAGCGTACCGCCGACCGCTTCAATCATTGGAACATCGCTGGACACAACAACTGATATGATAATGATCCCTCCAAATGCCACGTCCACG
>CAUJJL010000206.1 GCA_963205455.1 Verrucomicrobiota bacterium
CTGCTGATTTCCTGTGGGAACAAATTCCTTTCCAATCGCCGCGAATGAGCGCTGCCGCGCAAACCCGTCCTCTTTTTCTCATCACTCACGAGTTTTACCCCAAGCGGGGTGGAATCGCCACGTTTGCAGAGGAGATTGCCAAGGCATCCGTCGGCCTTGGATTCGACGTTGAGGTCTGGGCGCAATCCGCACCAGCGTCTGGGCGCGAAAAGTCCTGGCCGTTCCGACTGCGCCGGCTCCCATTGTCCGGCACCCATGACTTCCGGTGCCAGTTCAAGCTGGCATCACAACTTATCGCCGAACGGCGGCGACTGCACTATGCCACGGTCTACCTGCCAGAGCCTGGACCCATGCTCGCCATGATGATGCTTCTGGGCATCCCCGCATTTCGTCCCAAGCACCTGATCCTAACCTTCCATGGTTCAGAGATTCTCCGCTTCCACCGCAACCCCGTCACGCGCCGCCTCGCCAACCGGCTGATCGCGCGGGCATCACGCATCAGCACGCTATCCCATTTCACCTACAATCTGCTCACGGAACGTTTTCCCGCTGCAAACGGAAAGACGTTCCTGACCCCAGGCGCCCTTCGCTCGGACTTCGCGGTGGTTCATGATCCGCCCGCGAACCAGTCGAGGGAAAAGCTCATCATTCTCACCGTGGGGCGTCTTCATCCGCGCAAGGGGCAGCTCCTGACCTTGCAGGCGCTCCAGGCACTCGCCCCGCGTTTCCGCCAACGCATCGAATACTGGATCGTCGGCGACCACAATCGGCACCACTACGAACAGAAGCTGCGCGAGGCCGCATCGCTGAGCGACCTCAAAGTCCGCTTCTTTGGCGAACTGCCTGACGACGAACTCGATCGGATCTATGATCGCGCCGATATCTTTGCCATGACCAGCATCGACTACCGGCAAAGCGTCGAGGGATTCGGCCTGGTCTACCTCGAGGCGGCTGCCCACGGACTTCCCGTTGTCGCCCATTCCATCGGCGGAGTCTCCGAAGCGGTCGTCGATGGTGTCACCGGCCTTTGTGTGCCGCCCAACTATCCCGCACAGCTCACCGCCGCCTTCGAACGCCTCATCGCCGACGATGACCTTCGTCGGCGATTGGGGGAGGCGGGACGCGCCTGGGCGCGCCGCAACACGTGGCACAAGGCCGCAGATCTCCTGTTCAACTCCCCCCACCCGCGCGTCGTGCACTCATGATCCAGTCGCGTACAACGATCATGGTCCGCTACGCGGAAACTGACATGATGGGCGTCGTTTACCACGGCAGTTTCCTGCCCTGGTTCGAAGTCGGCCGCACCAATCTGCTGAAGGAACACGGCATCCGGTACCGCCTTCTCGAGGCGGAAGGGTTCCGCCTCCCGGTGCTTGAAGTAAATGTCAGGTATTTCCGGCCCGCGCTCTATGACGACGAACTGACGATCGTGACCTCCATGCGCGAGAAACCCCTCCTTCGCATCAAGCTCGAGTACGAGGTCCTGCGCGGTGAGGAGCGCCTGGCCTCAGGGTGGACCCTCCACGCTTTTATCGACAAATCAGGACGCCCCGTGCGCCCGCCTCCGGCCTTTGCCGAGAGGATGGCAGCCCTGTTTGAAGGGCAGTGACGCGGCTCACGACGATGTGTCAGGCTGACGCCGCCGCCTGCGCGCCCAGTCACCCGCCTCGCGTCGATAGGCCCGGATCACGTGTGCGACGACATCGTGCAAGGTGCGCCCATCCGTCAGAATGATCGTCCCGGTCCTTCGATATACGGGTTCCCGCGCCGCATACAACGTGCGGATCCGCTCCTCCGGATTCGAGACATTGAGCAAGGGTCTGTGGCGGAGCCCCTGCGTGCGATTCAAGATCGTTTCCAGCGAGGCGTGCAGGCAGATGACCACTCCCTTCTCGTGCAGGAGTGCAAGCATGCCCTCAGGCACCACAAGCCCGCCACCACAGGCCACGATATGGCGGGAGTCAGGGTGCCCGTTTTCCACAAAAGCCCGCTCCATCGCGCGAAACGCCGCCTCCCCCTCCTGCGCAAAAATCTCCGTCACAGGCTTGTCCGCAAGGCGCTCAATCTCGTGGTCGCTGTCAATGAAAGTGTAGCCCAGCCTCTGCCCGACGGCCCGTCCGACCGTGCTCTTGCCGGTTCCCATGAAACCGACCAGGTAGAGATTGGGTTCATTGTATGCCATCGTGTCCGCGGTCATCCCGTCACCCGCGCATGTTTCATGGCGTTTGCCGGTCTGCCAACGTCTAAAAGAATCGTCTTCACCGGAAGCCGTCCTCCGGAGAGACTCAGCCCCATGCCTGACCGAACCGCGGAACACAAAGCGCATCTCGACTATCATTTTGCCAGCGACAACACCTCGGGCATCTGCCCTGAGGCCTGGGCCTCCCTCGAGGCGGCCAATCGGGGCCGCCTGCCCAGTTATGGCACCGACGACTGGACCCGACGCGCCTGCGACCGGATCCGCGGCCTCTTTGAGAAACCGGACGCCGAGGTCTTCTTTGTCTTCAACGGGACGGCAGCAAACTCATTGTCGCTCGCCTCGCTCTGCCAAAGCTACCACAGCGTGATCTGCCACGAGGCGGCCCACGTGGAAACGGACGAATGCGGCGCACCTGAATTTTTTTCGAACGGCACGAAGATTCTCACCTCTCCGGGACGCGACGGCAAACTCACCCCCGAGGGCGTGGACGCGCTTATCCGGAAGCGGACGGATATTCATTTTCCCAAGGCCAGGGTCCTTTCGCTGACGCAGTCGACGGAATGGGGCACCGTTTACTCGGTCGCGGAAATCACGGCGCTCAGCACGCTCGCGAAAAGACACGGTCTCGCCGTTCATATGGACGGCTCGCGCTTTTCCAACGCAGCCGCCGCACTTTCATCGCGAAAAACCGGATCCAGTGCGGCAATCTCACCAGCGGACATCACCTGGAAGGCCGGCGTCGACGTGCTGTGCTTCGGGGGAACAAAAAACGGCATGACCACAAGTGAGGCGGTTGTCTTCTTCAATCCGGCGCTCGCCCGCGAATTCGACTACCGCTGCAAGCAGGCAGGACAACTCGCGTCAAAGATGCGTTTTCTCAGCGCCCAATGGCTCGGCATGCTGGAGTCGGGCGCATGGCTTCGCCATGCCGGACATGCCAACGCCATGACTCAGAAACTGGCGGACGCCCTGCGCAGCCTGCCCGGCATCCGCATCCTGGTGGAGCCGGAGGTCAACGCGCTGTTCGTTGATATCCCCTCCGCCGCGGCAAAGCGGATGCATGACAAGGGGTGGCATTTCTACAACTTCATCGGAGCGCAGGGATACCGCCTGATGTGCTCGTGGGATACGAGGCCTGATGACCTCGAGCGATTCGTTTCCGATCTGCGCGCCTCGCTTTAGGTCCGAAACCTGCTAGCAAGTAGGTCGCACCATGAAACTGCACGTCACCCACCTGAGCCGTTACGAATATGAGCGCACCGTAACGTTCTCGCCCCACCAGATCTACCTGCGCCCGAGAGAGACCCCCCTGCTGCGCGTGAACAATTTCGGTTTCAACATCTCACCCGACGCCAAGATCGTCTGGACGCGCGATTGTCACGATGTGCTTCTCGCGACCGCTTATTTCTGGGACGGCGCGCGGGCGTTGAGCATTCGCACGGACTTCGATGTCGAGACTCACGACAGCAATCCTTTCGACTTCATTCTCAAGCCGCATGCGACGACTTTTCCGTTCA
>CAUJJL010000207.1 GCA_963205455.1 Verrucomicrobiota bacterium
ATTTGACCTTGAGACCAAGGAATGGATCGGACGGGGCCATGCCTCGCTCACGTTCGGAGACGCCACCCTGACGGCATCCGAAATACGCTACAAGACTGCCGCAGGCGTCGCCATCGCCCGGGGAAACGTCATCATGCAGCAGGGTGCACAACGTCTGCTCGCCGACGAAATCACCTACGATCTCGGCAAACGCAGCATCGACGTTCGAAACCTTCGCGCCGGATCCGACCCGATCTACGTCTCCGGCACGCACCTTTTCGGGAGTCGGGAGGAACTGACTGTGGAAAACGCCCACACCACCTACCGCGAGCCAGGATTTTGGACACCCACCATCACAGCAGACCGGATGACCCTGTATGGTCAGGAAACCATCGCCGTTCAGCGGGGCCGCGTTGGCATAGGCCGCTATCAGCCAATACCGCTACCCAGTTTTCCAATTCCCGTGGATCAGATTTTCCTGCGCTACCTCACTGTCGGTGCAGGTTATCGGGCTTCACTTGGCGCATTCCTCGAACTCGGCGTGCATGTCCCGGTCCTAAGTGGAGTTGAAGCCGGCATCGATATGGGATTCTATACCGAGCGGGGTGTCCTGGCGGGTCCTTCGGGGGAGTACATTTTCGGCAAGGGAGACCATCATGTGTCCGGGTCACTGAAGACCGGATTCATCCATGATAATGGGGAAAAGCTGCGCGACATCATAGGTGTCCCAATTCAGGAAGACCGAGGGTTCGTGCACTGGTCGCACCGCGAATCCTTCAACAGGAATTTCTCGCTGAACGCCGATCTAAACTTCTGGAGTGATTCCGACATCCTCCGTGATTTCCTCCCCGAGCGGTATTTTCCGCTTCAGCAGCCAGACAACTTTGTCGAGGCAAATTACGTCAACGATGCCGTTGTTGTCGGCACGTTTATCCGTCCAAACATCAACCGCTATTTCCGAGTACAGGAACGCCTTCCTGAGATTCGTGCCACGCTCCTGCCTCGCCTCATCTCGAATCTCGACCTGGGCATCTACCAGCGCGGACACGCAAGCTATGCCCGCCTGACGGAGGACGAGCCGCTTCTCGGACCTGCGCTCAAGACCGACCGGCTTGATGCCTACTTCGCCCTAACACGCCCATTTACTCCACGGAATTGGTTCGTCATCCGCCCGATCGCGGGCGGCGAAGTCACCCACTACTCGCGCGTCAATCCCGGCTCCGATCAAGGCAGCTACACCCGCATCCTGGGCGAATTTGGCATCGACGCGGAATTGCACGCCAGCGGGACCTACGCCTACAAGAACAAGGCTTGGGAGGTTGACGGACTGCGACACCTCATCACCCCACGCCTGGGCTATCGCTATATTCCAGGTGCCGACCGCGGCCGGAGCCGCATACCGCAGATCGATCGAACCTCCTTTTCAACCTATCTCCAACCTCTCGGGTTGGGCGACCGGCGCAATATCGATGATCTCGGCTCGGGTCATCTGCTGCGCATGGAAGTCGACAATACTCTGCAGACGCGCGATCCCCAATACGGCTCGCGAGACCTGATCCGCCTCAACCTCGCCGCTGATCTTCGATTCGATCGGGAAAAGGATGCGTCCACCTTGTCCGACCTGCATGCCGATCTCGTGCTTTCTCCGGCCCGGTGGTTGAACTTCAGTCTCTACCAGCGCTTTTCGACCCGGGATCAAACGCTTGAGGAACTCAACACAAGCGTCTTGGTCGCCAACTCAGAGTGGTGGTCACTGCGGCTGGGCACGCACTACCTCCGGCACGACATCGAGGAATATGTCGTGGATTCCCGGATACGCATGAACGAGGAGTTCGAAGCCTTCGCCCGTCTGCACTACGACGCACCACGCTCCCGATTTGTTCAACAGACCTATGGAATCCGCCAGACCCTGGACAATCTCTGGGTGTTGCAGTACGGAATAAATCTTTATGAAGGCCGACGGAGAGAGAGTTCCTTCGGTTTTGTCATAGAACTCGAAACGGTCCGCTTCTGACCGGCACCCTCCATGGCAGGTGAATCGTCAACGATCGCCGGAAACCAGGCGCGCACGTTTCTGGGACTTTGGACCTCTCTTGCTCCCGGTTTGACCAAGGACCGGGCAGCGCCTGAACGCCTGAATCAGTTGCTGAGTCGAAATCGTTCGTTTGGGTCCAGGGACCGCCGCATGTACCGGGAACTCGCCTACACTGGATTTCGATTCCACGCATGGGTTGCAGGCGGCTTGAGCGAGGCAGATGAGGACGCCATTCGAGCACTGGTCTGGTTGTCAGCCGACATCCCCTCGATGCACAGGCTGAAGTCGTTCTGGTGCGATGGCTGGCCGCCACTTCCTCATCGTATTGATGAAAAGCGGGCGATCCTGAGATCAAGAACGGCGGGATTGGATCTCGATGCTGCGTTGCTACCCTCCTGGCTGTCTCGGGAATGCCCGCAGGCCTGCGATCCTCCCCTCATCGATACGCTGCATAGCCGAAGCCCACTGTGGATTCGCGTGCAAACAGACGATCATCGGAAACTACGCGATGAGTTTCACGCTCGCGCATGGAAGGTCACTTCCTCACCGGTGCTGCCGCAAGCCTGGCGCATTGAGAATTCGGACGAGGATCTGACCGCCTCCCACGCATTCAGGTCAGGTCAGTTTGAAATCCAGGACCTGGGTTCACAAATGCTCGCTGCCGCACCCCCTGTAAGGAAAGGAACGCATTGGCTCGATGCCTGCGCGGGCGCAGGCGGGAAGACGCTTCCGCTCGCCCAGCGCGTGGGATCCGGCGGTCGCGTGAGCGCGTGGGATGTGCGTGGATCCGCTCTCGCCGAATTGCGCATCCGGGCCCAGAGATCCTCATTTGCGAACATCCGGATCGCCAGGCCCGCTCCCGGGGAAGTCTTTGACGGCGTATTTGTTGATGCACCCTGCACCGGATCGGGCACCTGGCGCCGCGCCCCGCACCTCAAACTCTCAACTCACGAGTCAACGCTTCGTGAAGCCTCCCGTAATCAATTGCAACTCCTCAACAGACTGGCAAGCCATGTGAAGCCCGGCGGGCTACTCGCGTATGCGACCTGCTCACTGTGCAAGAGCGAGAACCACCAGGTTACCTCTGAGTTCCTCGATCGGAACCCTCAATTCCGTCGATATCCTCTGGAAAACACCTTCGGCTATCCTGATGCCCCTGGCTCGGGTGAGTTGACCATCATGCCGCATGTCCATGACACCGATGGATTTTATCTTGCCTGCCTGATCCGGCAGGCCGGGCAGGCGTCGTCTTACTGACCAAAGATTGTCGCGTTTTTCGTTGCGGGGCAACGCCCTGATTGAACCATTGCATCGTCGTGCTTCCCGGAACCGAGTATCGCATCAAACTTCCCGCCTTTGAAGGCCCGTTGGATCTGCTTCTGTTCCTGATACGGAAGAACGAACTCGATATCTACGACATCCCGATCGCAGCAGTAACCGGCCAGTACATCGACGTCCTGCGCTCAATGCAGAATCTCGATCTCGAGATAGCCGGTGAGTTTTTTGTCATGGCGGCGACCCTGATGGAAATCAAGAGCCGCATGCTTCTTCCAAAGGGCCAGGCGGCGGTGGGGATCGAGGACGACGATGATGCCATGGATCCGCGTTGGGAGCTCGTGCACCAACTGCTGCAGTACAAGAAGTTCAAGGAAGCGGCCGGGACACTCAATTCGCTTGCCCAGTTCGAGCACGACAAGCTCCCCCGGTTGGTTTTTGAAACACGCCTTCGCGAAGAGGACCGCCCCCTGAAAAACGTGGACCGTATCGAACTCTGGAATGCCTTCAACATTGTGCTGCGCCGTCTGGCGGAAAAACTCGTTGTCGGCGAAATCCGGGACGAGCAGGTCACAGTGGCGGATCAGATGGAAATGCTGCTTGCACGTATCAGGACTGAAAAGTCATTCATTTTTTCCGAACTCTTTCCCAACAAGGTCACCCTCCGCATGCTCGTCGCAACATTCCTCGCCGTGCTGGAATTGACCCGTCTGCGGAAACTCCGCATCAGCCAGCACGAGGCCTACAGCGATATCCTTTGCGCCGCGGTCGAGGATGCCGGAACGGCCCTCGGAGCATCAAACCAAATGCCCCTTGAAACCAGCGCGGAAGCCTACACCGTTACCGCGTGAGTAAAAAGCCATCTAAGCGTCCAACATCCCCAAAAGCCAAGGGGCGAGCCATTCACGGGATCCTGGGCGTGGGCCTTGACAACGATGATGGGCATCGGCGGATGACGTCTGGGGAACAATTCACCCTGGTAGGGGGCTCTGAAAAGACGCACGAGCAGATGACAGAGACGATGATCAAGACGTTTGAGGAGATGAAGCGTCGTGACAAGCGCCTTGAGAACATTGACCCCAAGGAGCTTGCCGAGATCGTCCACAAGTCCACGCCAGCCTGATGGCACCCTTTTGACTTTTCACCTGAAATCCATAAGCTCCTTAAACACATCCACCATGTCCGCCAACACCACCGAACTCACTTCGACCAATTTCAAGGGCGTCATCGATTCCTCCATCCCGGTGCTCGTCGACTTTTGGGCACCGTGGTGCGGACCATGCAAGGCGATCGCCCCGATTCTCGAGGAACTCGCAGTCGAACTGAAAGGCAAGGTCACGATCGGCAAGCTGAACGTGGATGACAACGGTGCGATTTCCAGCGAGTACAATGTACGGGCCATCCCCACACTCATCCTCTTCAAAGCCGGAAAAGTGGTCGACACCTATGTCGGCATGAAGTCGAAAGCCTTCCTCAAGGAGCAACTCCTGGCCAAGGTCTGACAGCCTACGCGGGCTACGGACTGCCGCAGCCTTCAGTGTGCCTTGTCACGTGCAGACAATTCCGGCGCTCAGGAGAAGTGAGTAGGCAGCCAGGTACCGGCCGACATCGCCCAGCAGGTCAATCAGTTCCTTGGGCGATTCCGACCTTTTAAGCTGCAATGCCTGCCTCACAGCCTCCGGCGTAAGAAAGAGCGGGAGCAGGATCCAGCCGAAAGCATCCCATCGCATCGCGATGATCACCGGAACCAGCAACGCAACGGCGTGCCCCGACGCAAACTGCCAGCGGGCAAATCTGCGTCCGAATCGCACGACGCTCGTTCGTTTTCCGGCTCTGGCGTCCGTTTGAACATCGCGATAGTTGTTAACGATCAGGATATTTGCGGCGAGTAGCCCGATCGCCACGGCCGCGAGCCAGACATCCATGCCCGGCGATCCTGCCTGCACAAAGTAAGTCGCGCCAACCGCTACGAGTCCAAAGAAGACAAACACAAAGGCATCGCCCAATCCGATGTAGGCGATCGGCCAGGAGCCGCCGGTATAGGCATGGCCGCAGGCAATGCTGGTGATGCCGATGGCCAGCAGCGGCCAACCGCCATAGGGCAAGAGCGTCAACCCAACCAAAAACGCTGCGGCAAACACAAGCCCTGCAGCCCGCTTCATTGTCGCTGCCGGAATTAGCCCCGCTGCAACCGCCCTCCTGGGTCCCACGCGCTCGACGTTGTCAGCACCCTTGGCAAAATCACCATAGTCATTGGCGAAATTTGTTCCCACCTGTACAAGCAGCGCAAACGCAAGGCATGCGCTCGCCGCGTACCAGACAACGGAGCCGTGTTGCAGTGCGAAGGCTGTGCCGACGACCACCGGCGCAATGGCGGCCGGGAGCGTGCGTGGTCGCGTCGCTGACAACCAGATGGCAAATCGTGATTCAGCAGCCATGCCGCGGACGGGTCAGGAAACGAGTGCGCCTGCGTCGTTTTCCGCCACGCCTGTTTCCCCGTCAAAGGCCGCCGCAAAAACGTGCCAGCCGGGCGACACCCTTTGCGATGATCTCATCGCTCGTGGCATAACTGAGACGAAGGTATCCTTCCGCACCAAATGCACTGCCAGGCACTGCGGCCACCTTTTCTTTCTCAAGTAGACGGGCGCAGAATTCCTGGTCGCTCATCCCGAATCTTGAGATGTTCGGAAACAGATAGAACGCTCCCTGGGCCAACAGACAC
>CAUJJL010000208.1 GCA_963205455.1 Verrucomicrobiota bacterium
AGACCCACATCAACCTGAATAGACTGTAGGTCGGGCCTACACGCCCTTTTGAAAACCCCATTCCTCCCCATCAGTCACTTACGCAATCTTCACCCCTCAATTTTCTCAAATCTTCACTCCAGTTGGCGAAGTCGGGCTAAGCTGCTCTCCCTCCACGTGCCAGGAAACAACAACATGCGCGGCAACACGGGGATGCCCAGCTGGTTCAGCTTGAGCTGCGTGGCCACAATCTCCACGGCGTTCGCAGCAATGCTGTCGTAACTCTGATCCACCCCCATCAGATCCGGCCGCTCCGACACCCAATGCAACGTGGCCACTGGCAGGCCGACGGAGCGTTTCATGGATTTCTCGAGTCGGGTCAATACGCTTGCGTCACTCACTATCAGGACGTCCGGTTTCAATTTCTTGAACCGGGATGCCAGCGACATTTTTCGTTCTGCACTCTCCAACACGAAGAAATCACCAGCAGATCCGGCTGCAGGATGATACACGAGGAACGCAGCCTGCCAGGAGCGGTGCGCGCGCTCATTGACCATTTCGTTGACGACCGCCATCGGACGCCGATAGCCGGCCTGGGCCAGTTTGTTCAGGGCCATCCGCATCGCGAGATAGTGATAGTGTCCCGCATGGTGCAGTTCGGGACTCCATGCGGCGCTGCCGATGACCGCCGGGGAAAAATGCTTCCACTCGAGATCAAGGCTCACCTGTCCTTCACCCATCACCGGTGAGAGCAAGACGCCAACAATGCCACGCGATCTCAAAATTTCAGAGAGCCTCCTTCCCGACATGCCATCCTCATCGGCCCAGAACTGCTCCAGCCGGTAACCCAACGCCTCCGCCCGCTGTCGCGCGCCCTCAAAGACTTCACGAAGCAATCGATTGCTGCTGCTCTCCTCCTTCTTCGTGCGCACCCAGATGAAGGCGATACGATCTCCCGCCTCGACTGACCTTCCTTGCCTTACGTGAGCCATCAGCGCGGAGAAACCTGGATTCGGACGATACCCCAACCTGGCCGCGACCGCGTGAATCCTGGAACGCGTCTCGGGATGGATGCGTTGATCATTCCTCAACGCATAGGAAGTCGTCGCAAGACTGTAGCCGGCTGCCGACGCAATCTGCTGCAAAGTCACCATACCGCGCTTGAAATTGAACGCTTTCAATAGCCATTGCCTTGAGGCTGCAAGTCTTATCCCGTGTGGTGACTTTGCTGCCTGATTATTGCAGCATTCCCGTCCCCATGCATCTAGCGAAAACATTCCGATACCTCTTCATCGCACTCTCAATCAGCCTTGCCGCCACGGTGCTGCCAGCAAAGCAGCTCAAGGTCGGCTTTGCTCAAACCGGTGCCGAGAGCGCCTGGCGCACCGCCAATTCCGAGTCGATGAAGTCCGAAGCCAAGAAGCGCGGCATCGACCTCAAGTTCTCCGATGGACAGGGCAAGCAGGAGAACCAAATCCGTGCGGTCCGTTCGTTCATCACGCAGCGCGTCGACGCCATCGTCATCGCGCCAATCGTTGAAACCGGCTGGGAACCCGTGCTCCGCGAAGCCAGACGCGCGAAGATTCCCGTCATCATCACGGACCGCACCATCCAGACGACTGACGATTCGCTCTTCGTGTGCTTCATTGGTTCCGATTTCCTCGAGGAAGGTCGCCTGGCTGCCGCCTGGCTGGCCAAGGCGGTGAATGGCAAGGGTCGCATCGTCGAACTGCAAGGCACACCGGGCTCCGCCCCGGCCAACGACCGCCGCAAGGCCTTCGCCGAAGCCATCGCGACATTCCCCAATCTGAAGATCATCGATTCACAGAGCGGCGACTTTCGACGGTCAGGCGGCAAGGAGGTCATGGAGGCCTTTCTCAAGAAACACGGCCGGAACATCGACATCGTATACGCGCACAATGACGACATGGCCCTCGGCGCTGTCCAAGCGATCGAAGCCGCCGGCCTGAAACCCGGCACCGATATCAAGATCATCGCCATCGACGCGATCAGGGAGGGTGTTCAGGCGGTCGCCGACGGCAGGATCAACTGCGTCGTCGAGTGCAATCCGCTCTTCGGATCCAAGGTTTACGACACCATCGAAGCCATCCTCGCAGGAAAGAAGGTTCCGAAGAAGGTCTTCAACAAGGACGAACTCTTCGACCACACGAACGCCGCCGCCGCTCTGCCCACGCGCCAGTATTGACCCATGGGGGAATTCCGCGGGATCGGCTTGCCCCACCCGCCCATCTTCCACCGCACCGACTCCACTTCCGCGGCGACACCCGCACCTTCCGCCTGACGACTCTGCTTATTCCTGATGTCCGCCCAAGCCCTGCTCGAACTCCGCGGAATCGGTAAACAATTCCCGGGCGTGCGCGCGCTCGACGCCGTAGATTTCAAGGTGAGCGCAGGCGAGATCCACGCATTGCTCGGAGAAAACGGCGCAGGCAAGTCCACACTCATCAAGGTGCTGACCGGCGTCCATAAAGCCGACGAGGGCACGATCCGCCTTGACGGCCGGTTCATCTCGCCACGGACGCCAAAAGACGCGGAACACGAGGGCATCAGCACCGTTTACCAGGAGGTGAACCTTGTCCCTTCGCTCTCGGTTGCGGAAAATATCACACTCGGACGCCAACCCGGTGCATTAGGCTTTCTCAACTGGCGCGCCATCCGCCGTCGCGCCCAGGTGGCCCTGGCACGGCTCGATGTCACATGCGATGTCGACGCCGAACTCGGCTCCCTTTCCATCGCGATGCAGCAAATGGTCGCGATTGCCCGCGCGCTCGACACCAAGGCTCGGCTCCTCGTTCTCGACGAACCTACCGCGAGCCTCGACGAAAGGGAGGTGGCCGAACTCTTCACAGTAATGCGCAGGCTGCGCAACGACGGACTAGCCATTATTTTCGGCACTCATTTCCTCGATCAGGTCTATGCGGTCACGGATCGGCTGACGGTCCTGCGCAACGGCCGCCTCGTCGGCGAATTTGCGACCGCCGAACTCACGCGCCTCGAACTCGTGGGCAAGATGCTCGGCCGGGAGGTCAGCGCAAGCGATCTTGCCTCGGGCATAGGATCGAGCCCCCGACAAGAAAAACTCATTGTCCTCGATGCGAAACAGCTTGGCCGTCGCGGAGTGATTGCGCCGCTGGACCTTTCTGTCGGTGCCGGCGAGATTGTAGGGCTTGGTGGACTGCTCGGCTCCGGTCGAACCGAGACGGCGCGTGTCCTTTTCGGCATAGATGCGGCCGACACGGGCAGCGTGACCGTGAGGGGGTCGCCTGCAAAGATCCGCTCGCCGCGCGACGCGGTGGCCCATGGACTTGCCTTCTGTTCGGAGGACAGGAAGGCCGAAGGCATCCTGCCCAATCTGTCAGTGCGCGAGAACCTCGTCCTTGCGCTGCAGGGCAAACGAGGCGCCATTCGCCCCCTCACCCGCGCCGAAGCGGAGCAACTGTGCGTCCAATTCATCCGTGCGCTGCGCATCAAGACCGCGGATGCAGAGGCGCCGATCAAGACTCTTTCCGGCGGCAACCAACAGAAGGTCCTGCTCGCACGCTGGCTCGCGACGCAGCCCACCGTCATCATCCTCGACGAACCTACGCGTGGCATTGATATCGGCGCGAAGCAGGAAATTGAACAGCTGATCGCACGTCTCCGTGACGAGGGCATGGCGGTGATCTTCATCTCGTCGGAAATCGAAGAGGTCGTCCGAAACTGTTCCCGCGTGCTTGTGCTGCTCGAGCGCAAACCCGCAGGCGAAGTCGCCGACACAGAACTCACCACGGAACGCCTCATGCAGCTTATGGCGGGAGGGGGCGAGAAATGACCTTCGGCGAGACCAAACGTGAGGCTCGCCTCGTGGCGTGGCCGCTGGCGGGACTCCTGTCGCTCCTCGTGCTCAACGCCCTTTTTGATCCGGCGTTTCTCAAGATCACGCTCCTCGAGGGACATTTCTACGGCGTGCCGGTGGATATTCTAACCCAATCCGCGCGCACGATGCTCGTTTCGCTGGGCATGACACTCGTCATAGCAACAGGCGGCGTGGACCTGTCCGTTGGCTCCGTGGTCGCGATCGCGGGCGCCGTGTGCGCGGTGATGCTACAGGACGGGCAGGCACTTTCCCTGACTATCGCCGCGGCGGTGGGCATAGGCGCCCTGGCCGGGGGCATCAATGGCCTGCTCGTGGCTCGCCTCGGTGTTCAACCGATCGTGGCAACGCTCATCCTGATGGTGGCGGGACGGGGTCTCGCACAGTTGATCGTCGGAGGTCAGGTCATCATTATCACGAGCAGCGCATTTGAGTTCATCTCGAACGGCTTTGTCCTCGGCGTGCCGTTTGCACCGGTGCTTGTACTGGCACTGTTCGTGGCAACGCATTTCGTCGTGCGAAGGACCGCCCTCGGTTTGTTTGTCGAAGCGGTGGGTGACAATGAAACCGCGAGTCGTTTTGCCGGTCTCGCAGTCGCCCGAATCAAGACCCTTGTTTACCTTTTCTGCGGTGCCTGTGCAGGCCTTTCGGGCGTCCTCGTAGCCGCAAACATCAAGGCCGCAGACTCGTATCGGGCGGGAGAAAACATGGAGCTCGACGCGATCTTTGCCGTGGTGGTCGGGGGAACGGCGTTGACCGGCGGGCGGTTCCTTATCCTCGGCACGGTGATCGGTGCGCTGCTGATCCAGACCCTTACGACCACGATGTACAATCTCGGCGTCCCGCCCGCAGTTGCGCCGGTCCCCAAGGCATTGCTCATCATCGCCGTGTCCCTTCTGCAATCGGAGAAGGTGGGGCGGTGGCTTCGCGGCCTGTTCAAGAAGGGGGCCGTCGCATGATCGGCGCGCTAACACGGAGGACTTCGTGGATCAGGCGCAATCTGTCGCTCGTGGTGACAGCGGCTATCTTTGTTCTGCTGTTCGGCCTGGCGTCCCAATTCTACGACGGCTTCTTTTCGACGCCAGTATTCGTGAGCCTGCTTTCCGACAATGCGTTTCTCGGTATCGCCGCTGTCGGCATGACCCTTGTGATCTTCTCCGGCGGCATCGATCTGTCGGTCGGCGCGGTTATCGGTTTCACATCGATCCTTATTGCGACACTCATACAGGAACACCATCTGTCGCCCGTCCTGGCGTGGCTTGTCGGAATGCTTGCCGGCACGGGCCTGGGGACGTCGATGGGTCTGTTGATTCATTGTTTCCGGCTGCCTCCCTTCCTGATCACGCTCGCGGGAATGTTTCTGGCGCGCGGGCTCGGATTCTGGATCAGCACCGACTCGGTCGGCATCGCGCATGAATTTTACGGCAGGATCTCGGCCTACGAAATCACCCTCGGCAGCATGGTGCTGCCTGCGAGTGCCCTGATGCTGCTCGCAGTGTTAGCGGCGGGTTATGTGATCGCGCATCATACGCGTTTCGGGCGCACGCTGCTCGCGGTGGGCGGCAACGAACAATCCGCCTTGCTCATGGGATTGCCACTTGGTGGAGCGAAAATCGCCGTTTATGCGCTCAACGGTTTCTGTGCGGCCCTGGCGGGAATTGTCGCCACGCTGTACACCGGCTCCGGCAATCCAGGCATGGGCATTGGCCTGGAGCTCGATGCCATTGCCATCGTGGTGATCGGTGGAACGCTGCTCACGGGTGGACGCGGGCACATGCTCGGTACCTTGCTCGGCATCCTGATTTTCGCGACGATTCAGGCCGCAATCCTTTTCGACGGACGTCTCTCCTCCTGGTGGATGCGGATCGTCGTCGGTTCTCTCCTCCTGGTATTTATTCTCCTTCAACGCATGCTGCTCCGCCCGCGCTGAGCCAAACAAGACCTTTTCATGAACTCCTCCCGAATGAAATCCCTGATTCTACTTGGCATGATTGTGCTGAGCTCCGGTCCACTTCCGGCAACGGAAACGTTCACCTATCAGAATCCCATTTCCAGCGGACTCGACCCACACGGCGTTCGAGATTGCCAAATCTTTCGGGACAACGGCCGTTGGTATATGGTGCCTACAGCCTGGCCTCACTGGCCATGGCAGGAGAAGGACGGCATCCTGAATCCAGGAGTCACGCTCTACTCCTCCGCAAACCTGACCGACTGGAAATACGAGGGCGTGCTCGTACCGCATCCATCTCCAGAGAAATGGTATGCCAAACGTTTCTGGGCGCCTGAGGTGCACCGCATAAACGGGAAATACTATGCGACATTCAACTGTTCCAATCCCGATAATGGCTATCCGGGACAACATTTTGGTTATGCAGTCGCCGACGGGCTTCTCGGTCCCTATCGCGTAGTCACGGAAGAGAAGCCCCTGGGATCGGGCAATGACTTCACCCTCTTTCAGGACGATGATGGCAGGACCTGGGCCTTCTGGTCCAGCCGTGACCGGAATTTTGGAATTGGCTTTGCGGAGATCGACCTCGAGCACGGCACGTTTCTGACCGAGTCTCAAAGCGCCATTCTCCCGGGGGCGATCGATTTTGAAAAGGACACCAGCGGAAAAACAGTCATCGTTCCAGGCTACATGGGGCGACCTGAGCCCAAGATCAAACGCTGCCATGAATGGGATTCCGTAGGCATCGAAGGGCCGTCAGTCGTGAAACACAACGGACGCTATCTGCTCTTTTATTCGTCGTGGACGCGCGGCTATGAGATCGGTTTCGCCACGGCCAATTCGATTCGTGGCCCTTGGAAAAAGCACGCCTCCAATCCATTCTATGGCGGCCAAAACGAAGCCTCATGCGCCAAAAACCATATCGCCTACTCAGGTGAAAGCTCCAACCCGTTCAGCCAGGTCGGGCACAACTCCCTATTCAAGGGTCCTGACGGGCGTCTCTGGCTTTCGTGTCACGGCATCCTGAAGACAAAGGGCAAGACAGCCGCAGTACCTCTCCTCGTGATCGACCCGATCGATTTCGATGCGCAGGACAACCCGCTCAAAAAGTCGCCGACCTATACCAAACAGACGGTGCTGATTGGCCCATAGGCCGATCGACTATAAACTCACGCATCAGTTGAAACCCGTGCCCTTGCTTCGCGGGCAGCGGATCTCAACCCGAGGCTTTCAGTCCGAAGCCAACTATCCCTCATAGATCCTCACCTCGAAGAGCGCCGCAGGGATTCCATTCCCCCGCGGTGTCAGTTCGATTCTTAGTCCCTCGGTCCGGACAGGCTCAGGCAGCACAATGCGAACGCGTGTCTGGTGATTCTTCTCCACATTGGCCAGTTCGCGCCCCGCCATGTCCAGGACCCTGACCTGTCGAACGCAGAAAGGCATCACGCTCTCCGGGTGCTTCCACAACACGGACTCCATCGGATGATCGTAATCGGTATCAAACATCAGCTCAATACGTGCAACCGTCTGCTGTTTCTCCCAGTTCAGGGTAGCGGTAGGTTTTGGATCATCACATGATGCGACCCAGGCATTCGGCTGGTTCGTGGGTCGCGCGACGCCGTTGACGAGATTGTCGACGCCGAACAGGGCAATCGGAACTGCGAGCTTCATCGCAATATTCCGCCCCTCCGGGCGCCGTTTGGGATGCCAGAACTCGAAGCTGTCAACTCCTATATCCTCCGGCGGTGTCTGTACCGCCGCTTTTGCAACCGCGAGATTTGCTGTGTGACACAGGGAAAGGACACCGGTGACGCGTTGTTCACTTGTAAGCAGACTCACCTTGTCATCTCCAAAAAAACAGACGAACGCATACCGTGCGTCCACGAAGCGGTGATTGAATGTCACCCGCACCAGCCTGCATCCCACGTTCAATTCATGCCGCTGGGTTTCGATCGTGACATCCGGAGTGTGATTGTCCGGGCGGCTGCTCTGCCGCAACTCCACGCGCAGGCTCGAATCGCCCGCCACCTCCAGCCAGACGCTAAAATCGAGCTGGGTACCCGCTGCAACCGGGAGCATCATCGCCCATGCATCGCTTAATTTGACCGGTGGACCATCCGGAGGAAACCCTGTCAGTCGGTACTCGCTGGTGCCGACAATCCGGGCGCTTCGGGCAAGGTCTGATTCGTCCCGCAAGGCGAGTCCAGGAATATGCTGTCCGGTACGCAGCAGGTTGCGCTGGAGCACCTGCATTCGGTCAGGCACGGTCAGGTCGCGAGGAAGCAGGGATTCGCGACGGCAAAGCACGGCGGCCATGCCAACAGCCTGCCCCACATGGGCGCACGTCGCCATCACCCGACTGGAGGCAAAAGCCACGTGGGTGGCGCTGATGATGCGCCCCGTCAGGAAGAGATTTCGGACATTCCGGCTGTAGAGACAGCGATACGGAATCTGGTAAACCCCCTTCGAGTGCCACTGATTGCAGCCGGGCTTTTCGCTGAACACCCCGTCGGCTGGATGCAAATCAAGCGACCATCCTCCGAACGCCACAGCGTCGGCATGCGCGCGCTGCTCGACCACATCCTGCTGCCGCAGTATATAGTCCCCCTCGAAGCGTCGACTCTCGCGCTTGCCCGGAATCGTGCCTACCCACTCAAGGGTGTGATTCGCCGCTTCTGGAAATTGGCCGGAATTCTTGATGTGATTCCACACTCCGTAAACCACCCGCCAGAGTTCCCATTTGATTTCTTCGGTCGCGTGCACGGTGTCGAGTCGGCCCCCGTATTCGATCCACCATAGTTTGCAGCCCTGCTCCTTTGCATTGAACTGCCGCCAACGCGGAATCCGGGTGATGTCATCAAGTGCGTAGCGCGGCGGCGTGAACGTCACCGGCTCGCCCGCATCCTTGCTGTAGAAATAGAGCGAATGCCCGAGCAATTCACCGTATTCCTTCGAAGGCGCAAACTTCTCGCCAAACTCATCGCTCGATTCTGCTCCCATGCGAAACGCCGCACCCGCCATGAATCCGAGGATCCCGTCGCCTGATGCGTCGCAAAAAAGCGGCGCGCCAATTTCATAGAGTGTGGAGTTCTGCGAACAGAACGCCCGCACACTCGAAATGGTATCTGCATCCTTCTTGGTTGCCTCGAATACCGCAGTGTTGAGCAGCAGCGTGATGTTCGGCTCACTCACAACTTTTTCGAGGATGATCGTATCAAGGATGTAGGGGTTGCCTTCACGATTGCGGAAGGTGTTCTCGACAAGGATCTCGTCGATCACACCGCCTTCGCGAGCCCAGCGGTTGTTGTTTCCCATATGCGAGGTCGCGCCCAGGATCCAGAGCCGCACTTCGCTCGAGCAATTTCCGCCCAGCACGGGGCGATCCTGAACGAGCACGACCTTGAGGCCCTCACGGGCCGCGGTGATAGCCGTGCACACGCCGCCCAATCCACCTCCAACCACCGCAAGGTCGGCGGTCAATCGGCGCGTGGCCAGTTCACGTTTGCTCGTCGGAGGAGAGGTGATCATGTGGAAAGGGAAGCCGGACATGAGTCCACCGTCTTATGTCGGCGGATCTGCCACAACAGCAGCCATGCCAGCGGATGAAGGAGGACCATCAGGTAGAAAGCCGGATTGTAGGAATGCGTCGTGACGATAATGCCAACGGCCTTGTTCATCATGATGCCGCCAAGCGAACTGCCCGCGGCTATGATGCCAAACGTCATGCTGAGTGAGGCACGGGGCACCACGTCGACGACCAATGCGCTCAGGTTGATCAGCCACGCCATGTGCGCGAGAACCGCAGCCATGCCGAGCGCGAGCACGAGCCACAGTCCGTTGATCTGCGGAATCATTGCCGCCATCGGTACCACGATCGCACAACCAAGCATGATCCACAGGCGACTGTTGGCGGGCAGCACACCTCGCCTGATCAAACGTCCCGAAAACCAGCCTCCAGTCAATGCCCCGATGTCCGCGGCAAGAAAGATCACCCACGTCACAGAAAGCGCCATCTGGTCGAGCTTGCGCACATCATAGAGGTATTTAGCGAACCAGAACTGGAAAAAATACCAGACCGGATCGGTCAGCATACGGCCGATCGTGAGACACCAGAATTCTTTGCGACCGAGAAGCTGCCACCAGCGTCCCCAGCTTTTCTCAACCGCGCCCGCAGCTGTTTCTTCGGCGATGCCTGCCTGAACAAGATGCCTTTCCCTGTCAGTGACACGCGGATGCACGTCGACCCTGCGATACAGCCAGACCCAGGGAATCAGCCAGAGTAGACCCGCTGCTCCGGTAAAGACAAACGCCGCCTGCCAGCTGTGCCACGATGCCAGGCCGACGATGATCACCGGCGCGATGGTCGCACCAATCGTTCCACCCAGGGTGTAGATGCCGATGGCGATGCCGCGTTCGCGCGGTGGAAACCATTCGGACACCGCCTTCGGCGCACCCGTATAGTTCCCGGCTTCACCCAAGCCAAGCAGGAATCGGAAAATGCCGAGGGATGTGAATGAACGGGCGAAGGCGGTGAGGATATTCGCGATCGACCACCAGCCTACAAACAGCGCCAGACTCGCGCGCACACCGAACTTGTCCACGATGCGACCGGAGAAGAGGTAGGCAATCGTGTAGGCCACGAGAAACCAGTTCAGCACGGAGGCGTAGTCCTCGTTGCTCAGGCTCAGCTCCTTCATGATCGTCGGCGCGAGGATTGATAGCGTTTGCCGGTCCAGATAATTCAGGACCGAGGCAAAAAAGATCATCGCTATGATCCACCAGCGGAGATGCGGAATCTTGAACATGAGAGGATTGAGGCGTGAGGACTTCCGGATCATGGCGCGACAACGCGCGGCCCGATTTCACCGAGATCCGTGCGGAATTCGCCACGGGCTCCGCGACCGCTGAAAAAGAAAGCGATCGAAGCTTCATCCTCTCCGACCGGCACGCTGAACTCAAATGGGTAGGAAGATTTCGTGATCTGCTGCCACTGCGCATGCAATCGAAAGTGCAAGGTCACCTCCGTCGCTTCTTCAGGTTCGGCCGAACACCACAGGAAAGCATCCCATGATTCCGGTTTGACCTGGATCACCGCGCCGTGACCACGCACTCCCATCGTGCTGGAAAGCGTGAGTCGGCTTGAAAACGCGCCCGGACGTGTGGAATTTCCGACGTGATGAGTCGGGACATCCACCCTCGCCCCAGACACCTTCCACACCTGCAGGCCCTTTGGCGGCAAAGACACCGAAAATTCGCCGTGTTCGATCACCCGGTCCGGACCCTTCGCATGCACCGCAACCGCGCGCGTCGTCACGGTCGCATCCAGTTTCAAACGCTCCATGCCCAGGCGAACGCGGGCGCTTTCCGGTCGTCCGCTCGCGTTCGTAAGAATGACAAAAAAATCCTCCCCACGCCTGGCGGTCAGGTAGTTCAGTTGGGGATTGTCGATCGATAGCAAACCCCGCTGAAACCATAACCACACTCCTGCTTCACTGAAGACTCTTCCCGGAGCGTGACCAAAAGCCCTTGAATCGAAATACGCATAGCCCACCTGGCGCTGAGAGGGAAACGAGATCGCTCCCGCCGAACGCAGCTCCGCCTCCGCCACCAGGTAGTCGATTGTCCAGGCAAGATGCGGCACATTGTGATGGTAGTAGAGCGTCGTCACATCGGGACCATCGTAGGGATAATCAGGGCGAAACGGCAGATCGGTGAATCCGGTCAGGTAATAGCCAGGATAGTTGGCCCAGCGACCAACGGCAGCATTGCGCGCATAGGTTTCGAAAGCACCATCCCCCGTGTGTCGCGCGAGCCGGAGAAAATCCGCTGCCCAGCCGAGTTGGTAGATCATGCGACCGGGGCCCTGCCCGCGGTAAGTGGTGGGCTGCTCGAATCCGAGTCCGACATTGGAGACCATCCAGGCCGGCAACTGCGTTTCCGGCGTATCGTTCGGCCTGCGGGGTGTGCCCAGACGATAGGGCTTGGGGCCGCGCATGCTGTGCATCGTGTCTGCCTTGAACTGCCCCCCTGCATTCACGGTCACCGCTCCCTCTGGAATCAACGGCTGCGTCCAGATCCCTGCCATCAATTGACGCGCCCCGAAGGCCGCGGCGTCGAGATATCGTCTTTCACCTGTGAACTCATACAATCGGAGAAGTCCCTCCCAGGCCGGCACAAAACTGATAAAATAAAAGGGCTGCGGAGAAAGCGCCTCCGTCGGGGGCGTGATGATCTGGGTCTCCACATAGCGATCGGCATCCTGCCGGGCACGATTCAATGCCTCCACCTCGCCCGTGATTTCATAGCGGGCAAGCCAGTCGTCAAAAGGCTGCGCGTGACTGTATCCAGTCGTCGGCCGCACCTCATTTCCTGGGAGCGCAATCTCCCGAAACGCCTCAGAGCGACGCCCGCTCATCTCCCACAGTCCGGCAAACACCGGCGACCCGAACAATTTGGTCGGGCCTTTGACGCCCTCCGTGCGATATCGCCCCGTATCGTGCGGAAGGATGGAAAAATGCGCCGAGGGACGTGACATCACGTACTCCAACGAGGGAAGCACCCGCCGCCGGTACAGGTCTTCGTCGGCCGTAAGCCGATAGAGCGACAAGAGCGAAAGTGGTGCTGCATTTGTGACACCGTTCCTGCTCTCGATCTGATAGAAACCCTTCGCCTCCTTCCACCAGCCGCCGCGATCATCATCCTTTGCGAGGTCCAGCATGTTCAACGCTGCCTCTGTCAAAGAAACCCCGACATTGCTTCGATAGTCGGCGAGTTGAAACACTTCATCGGCCGCAGTCCGATAACCCGCATACCACTCCCCGGACTGCACGAGCACCCGAAAGGAAAAGCGCACCCGCTCTCCTGCCTTTTTCTGCGCGGCATCCGTGCCAATCACGGGGCCATATACCGAAGGCTGTACATCTCCATCGGGATGACGGATGCCCATGCCATAGTGAGGTGTCCTCTGATGCGGCCACTGAAAGCCAATACACTCAGGGTCTCCGACCAGTGCCCAAACCACCGGGGAGTTCAGGCTGTCTGTCCGCGCGACGAGCGAGACGGGAGTCGGCATGAACGGATCCAGCAGCGTGCGTGGCCGTTCCGGCAATCGGCGCCGCTGCCACATCATGGGCAAAAGCACCTCATCGACCGACGAAACCGGCTGCTTGAAAAAGAGATGATACCCGAGCGCATATTGCCCAGGCTCCGCAGGCAGGTAGTCAAGCGTGACCCGCGCGGCATGTTCTTGCCCACGCAGTTCCCACACGGCTTCGAGGCGGCCATTCCGGTCAGGTGGAAAACAAAGGCGCACCCGGTTCATTTCCTGAATTGCCGAAATTGGAAACGCTCCGCTCAGTTCCCCTGCTTCCCACAGCGCGCCGAGTTGACGCTGACTCGTCTCCACGCGAACGCCATTGAGCTCCACATGCACACTTCCCGGCTCGCTCCACAGCGGGAAAAAACCGGGATACTTCAACTCCCGCTCCACGCCTGATCTTACCACGGTATAGCGTTCCGCTTCCGGCTGCGTTGGAATCTTTCGCCAGCCTTCGCGAGCCCGCACCTCAATCTGCGGCACGATCACCGGTTGATCTTCCCGTCGCGCGGTTAAAAAAGAGATCCGCACATGCTCATTCTCAAGCAGAGCCTGTCGAACCCCCAGGATCTTCACAGCGCCGAACTTGAACTCGCCCCTTCCGTCACCATTGCCCAAGGAAACCGGTCGGGTCGCCTTCATCCGGCGGTTGCCGTCATCGAGATTCCCTTCGGGAACAAACGAGGCATCCGTCGTCAGAAAAATCGCGTCCACCCGGGCGTAGGGTGTGACCGGCCTCAATGTGAGCAAGGTCCTCCCGGCCTCCAGTCGAAAGGCACCACCCTGCTGCCATTGAAATCCCTCCTTTCCAGAGTTGCCAAACTCTCCGGACGAATGTTGAGCACCAATCGCCATCACCGAGCGACGCGTGCCGGGCGCATCCTTGGGAAAATCCAGCGCTCGCAGCCACAGATGGTACGTGCCTGAAGCAGGCACTTCGACTGCAGTCACGGCCGGAAGCATCTTGCGTTTATTGGGCGCTTCAAGGCATTCGCCCCCACGAAGCTGACCGTGATTGGCGATCCACCAATCTCCCAAATACTCGAAATGCTCCGCCTCAATGCCAATCTCCACCGGCGCCGAATTCAGGCAGGGAACTCCCAGGATCAGACCCATTCCCAGCACACCAACAGCCATCATTCGGCCACACCCTATCGACCCCCTACGATTTGTGTACCCGCACGATCGACGACGGCGGATCAGCGCTCCCAGGCGAAGAACGGGGACAAACATCGAAACAGACTCAGTAACTGAGTTCCAACACAAGCAGGCCGGCCGCCGCCACTCTGGCCGTCACCTTGTCGCCAGCAGGAGTCGTTCTTGGCAGCGGTATACCCTCTTCATTGAGCACCCGAACCGATTTCCACTGAGCCGCCGCGCCCTGGGCCACCTCCACGGCAGAAAGTTCAATCGTGGCGGTGGCGGCGTACGTGCTATTGTTCAAGAGCAACACGAAGACCTTCTGTTCCTGATCCGATCGAGCGATGAGGGTATCGATCGCGGCGTTCTGCGTCGGCAATTCGGCCCATCCCAGATTTGCCGACGCACCAAATACTTTTCCCGGCGCAAAACCATAGCATGCATGGGGTCCTACCTTGGGCGTGAAGAAACCTCGGGGAAAGGCGATCTTTCCCTTCGAGCGCAGGGTGGCTTCGGAGATGAGGTAGTCCGTGATCCATCCCACCTGCCACCATGCATGATGCGGATAGGGGCCTGGGCCATCGTTCATCCTCGCCCAATAGTAGGAAGCCACGCCCGTCTTGGGATCGACAAAGGCGTCACGAGCCCAGGCAGCTCCTCTGGCATAGTCGAGAAAGAGCGACTCGCCTGTCATGGCATGCAGTCGCACAAAAAGACCGGCATGACTAGCCAGCAGTATTGGCCCGCTTGCATTGGCGGAGCCCAGAGCGGTGCCGTGCTCAAATCCGAGCCCCTGCCAACTGATCTGCCAAGCTTCGCGTGGATGATCTTTCCCCTGTTTCAGTTCCCGCGAAGGAGCAGGATGAGTGTAGATCGCCCACAGATAGTGACGCCCCGTCTTGATTCCTGCGTCGCGATACCTGGAATCACCGGTCGTTTCGAAAAGATCTAGGTAGGCCTGCGCAATCTGGGAGGTGGCGAAATCCTGCACCAGACGCGTGTCTCCGCAAACGCCCAGAAACTCACCGGTATCAACTCCGTTGGAGATCAGCCAATCCGCCCCGCGACGCGCAGCCGCAAGATACTTTTCATCTCCGAGGATACGATAGGCGATCAGCAAGCCATAGAAGGTGGGCCGAAGATCCTTCAATTCACGAAAAATCGGCTTCTCCGTCGCACGATCGTAAGCCACCTCCCAACTTCCATCCGCCCGTTGCCAGCGCAGCAGACACTCTGCCCCCAGACGAAGACGTTCCCGCAATTGCTGGTCACCCGGTTGAAACAGCAGGATATTGCCGATATCGATCATCGTATAGTAGGTCAGGGAAACCGGCTCGACGTGGTCTCCCCACTCCTCCGTGAATCGGTGACTTTTCGACAGGTAGTATTGTCCCAGGGCAGCACCTTGGAAAAAGCCCGGTTCGACCTGTTGTTGCACGAGCTTGAAATTGCGCGCAAACGGCAGGCGATCCCTCACCAGCTTCGGGTCATGGGTTTGCTGCGCGAGCATCCACATCGCCCCGTAGTCGGAGTTCTTCATCGCATCCCGATCGATGGCTCCCATGACGCCGCCAAGATATGCCTGGGCACCGATCTCCAAACCGCCGAAATGCTCGGTACGCCAGAGCGATGTCTTTGCATCCGTCAGATAGCGGTGCATCATTGCGAGTCGCTCGCTCATCGAGCGTTCGGGGCGTTTCATTTTCAGATACGCATCAAAATCATAGATCGAATAGGCAGCGTGCCGCACGATATCGATCCAGTCGCCCTGCTTCAGCGTGTAGCGAAAACGAAATACACGATGCTCACCAGCATCCAGGTGTGACTCGGCCTCACCCAACACCGGGTGATACAGTGTCGGTGCCAGCGCGCCCGCACGATTCATGTGCGACATCGCCAACCGCCACCGAGTCCGCTCATGCTTATCGTCTGGCCATGGGTCATTTCCGGTTCCTGGCTCTGCGATCACTCCCAGAGTGGCTCCGCTCTTGGCGGTCAGGATCGCTGCATGCGTTGTCGCCACCCGGTCACGCGCGAGGATGGGTTGATTGGGAAGCCCCAAACCATAAGCAGCACCCAGAAAAAAATCCGGGTTGATCCGCGCTCCCTGAAACACTCCGGGCACAATGCCCCAGGCGAGTTCCTGCTCCGGCAGTTCGGTCAACGTCGGTGTCGCAAGGGAAAACCAGCCTGCCTTCTTTGCAGTCAGCACCATTTCTACCCTCACATCACCTGCATGCTCGGGATGAAGACTCCACGTCGCGCTCACCCGTGCACACTCGTCCTCATGGGAAAAGCGCCATCCCTGTCGGGTCGCCTCGATTTTTGAAGGGAAAAAGACCATCGCCTCGCCCGCTCGGTTCAGCGCTGCCGGCGTGGTGACCTGGTCCCACCGCTCGAGCAAATAGCGATAGCCACGTTCCGGGAAAACCCCGCCTGCAGGTTCCCAAGTCATCTTCACCGGCCGAGCGTCGGGCTTTTCCTTCGAATAGAGCACCGTGTAGGCGCCTGATGGCCGGCCGATCGAAAGCACGCTGCAATCCGCTGATTTCACTCCCACGGACTCCATCTGCCAGCCCGCATTCGTCTCCTTCCATCGAAGGCTGACGATCTCATCCTGCAGAGTCGGCTGCGAAGCTGCCGCACTCAGGACGAGAAAGGCAGATAGAGAGATCGCACCCAGGCGGCTCGGACAGGATTTCATGGAGAACAGGTTTGCAACGAAGCGGACCAGAGACGTCACGAGATTGCCGCCAGCCAACGATCAACGATAGCCGGAGGCCTTGCGTTGCTGGACAAATTTCAGGGTCTCGTTGAAAATCTTCAGATCACCGGTGATGCGAGGATCCCCTGTCCGGCGCTGGTAGTCTTCCATCACCTTTACCAGCCGCGCCTTTACCATCGCATACTTGGGATCCGCGGCGAGATTGTTCATCTGCTGCGGATCAGCCTGGCAATCGTAGAGCTCTTCCGTTGGACGGGCCTCTTGAAGATACGGCAGTTTTGCCGCCACAACCGGGTGATGTGGAAATCCCACGATGAGTTGGGCTACATTGAACGTTTCAGAGAGCTTTCCCCAATCCTCCAGTTTTCGGCGACGTTCGACAGGAGTTTCGACGCGCACGGCATCTGTGTAGTTGCGAATGTAGATGAATCGCTGGGTGCGGATCATACGCGCAGGCAATCCGGCATGGGTCGTGCCATGCCATTCCAAGCCACCCATGGTCCAGGTGCGTTCAGGATCCACCTGTCCTGATTTGTCCGACTGCAGGATGGAGAGCACGCTCCTCCCGGACATCTCCACCGGCACCGGCGCTCCTGCGGCCTCAAGGATGGTGGGCGCTAGATCGATGAAGTTAACGAAATCATCAATACGCCGACCTCCCGGTATCCCCTTCGGCCAACTGATGGCCATCGGCACATGAAGGCCCTCGTCATAGACATCCGCCTTCATTCTCGGCACCGGTGTGCCATTATCGGCCGTGGCGATGATGATGGTGTTCTCCAATTCTCCCGCCTCGCGCAGCAATGCGACAACCTTTGCCAGGGTGCGATCCGCGTCCTCAACCTCCCAGAGATAGTTGGCGCGGTGTCTGCGCACGCCGATTGTATCGGGATGATAGTCCGGCAGGGTGATCTTCTCCAGAGGAAGATTCAGCTTCTTGTAGTTATCCTGTCCCCACGGTTCATGCGGTTCCAATACGCCCACCCAGAAATAGAAGGGGTCATTCCGCGGCTTCTGCCGAAGAAACGCGGCGAAGTTGGCGATGTAATCGATCCGCGATAGCCCCGGTGCCGCCTCCTTGTGCATCCGTCCGTTGAATGCCCTGCCCGCGCTATTCTCCGGGCCTCCATGAGGATCAACCACCCCCGGGCCCCAGCCCTTTCCGGTATAGCCCGTGTAGTATCCAGCGGATGCCAGCAGATCTGGCAGCCGGGCAAATTTTGAGGGTACCCACGCCTGGATGTAGGCTCCTTGCTCCAATTCCCAGAAATTGCGCCCGGTCAACAAGGCAGCCCGCGAGGGGGCACATGAGGGCGCCGATGTGTAACCATGGCGGAGGAGCACGCCGGACTTTGCGAGCTGATCGAAGGCCGGAGTCTGAACATCCGAGCGACCATAGGCGCTCGCCTCAAACCAGCTCTCGTCGTCGTTGATGACAATCACCACGTTCGGCCGCTTTTCCGCCCCATCCAGACAGGGCGCAAGCGCTGCGAACAAGATCAGGACAGCAGCGGAAATGAATTTCATGGGATGTCGAAGGGATCTCCAGCACGACCGGCCAATGCTCCTTCACCGGTCCTCGACAGATCATCAAAATGCAAGCGTAAGCGTGAGCGAGGTCTTCCGCGGTGTGTAGGTCTGCACGAAAAAGCGGGGATCACCGTTGGCCTGACGCGGCATCAGGGCGATTTCCTGCTTGTCGAAAAGGTTCGAAACATTCGCCTGGAAAATCGCACGGAGGCGATGGTTGATTTTCCACGTGTAGCTCAGGAAGGCCCGGTTCTCAAATCGATCCGGGAAATAATACATCTTGCGCGCGCCGCCATCGAAGCTGTCCGTATACATGTAACCGCGCACGCCACGCTGATAAATCACTGCCCACCCGAGCACGAGATTCCTGAGCGCACCGTCTTCGAATCGATAGCGATTGATCATCGAGAAACTATCTTCACCGAAGCCGCCGTTCTTTTCACCACTCTTGCGGACAATTCGCTGTGCCGAAGGAGGTACAAAGCCGAGTTGATGCTGCGAGATATCCACTCCTGTGACGTTGGTGCCAACACCCGCCGCATCAAGTCCAAGCGCGGCCGCATTGAGTATCTGACCGGAGTCAGGATCAAGCTGAGCAAAATAGCTGCTGGAGGAGTCCTTCAGCATCGCAACGGTTAGGGGGATCAAGGCTGATGTCGGATTGGTTGGATTCGAGCGCACCATCAAGGGAGTCACCGCACCCGTAGCAGCATTCTTCACCCCGACAGTCAGTGCACCATTGTGGGTGAGTGTATTGAACTGGTCATTGTAAAGCACCGGAAGCACCACATCGCTCCGCTCCTGACCATCGGCGCGCGTGTAGTTGAGTGTGATCTGCCACGGCCTGATCGGACGCAGGGAGAGAAACAGGTCCACTCCACGGGACTCCATGTCATACGTGTATCCGTCACCACCATTGCGGCCATTGATGCCATCGGGATCCACATCGTTGCGATCGATCCCACCCAGCGTCCCCGCATAGTTTTTCCCCTTGGATTGATAGTAGGCTACGTTGCCCGATAGCCGATGGTTCCATGCAGAAAACTTGAACCCTGCCTCGCGGCTCTTGCCTTCGCCGATGGGAAGCGGACGATTGTAGATATCAAAATCCCGATCAAATGCAGCCCGCGCATTCGTGGCATAGCTGGAATAGAAACGCACACCATCCAGCGGTGTATCCACGACGAATCCAACCGTAAGGCTGTCGTAGTCCATCGGGCCAAACGACGTGCCACGCTCAAGCCGTTCCGTGCGCGCACGTTCGGCGCGGTAACCCACCATCGTATCAATTCGGTTCTTCCAAAAGGAGCTGAACAGGCTGGCTGCCACGGCGCGTTCGTTGGTGCGACCATGCAACGAACCATTGCTTGTGTAGCCTGTGGAGGCATCTATGGGGCCGGATAGGCCGAGGGGATTGGTTGGAGTCGGCGGTACGGCACCGGGATACACCTGATCCATCAAGCGATAGGTTTTTCCGTTCTGCGGATGCACCAGCGTGGTCGTTGGAAAGTCAAACTGATCAAAAATCCTTTCAGGCGACGGCGCCAACCAGGCTGCCGGAAGCGCATTGCGGCCCGAATTGGCATTGGTGATCTGCGAGAGGTTCTGAACCACATTCCCATTGGCATCGACCTCGAAGAAACGCTGGATGCGAACGATATTCCACGATTGCTGTTCGCTCGTAAAGGCTGTTAGCCGGTGGTCCCCCCATCGTCCGAGATCCTTGTGGTAGGTCCCGGTAAACTTGTAGCCTCGTGCCCCCAATTCATCCTCCCGGGCATTCACCGTCGTATTCAACGCCCATTCCCGACGCAGGTTGCCCGCATCATCTCGCCACAGGTTGCCTGTGGCATCCGGGTGATACAGCACACGCGAGCTGGCCACCTGACGATTGATGCGATCCGCCTGTCCATAGCGGAATTGGAAATAGAGATCCTTGGTCGCACGCGCTTCTGCCGAAATTGCCTTATAGGCGACTTCATAGGCATGCTGCATGTGGGCACCGGCAAACGTGTCCTGATTGTCGAAGTTGATGTAACCGCCAGTCAGTTCAGTGCCGCCGTAGCCCGTGATGTAACGCGTCGATTGATTGTCCATCATTTGCCCGTTTGTCAGAATCAAGTTCGTGGGCGCACGCACGTTCAACGTCGCACCACGAATCTGGTTGCGGTCAAGCTTCAGCCACTCTCCGGAAACCGTCAGCCATTTGAGCGGGCGAATTGACGCTGCGAGTTGCACGCCTTCGGTTTCAATGCCCAACACGGGTCGATAAAACCTTTGATCTCCCTTCACGGCGTTGAGCCGCACACCCATGCGATCGTTGCCATAGTTCAAGTCGCCCGTGTAGCGCATGCTGCCCTCGGAATCCCAGCGCGCAGCCGCCTTCACAAAGGTACGATTCAGACGGGCCTTCTTTGAATTAACGTTGACCACGCCACCGGCATCCCCGGAACCGAAAAGCAACGAGTTCGACCCCATCAACACTTCGACACTCTCCGCGCTGAAACTGTCCATCAAGGCGGTGTCATCACGCAGAAAGCCATCTCGACGTGGATTGTTGATCGTAAGTCCGCGCGCCGACATGGTCTTGTAGTTGAGTGCGTCACCTTCCTGCCGACCTTGTTCCTCTCCGGCACCGAGTAGCGGAGCGCCCAATCCACCGATGTCGGACAGCATTTGGCCGATGTCCACAATCGCCATCTCCTCCATCATCGTACTATTGAAAATCTTCGCATCAAGCGGAGTGCGATTCAGGGAGAGATTTGTCCCGGTCACCGAGTTCGTGTTGGTGGCATCATAGGTGTCCTCCGAACTCGCGGAGACTGCGAACGGATCGAGCAGGATCAGTTCATCCTCAGTTGTCGCCCGGGCGGCAACGGAAGAAGAACCAGCGGCGGTCGCTGCCTGAGCGAAAAGGTTTGAGGAAGCGATGCCGCCAGCAAGAAGCACGACAGCAGCGACAAGTGAAGACTTCAGCAACGAGGAAGGGATCATGGTGGTGGTGGGGTCGCGAGTGGCTGTATACATCAGCAGGGATGTGCAGACGATTTTTCAGACCCTCCCGTGCATGAACAACCCCCCCATGTGGACAAGTCGCTCGAAATTGAAACCGTTCAATATCAGCGTCTGCGTCCGCTTTCTGGGTTCGCGAAGCACATTCGGCACAGAATCCTGTACGCAGTCAGGATTACCGAGAATCTTGCGATGCGATTTCGAGCACCCTGAAGTCGCGCAGGCTGCGGGTCGGGGGCGAATGAGGGAGGACGAGTGCCGCTTCGAGGGTATAGTTTCCGGCTACGGTGGGCGCTTTGAAGGCAAAGCTTCGACGACGATCACCGAACGCGTCGATCATGCAGTCCTGCGTCTGTTCTGAAACTACGTCCGAACCTCGCAGCAGTCGCAGCCGCAATTGACCCGACCAGGGTTCCGCAAGGTCATTGATCACGAGGACGGACATTTCGCGCTGCTCGCCAGCCACGAACGATTCGGCCCAGAAGTCCAGCATGAGCCCCACCGGAGCAAAGGCCTCCTTCACATATTCAGCGAAGTGCGGCTCATAGCGGAGCTCGCGCAAATCGATCCAGTCATCGCTCGTGGAGCCGCCCAGAGGGCGTGGCGGAGTGCCGTCGCGGGAATAACCGAGACTGCAAAAATGCAAGACGCCGGCAACCTGGCGGTGACACCGCCAGAATTCAGTGAGCGCTGCGACATATCGCGCATGAAGCCGGCGGCGCTGCTCGATTGTGGAATCAGGTCCAAGAAGTGACAGATAGACGGGCGCAGTGAGATTGGTGGGTGAGGCATCTCGATTCAACCAGAGCCAGTCGTATTCGTTGATGATGATCGGATTTGGCAGGTCCACCTGCGTTGGCCGCACTCTTGGCCGGAGCGGAGCCTGCGAGATTTCAGAAAGGTGGAATGGCTTGCCGGGCACAGGTCTTCCCGAGTTGAAGATGCGGCTGAAGAAATAGGGGTGCGATTCCACTGTGTCGGTAGGCCTGCCCGGCATGCCCCAGCCATTGTCCCACGGGCGATCGGAAAGATCGAGGTGGCGCACAGCATCGCGGGCCTTGCCGGTTTCCGCAGTGTTGCTCTCATTCTGCGCGTCCCAGATGACCACGCACGGATGATTCCAGCGCTCGCGCATCCACGCGGAGTATTCGGGGATGAGGGATTCCGCTGTGAGTTCCTCGGGGCACTTGTTATTCTTCCCGTTGAGTACCCACACGGGAAACTCGTCCTGGATCAGGATGCCTTCCTCGTCCGCGATGTCATACCAGAACTCGGGCGGAAACCCGATGCAGTAGCGAAGCGAGTTCCAGTTCATCGCCTTGACCTGCTGATGCAGCTTTCGCACCCACGCCGCATTCCACGGAAGGTCGCCTCGATCAACGTCCTCAAAGAATCGGTAGAGCGTGATGTTGCTGCCGCGCAGATAGTACGGCTGTCCATTGAGGAGCGGGCGGGAGGTGACAGGATCAAACTTGAAACTGCGAAGACCGAAACGCACGCGTGCCGCGTCGCCACCGGTTTCGAGACGCAGTTCGTAAAGGAACGGATCCTCCGGCGACCAAAGTCTCGCCTGCGCGAGCGGAATCTCAAAATCAACGACCTTCTCCTCGCCTGCGGCGATCTCGACGGGGATTGCTTTCGTACCGGCAGGAGCACGCGACTTTGCTGCAACGACGCCCGTATGCAGCTCAAACGTTGACGCAACCTTGCCGCCAATAACTTCGGCGACGACACGCACGGACTGTGCCTCAACATCGGGTACAACCTGCACGTTCCGGAGGAATGGCGCGCCGGTGAGGATGAGTTCGACGGAATCGTAGATGCCGGGAATGTAGAGGTATTTCTCGAAATCCCAACCTGTCGGCTGACTTGAAGGCAGCGCCTCACGGTTTGCGCCGAGACGGATCAGCACGTCATTTTCGCCGTGCCGGAGATGGGGATGCACATCGAACTCGATCGGCGTGAAGCAGGACAGACCCTCGCCGACCCGTTTGCCGTTGATCCAGACCATGACCCCATAACGCGCCTTGTGAAGCTTGAGCAGGGCGATCTCCGGGATCGGCTGATCCACGCGAAACTTCCGCCGATACCAGAAGGCCTGACGCTGGGTGCTGACCTTGCCCACCTCGGTGAACGCAGGCTCCGCGAGGTCAACCAGCCCGGGTACACGCACCTTGTGAGTGAACGCAGCAGGAGGAGTATCCATGCCGCCCTGTTCGATTTCCCACATGCCATCGAGTGAGAGGGAGTGACGCGGTGCGAGCGGCTTGAGTGCCGACGCCTCTGCGACCGGAAGGCAGGCAATGAATGCAAGGAATAGCGGGAGCGTGCGCTGCACGATGCGAAGGAGAAAGGGGCTCATGGCTGGCAGGAATTCCGGGTTGAGCTGCCAAGCTGTCGGCTAAAGGTCAAAGGCTAAAGGAGCAGGGCGGCGGTCGGCTCATTCGCCGTGCGCGGCGCGCTTGAAATCGTCTTCGTAGCGAGTGATGTCAGCCTGCTGCCAATTGCCGAAGGCCACTTCGAGGACTCGCACGGGACGGGAGCCAGGATTGCAGGCGAGACGGTGCTTTTCGTTGGCGGGAATCCAAACCTCGTCGCCGGCGCGGCGTTCCTTCACGGTGTCGCCAACCTGCACGACAGCCCCGTCGTCGAGCACGATCCACAACTCCGCCCGGCCCGTGTGCGATTGCAGGCTGAGCCGCTGGCCCGGTAGAACAGTCATCAGGCTCACCGTGCAATCCTGATTGAACGCGTATTGTTTGAAGGATCCCCATGGACGCTCGACCAGGGAGACGGACGGCTTCTCCGCCGGAATGGGTTTGGTGACGTAGTTGCTCATAGTGAATTGGAGAGTCGCAGCAATCGGCTCAGTGCGCGGCGCCGACCTGGTAGAGGACGAACTGCTCATTACCTCTGATTATGTGTTGATCGTCCCTGAGAATCTCCCACCCGCGCGGGTCGTAACCGATGTGCAGCGCGCTCACGGATCCGGGGCGGCCGATCTGGGGATAGATGCCGCCTAAAATGACATCCTTCACATGCTGGAGTCGGAAGAGTGCCCAGCCAGGCCGTAAGGAGGCGTTTCCGCTGTAGCCGAAAATCCGGACATGGCTGCTGTCCTTCAGATCAAGCAGTCCATAGCTGCCCTCAGCCTTCATCGAGAAGATGTCCACGTTCTCGACGTTCACGAGTTCCACCATGAACTCACTTCTCGCGTGCTGCGGCTGCAGATGGTAGAAACGCAGCGGCTCGCGCGTCCCCCGCACCATCAAGTGCCGATAGTCCGGTCCCTGGCTCCACCACCCGAGCAAGGTCTGCGTATACCAGCGGCCGCCGCCGTTTCCATCGACGAGGATCATCGGCTGACCGATCGCCGGGGCATTGGGGTGCCACGCCGTCCGGATAGGATACACGTTGCGGACGACGGAGTCCCGCCCCGCACACCAATGGATCGCATAGACACTGGGGTTCAGCACCGGCAGTTCAAGCTTCACCATGGTCAGCATGGCCCGTGCTTTCGCGTCATCGACCGTCTCCACCAAGGGCTGCGGGTTGCTCGGATCGGAAAAGGCCCGAGCTCCGGGCAACGGCGCAATGACGCTGGTCAGGTTTGTCAGACCGAACAGTTTCGTGTGGGCACGCAGGAGCAGTGGACGTGAAACGCGATAGGTTCCCTTCGGCAGGAAGACATGCTCCTTTGCGTCGATGGCCGCCTGGATCGCATCGGTGTCGTCCGTCTTTCCATCACCAGCGGCATTCCATGGAGCCGCCCGCACGTTGGCCGTGTCGGCTGCGAACCAGTCGGGTTGTCCCGGGAAACGGTGGCGCGTGACCAGGTCCTCGGGTGGTCTTGCTGCGGTGCTGACTTGCAGGAGTGGAACCTTCTGCTCCCGACCGTCGATCCAGATCGGATCGCGACGCATCGTGCCTCCAAGAAACTCAGGCGATTTGACGGTGCCTCCGGTGACATAACGCGCGACATGCGTCCAGCCCTCGGCGTTGCCAGCAACGGGCGGATGATCGGCAATCCGGGCGACGACTCCGACGCGGCTGAACCACACGTTGTCGAGCAACACCGAGCGAGGAGTGACGATGGCGGGTTCGCTGCCGTGCACGCTGAGTATGCTGTCGATCAGGTTGATCCCTCCGTCCCATGACGCCGCCCCCATTTCTCCACGGATCGGTGCACCGTTGATTTCGGCACCGACCACGGTCAGCGGTCCGCGGCCGCGGTAGAAGATCGATGCCTCGGTCTGATTGCTGAGCTTCAAGTCGCTCACCAGCGGAGAAGGCTGGCTGCCGGGCAGGTAGAGACCGAAGCGACCGCCATGCACGCGGATGCTGTGCATCGCGCCGCCTGAACCCGGTGCATTCCGGATTCCAGCGAATGCGCCTGCGGCCTCGATGGAAACATCCTCAATGGTCGAACCCTCCGCGCCGCGATGGTCGATCGCGACGGCGCCCGCATTGCCTGATCCCAGGTCAAAATCGACGCCGAGAATCTTCTGGTTGAAGTTGATATTGGACTGCGGCACATCCGGCTCGGGTTTCTGGCCGGATTCTGCTCGCGCCCAGAAATAGAGCACCGGTTTCGGAGACTTCGGGTCGCCAAATCCAGCCGCCCCATCGGCCAGAACGAGCGTGGCCCGTCCGCCGCTTGCGGAGCCGACCAGCACGCACGGATAGTTGAAGGAAGCAAAGGCCACCCAGGGATCGGACCAGCCCTCATAGGGCCACGTGTCCCATTTTACCGTGCCTACGATTCCCTCGATTGTGTCGGACACCCGATAACGCCCCGCAGGCAGATAGGTCACCAGCCGCGCGTCTCGCGCGTCGTTCAGAGCCTGCTGAATCGCAGCGGTCGCATCCTGCACGCCGCTCGGATCCGCGAGGTAGGGAGCCTTTGTCACATCGAGAAATCCCTGTGCCGCGAGTGCGGTGTCGCCGTAGCGAGCGAGCGCCTGTCTTCCCGATTCGAGCACTTCTGCCTCCGTACGGATCGGTTTGAGGGCGGAAGCGTCGGCACAAAGTCCCGCCGTGCCAACTGCGGAAAGGACGAGGGTCAGAAGGAGGCGAGCCAGGGTTTTCATGTGAAGGTCGTGAGAAATGAGCGAAGGATCAGGGGCGGGGAATCAGGGTTGGCTTGCCGCCGCGTTCGACGACGATGTGGCGGAAGTTGCGCTGAGCGATGGTACTGTAATCGTGGCCCGCGCGCGCGGGATAGACTCCGAGGTAGGTGAGTGGCGCGGTCCCCGTGTTCATGGTGCGATGAGCCGTGTGACCCGGAACGTAGACGGCGTGATGCGGCAGGAGCGGTACGATCCGACTCTCGCCGGTGGCTTCGTCTTCCAGAAGCATCACACCCTCGCCGGTGAGGCCGAAATAGAATTCCGCCGCAGGACGCCACGCGTGCAGATGCCCCTTGGTCAGAAAGTACTCATCGCCAATCTTTCCCGGCATGAGGCATCCAACGCCATAGTGCAGGTCGCCTTCTCCCGCGGCGGGTTCGACGCTCGCGACGCGATAGAGCAGCGGATTGCCTGCGGCGAGTGCGGCTTCGTAGGCGGCAGCATCGGCGAAACAGCCACGCAGGTCGGCGAGGCGGCGCTCGACGGGCTTCGCGCCGACGAGTTCACCCGTGGCGGGGTTGTAGTGTGACAGGATTCGGTTGGGTTCGAACATGGCGGACAGCATTTCAGGTGCGCACGAAAGCCTTGAGCGTTGCACACTCGGTACCGATGGATGGACCGTGAGGGCGGATTGTGTATCGGCCGACCGCGGCGGGTACGATGAATGTTTCCGCATAGTGCACCAGGAAGGGTGAGAAGGCTCCAGTCGGACTCTCCACGATTGCCTCCTCTCCCTGCACGAGGTTCAGCACATTGACACCACCTTGGGTGTCATGCGGCACGGACTTTGTGAACCAGTGCCGGCGCGTCTCGATGAATTCGCGCTCATGCAGACCGGTGCGTTCCTCGCGCCAGCCGTCTCCTGAGGCAATCGGTGTGATTGCATTGACCAGGTGTTTTTTTGTCCAGGCCGTGGTGCGGTCCCACTGAATATTGGCGGCGCCGTGGGCAAGGTAGATCGGACGCGGTTTGCCATCGAGACCCATGCGCCCCCAGTCCCAGAGCTTGAAGGTGAAGATGTAAGGCGTGGCGCTGATTTCCAGCACCATGGTTCCAGCCGCCGAGCAGTGCACTGTGCCCGCCGGAATCAGAAAGTGGTCATGTTTCTTGGCAGGCAATCGGTTGGAATAGCGATCGGCGTCGAATGCCGCACCACCCTCCTGCGCCGCAGCAAGGTCGCGCAGCATCGCCGCAGGATCCACACCCTCCTTGAGGCCCAGATAGACGGAGCCTTCCGGTTCGGCGTGCAGCAGGTAGTAGCTTTCATCCTGCGTGTAGTGCATGCCGAAGTGACGCTGGATGTATTCCGTCAGAGGATGCACCTGGAGCGAGAGATTGCCTCCACCAATCGTATCCAGGAAATCGAATCGGATCGGGAACTCATCGCCGAAACGGGCATGCACGGCCTCACCAAGCAGCGAGCGCGGCTGATCGAACACGAGATTGATGGAGGGCAGTTCGAGGCGAACACCATCCAGGTCGAGCAGGAGACTGTTTTCCTCGGGCACACAGTCGAAGCACCAGCCGTAGTTCTTCGCGCCGCGATCGAGATCGCAGGCATCCTTCATCCATTGACCGCCCCACGGCGCAGGATCGAAGAACGGCACGACGCGGAACGGACGGGTGACCGCATGCTTCAGGCCACGGCGTACGAACTCACCGTCGGCCAGTTTCGGAGTGTGCGGATCATGGGTATCGAGCACAAAATCCCACCGGGAAATGAGGGGTCTTTTCCAGCGATCGGCCACGCGCCAGTCCACAAAGAAAGCGCGCTTGTATTTGAGATTCGCAGCAAGCGCATGGTTGGATGCACCTAGATTGGCGGATTCTTTACGACGGAAACGCATCTGCGCCTCCCACCGGGCGAGGTCGGCATAGATGAGCACGTCGCCGTCCGCAATGAGTCGGGCGCCACAGCCGACAATCAAGACAAGACCCGCGTTGCAGGCGGCCACCTGGGCGCGCAACCGATCGAGTTTCGATGCATCGAAGAACTCCGGTAGAGTGAGATTCGACAGGTAGCCAAAAACCGGATCGTTGCCGCCGAGGAACGGAGCCACAAGGGACTCAATCCCGGCGGGAGGCAGCAGGGCTTCGGAGGGATCAAGCAACAGCGTCGGCGAAAGGCGCGTCGCCAGTTCCGTTCGTACCTGAGATTCGTTGACCCCCGGGTAACACTCGACCACGAGCACGCGACGAGCCCGGGGAGACATTGCGGCAGAATCCTGCAGCGTGCGGGCAATGGCATCCCATCCCGTCGCGCAGGACTTGGCGCCGGGGACGGCGATATGGGGAAGTTTGTCGTAGTTGGATCTTCTCATGGAGAGGCGTTTGTCCTTGCAGTTCGGGAACACGTCACTGGTCCGATGTCTCCCGCAGCAGCCACTCACCAGCCACGAGGGCGGCGGTGTCTCCCAGGACCGAAGGAATGATCTGGACCTTGCCCCAGGGCGTGTGGGCATGACGGTTCACATGCTCAATGATCGCGGGAAGGATTTGATCCGCGCCGGCCATGATGCCTCCGCCGAGGATGACCTTCTCAGGATCGTAGGCGTGAATGAGATTCACGACCAGCGAACTCCAGACGAGCAGGCTGTGGTCGCGCAAACCGACAGCACACGCATCGCCCGCGGCCGCCTGCGCGAATACATGGGAATAATCGAGGGGAAGGGTTCGGAGCGAACTGCACTCCCAGTCCGGAGACGCTTCTGCGATCTGACGGAGAAAGGCGGTGGATGCCTCTGATTCTGCACAGCCGAGGTTGCCACACGTACAGAGGCGACCGCCGTAGCGAACGGTCAGGTGTCCGCCCAGCACTCCGGCCTGCCCGTGTATTCCCCGCAAGATGCGGCCTTCAATGATTGCGCAGACACCCAGCCCGGTACCGAGTGTGATCATGACCAGATTGTCGCAACCGCGCCCGGCACCTGCCTGCCATTCCCCGATCATCGCCATGCGGGCGTCGTTCTCAATGGCGAGAGGAAGTCCCAGTTCGGTGCGAGCCCATGCGCGCAGGTCGATATCGAGCGAATCGGCGAACTTGCCGTACACGGCAAGGATGCGGCCGGACTTCCGGTCGATCAGACTCGGGAACGCCACAGACGCGCCCGAGCAATCGGTCAGCTCCAGTTTGAGGTCCTTCAGCAGGCGCAGCCATGCCTCCTTCAGCACGGGCAGACGAGGGGCAAGGCCCAGGTGCGAGAGAGCGGGCTCGACCGTTTGGGCTATCACCCGGCCGTCCCGCACGACACCGATCTTCAGGCGCGTGCCACCGAGATCACAAGCGAGGTATGTCATGACGAGGGTTCATTTGCATTTGAGGGGATCCACCTTCAGTCGGGCTTTTCGGGCAGTGGTCCAGATTTCGGAATTTTCGACCAAGATGAGGGAAAACGAGGCGAGGACCATGATGTCCTTGATTCAGAAAATTCCCTCTGACCTAGGGCGGCAGCGGCCTTGTACAAAACGTGGAAACCTCTCGATCAGGGGTGGCGAAGGGTGAGGTTGAGTTCGAACCGGTCGCCCCGGTAATGGACAACGGCATACTCGATCGGCTGCTGGCGCGTGTCGTACACCGTGCGAGTGCGTTGCAGGAGCGGCGCGCCGGCGCGGACCCGGAGCGCGCGGGCGAGCCTCCTGTCGGCAGCGATGGCGGAAAGGGCGTCCTCCGACTGATCGGCAATGACCCCGCAGCGGCTGCGAATCAGTTCGTAAAGCGGTTGGCTGAAATTGTCGTCAACCTTCAATCGGAGACGCTTGTGGAGGTACGACCGGAAGCGGACAACCGGCTGGTCTTCCCATCCGCGGATGCGGTCCAGGCAGAGCACCTCCGTCCCCTCGTCAACATGCAGTCGGCGCGCCACCTCGGGCGGCGCGGGAAGAGTACGCGCCGATACCGAGTAGGTTTCAACCTTGACGCCCTTCGACTCCATTTCGCGGCTGAAACTCTGCCACGCGCCGACACCGGAGTGCACCTTGGGTTCCAAAACACGGGTTCCCACGCCAGCCTTGCGGTCCAGTTTGCCTTCGCTGACCAGGCGCGCAATCGCGGCGCGCAGGGTATTGCGGCTGACACCCATGGCATTGGCAAGCGACACCTCGTCCGGCAGCAATGTGCCCGGGCCATGGGCAGGTCGCGAAAGCAGCTCACGCAGCGATTGCTCCGCCTGCGCGTGAAGGGGCAGCGAACTGCGCGGATTGAGGCGCAATCCCTGCAGGGGCGACCGGGGGTCGCCCATTCCGGCCCGGAGACCTTTCAGCTTGGAGTCCATTTGTTCAAACAATCCGAACAACGACTCGCTGTCAAGAGGGTCAAGCAGGGCTGCCCCCGGCTGGAATCTATGGATTCGGGTTGTTCCGCGCGACCCAGGCGTTGTATTCGGCGCGTGGCATGAACTTCAGCGACGCACTGTTGATGCAGTAGCGAAGCCGGGTCGGGCGTGGACCGTCATTAAAAACATGCCCAAGGTGGGCGCCATCGACGGTGCAGTGTACCTCTACGCGCTCCATGCCAAGGCTCATGTCGGTGGTTTCGCCGACAAACGAGCGTTCGATCGGTTTGGTGAAACTTGGCCAGCCTGTGCCGCTGTCGAACTTGTCGCGGCTGTCAAACAGCGGTGTGTCGCTGCACACGGAGAAATAGACGCCGTCGGTCTTCTTGTCGAAATAGGCGTTCCGAAACGGCGGTTCGGTTCCCTGCTTCCGCGCCACATGGAATTGCTCCGGTGTCAGGATTCGGCGCCATTCCTCGTCCGTGCGTCGCACCTTCACTTTGCTCATGTCGATCACCACATTCGACGGCAGTCCGCATGCGGACACTTCGCCGACTTTGCATTCCAATGCGTCTTTTGCCATGGGTTTCTGTTTCGAGGTCTTGTCGCCGGCTGCCCAAAGCACACCGGCACCCGCAATCAGGATCACACTAACCAATAGGGTGGGAAGGCGGAGTTTCATGACGTTCATACTATCCATCCTTGAATAAAATGCCAGCGCGGGAATTGCACCTTTCCAAGCAGCAGCCTTGCCTTGACCAACAGGACGCCCACAGTTTCCCCTTCTCATTTCCCTGTATACCCACCCTGGCTCAATTCCTCCGCTCCTTCCTAATTCCCGTCCCCTTCCCCATTCCTCCTCGCATGCAGACCTACACTCGCCGTGATTTTGCCAAACTCGCGCTGTCAGCCCTTCCGGCTGCCGGCCTTCTTTCGTCGCTCGCACCTGCAATCGCCGCCGCGGCGGCCAGGAAGCCCGGCGCAAGACCGGACTCACTAGTAAAGGGGGTCCAGCTTGGCATCAATGTCCCCTACAGTTTCGGCAACCCGACGATGCCCGGTGCTGATATCCTGGCGAACTGTGTGGCCCTTAACCTGAGCGCTGTCGAGCTGCGGGCCCAGCCGGTTGAAATCTACATGGGCGCGGCGCCCGAACTGATTTTCCAGCCCGCCAAGGGCATCAAGATCTCCCATGCGGAGATCGAAGCGAGGAAGGCCACGCTCAAGTCCTGGCGCAGTTCAGCCCCCCTCGCACGGGCGCGCGAGTTCCGGAAGCTCTACGAGAAGACGGGGGTGAAGATCGACATCGTCAAGGTCGACAATATCTTCAAGCTCTCCGACGAGGAACTCGACTACCACTTCGCACTGGCAAAAACCCTCGGTGCGCGGGCGATCTCCAGCGAGATTTCCTTCATCGACGACGAACTCAAGCGCGTCGGATCCTTCGCCGACAAACATAAATTCTGGGTCGCCTACCACGGGCACACCTCAACGACCGCAAGCATCTGGGAGCATGCATTCACACTCGCTAAATTCCATGCTGCCAATGTCGATCTCGGCCACTTCGTCGCCGGCAGCAACATGTCGCCCGTGCCATTCATCAAGCGACATCACGAGCGCATCACCCACGTTCATTTGAAAGACCGCAAGTATCGCGAGGGACCCAACACGCCTTTCGGTCAGGGCGATACTCCGATCGGCGAAGTCCTCCGGCTCATCCGTGACAACCACTGGCCGATCGAGGGAACGATCGAATTCGAATACAAGGTGCCCGAGGGATCCGACCGCATGCAGGAAATCGCGCGCGCCATCCAATACTGCCGAGATCAGCTCGCCATGAGCTGAGCGGGAGATGGTGAAGCGCCTGGTGACGCTGCACCGACTATTTCAACGTTGCCAGAAACGCGACGAGGTCCGCGGCCTCACCCGCCGTCAGGCCTGAAATCTGCCCTTCGGGCATGAGCGAAAGGGATAGCGGTTTTTCGGAGGCCACCTCCGCCAATTGGAGCGTAAGGGTTTCCCCGCTCACCACACGAAATACCAGGGAGGTCGGATTTCGTTTCAGCGCGAACCCAACTTGGGATGTCCCATCCTTCATCACAACCTGCACCGGACGGAATTCCGGCGCCATGAGTTTTGAGGGATTCAAGATGCTGTCGAGTATCTGCGCGGGTGATTGCGTCGCCCCGATCGTTGAAAGGTCCGGGCCAAAGTGCCGCCCTTCTCCCTTGATGAAATGACACGCACGGCAGCCACTGAGTTTCCCCGTGTCCGAGAGCAGTTTACCACCGCGGACGGGATCTCCCTTCAATGCCAGGAGCGCGGCCACATCAACCTGCATGCCAATGGTTTTCTCGCGCAGTGAATCCGGTTTGAAGCGCTCATAGATGTCGCGGATCGTCGATTCGGGCGATGCCCACGCGATCTCGAAGGCATGGCGCCGCATTGATTCTGAAATTTTCCCATCATCGATCGCCCGCCGGAGCCGCATGGCGCCCTTCACTGTTTTCAGCGATTCATCGACCATTGCAGTCGTCCAGGTCGCCGGTGTCCACGGCTTCGGATCCGTGCTGTCACCGCTCATGCCGGCGATCCAGTTCTCAACCGCGCGCAATCCTGCCACATCGGTCTCCCGCGCCCCCACCACCGGCATGTGCCCTGCCCCGGCCTTCGCCATGCGCACGGCGATCACCGAATTCCATGCGTCACCCGGGTCGATCAGCTTGCCGTCCTTGAGTCCAAGTCCGCCCTGGGCCGGAACAACGCCCACGGCGTTCATCTGCGTTGCAAGCAGTTCGGTGTTCATGAAAACGGAGGCAGCGCCCCCGCCGTCGTTCCTGTGGCAGTGCGCACAGTTCGCATGCAGCACGGCACGCGCCGCGCCGATCGCACTGCCCTGCGGGTCCAGCCTGGCGCGCGTTGATTCAAGATAGTCGGAATCAATCAACGCCAACGAAACGAGTTCGTGTGACTGCATTCCCGGCACGCCCTGAAGCTGCGGCGGCGTGAATGCAAGCGCGCCGTTGTTCCAGGTATTGTGGCAACGCAGGCAGTCCGACCGACTGAAGAACCGCCAGCGATACTCGCGCGGCTCGCGAGAAACCGCCTGCCGGTCGGGTCGCACCTTGAAGATGCGCTCCCCACCCTCTGTCGGCACAAGATCCGCATCGGTGCCCGCCTCGTTCCACCGGTAGGAATACGCGTTCCAGGCCTCACCATCGTTGTACAGAAGCTGGGTCTCTACCGGACGCGTCCGCTCTTCCTCTGTCAGAGCGAGGTCACCCAGAGCGATGGTGCGTGCGAGGACCGCACCCGCCGGCCATTTCGTCTGGTAGTCCATTGTCCGTCCACCCGTGCGAAAATCGAACTTCAGGTAGCTCGTCGTCGTGAGTTTGCTGTGATCACGAAGGCCAATCACCCTGCTCAGCACGGTCGCGCCATCTTCCCACATGGGCTGCGTGATAGAAAACGGATAGACCCCCGGCGAGGGCGCCAACGTCTTCAAATCAGAAAAGATCCCGGTTTCGCTGAGCTTCCTGGGAAAGGTCGAGGGGGACGCGCTGCGCGGATTGCGTCGCAGGCGATGGATGCTCGTTTGAGAGGACCAATCAAGGTAGTAGAGTTCGCCGTCATCCGTCTGGCCAAAGGTGATGATCATCTGAGGCGTGTCGGCAATCTCCTCGTGACGGGTGACCTTGGTACCGTCGTACCACAGAGCCCAGATCTTTCCGGTGGCCCAGTCGCCGTAAATGTAGGCTCCCTCGAGTTCCGGAAACTGGCTCCCATGATATACGTAACCACCCGTGATCGACGCGGCCTCGGAGTGCGGATGCGCCACGATCGGTGGAGTGATCGGCGCAAGTTTACTCGTCCGGTCCACCGCAATCGGCTGGCTGGCCTCATAGGCGCTCCACCCGTAGTTGCCGCCCTTCTTGATGAGATAGATCATCTCCCAAATCTCCCAGCCGACATCGCCGCACCACAGGTTCCCCGTTCTTGCATCGAAACTCATCTTGAAGGGATTTCGAAGTCCAAACGCCCAGATTTCCGGACGCGTGCCTGGGGCTGTGGCCGGTGGCGTTACCCAGGGATTATCCGGAGGTATGCGGTAGGCGAGCGGCGGATCCCGATGGTCAACATCGATGCGGAGGATCGAAGACAAAAAATCGCGCGTGTCCTGGCCGGTGACATATTGATCGGGAGGAGCCGCGGGTGCACCATCGCCGGCTGAAACATACAGATACCCTTCTGGTCCAAACTGTATGTTTGCGCCATTGTGCTCGCCAGACAACCAGGTCAGGATGACCTCTTCACTGTCGGGGTCCGCCTTCAACGGTTCGAGCGAACTCAATTTGAAGCGCGACAACTTGGTGCCGTCCTTTCGCCCGGCCTTCAGCGCATAGCAGATAAAAATCTCACGATTCTCACGGTATTTGGGATGAAGCGCTATGCCGAACGCATTGTCGAAATCCGGGCGCCCTTTTTTCAGATCAATGACTTCGTTTGCCGGCTCGGAATGCGACTTGGGATTGAACGTAAAAATTCGCCCTGTGCGTTCGACCAACAGCAGGTGTCCCGTGCCATGCACGGCGGAAAGTTCCAGCGCCTCGGAAAACTTGAGGTGACCGAGGATGGGTTCCTGCACAAAGGGCTTCGGCCGTTCTGGGGTGCCTTCGACCTTCGAGGTCGTCCAGGGTACTCGACTCTGGCCCATCACAGGGCCCGCCAGGCAAAGTGTCGCGATCGCAACAAGAAAATATCTCATGGGTGCCGCCCGGACGGCCTTGGCCGCCACGGGCAATCCGTCGAAAGAGCGCGACCAGCCCCCGCGAGTCAAGGGAGGGACGTTCTCATTTCAATTTTCCGCCCTTTCACGCTGAAATTGCCGCAATTCATTTCATTCCAGATAGGGAAAATGAAGCACAACGACATTTTCAGAAACCGAATTCAATCTGCCGCGTTGTAGGAGAATGAACAATCTCGATACCATGAACACGCCCACCCACTACCGCCCGCTCCTCGCGCTCGTTTGCTCAACCTGTCTGCTTCTTCCGATGGAGGCGCTGGCACGTACGCGCAGCCACACCGTTGTTGGCAACCGAGGCACAGGCACCCGCGAGGTTTCCCGTCACGGTGCCGATCTCAGCCGCTCGACCACCGTGACTGCAAACAACGGAAAGGCCTGGAACCACACCTATGATCGGGACGTCAATCGCGCCGAGGGGACTCTTGATGTTTCGTCCAGCACGACTCGTCCTGATGGATCAACCGCGACACGCACCCTGCAACGCGAGCGGACTGAAGGCAGCAGGACCGTCACCGGTCATGCTACGGGATTCAATGGAAAAACCGCCACGCTCGATTCGGAGACGGTGAAAGCCGATACCGGATTTGATCGCCAGACGACCGTCGTCGGACCCCAGGGCAAGGCCAAGGAAACACACGTGGTCGTGACGCGGGACGGCAACTCCACCACACGCACTGCCACTCATACGAAATCGCCCAAGCCTTAAAATTGGGTGCTGCCAACTCCTGAGAACGTGCGCACGATTCTCTTCGCTTGAACGCGGGATCAAAGGATGACGCCCATGAGCCTGAAGCCGCCAGACAGTCGGCAGACGGAGACCCGGATATCGCCGTGGCGGAGCGCGCGCGTGCCGGCGATCGCGAGGCAATGGCCATTCTCGTTCGCCGCCACAGCCCGGCCGTCACCCGCCTCCTGTGGAAGTTCGTGCGCACGCAATCTGACCTCGAGGATCTCGTTCAGGATACCTTCCTGCGCATGGTCAAGGGGCTGCCTCAATGGCGTTCCGAGCAACCGTTCTCGCATTGGATCCTGCGCATTGCGGCAAACACGGGCCGCGACTACTTTCGAAGGCACGCCGTCAGACGACGCTGGATGGTTGAACCCAAGGCAGGCACCAACGAGGAGGATGACGCCTCTCCGGCCATCGAGGCCTCCGATCCGCAACCCGACCCCGCGGCGCGAGCGGCCGCGAATGAAATCAAGGAATTGCTCGAAACGCTGCCGGCAGATGACAGGGCCCTTCTCACCTTGTACCATCTCCAGGGATGGGGACTGGTCGAGATCGCGCGCCACTTCGGCTGGACTCACGCCGCAACGAAACTCAGAGCCTGGCGCGCACGACGACGCCTTCGCGAACTTCTCATTTCGATCAACATGACATGAACTCCAATCCACCCCCTACACCCTCTGGGCAAAACTGGGATGAACTCCTCGCCCGGGCTCGCACGGACCAACCACCTCCGCTGAATCTCGCTCCCGTGCTCCGCGCCGTCGCAACGGCCGCTGCCATCCAATCGCCTGCTCCCTCCTGGGCAGGGGACTTTGCCGCCTTCTTCGGCGCACCGCGCATACTGGGCATCTGTCTATGCTCCGCGGTCGGCCTGATGCTCTTCACAACCTGGCAAATGACTGACGCACTGCCCGCATTGTCATGGGCTGAAGTGCTCGTCACCGATTCCGGAGAGACATCATGAGCACGAATCGTGGACGCGCATGGATTGTTGCCGTGGCCATCTTTGTCGTCGGCGTAGCAGTCGGCGGACTGGTGACGACATGGCTCGGGTTTCAGCGCATCAGGCACAATCTTCGAAACCCCGGTATTTCCTCCGGGCTTTTCGATCGCGCTGGCAACCGGATCGGAGACGATCTCGTCAGCGCCCTGCACCTGACACCCGCGGAAGAGACCACCGTCCGCAACCAGATCGAGGAAATGGTCTCGAAGCTCAAGCAGCAGCGGCGGCGCGGCGCCCTCGAGGCCGCTGCCGAGGTGCGCGCCACCGTGCGCAGAATCCAGTCGAGCCTACCGTCTGAGAAGCGTGAGAAACTTCGCGAGGTCCTGCGCCACCGATTCGAAAAGCTCGGATTGACTCCCCCCGAACTGAACGAAAAATAAATCGCGGACGTACACGCCTCAAACGTCCGCTCCATGAACAAACTGCATAAGAAGCGCGCCCTTGTAACAGCGGGCGCACAAGGCATCGGCCTTGCGATCAGTCAGCATCTCGCCCGTGCCGGGTGTGATGTCTTCGTCCACTATCACCGGAGTGCAAGCGACGCCGATCGTTTGGTTGCAGAGGCAAGAGGAATCGGGGTTCGTGCCGGGGCCGCGGCCGCTGATCTCACAACCGCGTCCGGATGCGAGGGGATCGTCAACGAAGCCGTCTCCTTCCTCGGCGGCCTGGATATCCTCATCAACAATGCTGGATCCTTGATTGCGCGCCGTTCCTTCGCAGACGGCACCGACGAATTCTGGAACGACGTCATGGAGCTCAATCTCGGCAGCCTGCGCCGGGTCACTCGAGCCGCCGTACCCCACCTTGCCGCCGCCGCGACAGCCAACCCGGGTGCGTCCATCGTGAATCTCGCGTCGCTGGCAGGCCGCAAAGGTGGACATGCCGGTTCGCTGGCCTACGCAACCTCGAAGGGCGCCGTGATCACCTTCACCCGTGCGCTTGCGGGCGAACTAGCCCCCCAAGGTATCCGGGTGAACGCACTCGCGCCGGGGCTCATTCTTGGAACGAGCTTTCATGCGACGCACACCACCCCGGACTCCGCCCAGGCCACCATCGCGGGCATCCCTCTCGCACGCGCCGGCACACCTGATGATGTCGCCCGCGCAGCGGTTTTTCTGGCCGGTGAATTTGATGGGTTTATCACCGGCGCGACGCTGGACATCAACGGCGGCGTCTACGTTGCCTGAGGGGCACTTTCGGCAGGATTGAGGGGACTAAGACTTCGGCGGCGCTCAAACTTCCGTGTGAGGAGCCGGGACCGGGGCTCGTCGAGTGGCCAGAGGTAATATCGGTAACGCAGCCTCATTTCATTAAATCCGGCCGACGTGGAGTTGAAATACAGTCACGCATTTTCAGCACCCTTTGCAATTTCCGGGATGGCAACCAAGCGACACCGTGGCAAATCTCTCCGCGATGAATATCAACTACCTCATCAGTGTCCTCTGCATCATCCTCTGGATCGTTGCACTCATCGACTGCATCAAGGGCAACTCCCCCAACAAGATCATCTGGATCATTGTCATCATCCTCATTCCGTTCCTCGGCTCCATCCTCTATTTTCTGATGGGGCGATCAAAGGGATAGCCTAGCTGCCAGCCGAATTCCCGCAGGTTGGTTCGTGCCGCCTCTGATCACAGCGGAGGCACGAAAGGGGTTTTATGCGTTTTTCGCCGGCATCCATTCGCATGTGCGCAGTGTGATCATTGCAACGCTTGCAACAGCGCATGCCTGACACCGACGGGATGGCTTCCATCGTTCCGTCAAGCCGAACCCCACTGTCGGAAGTCACCCATCAAACCCTTATGCCAATGACCAAGGCGTTCTCCAATCCATTCGTCCGTCTCCACCTCGTGCCGTTGTCCGCTGCGCTTCTGCTGATCGGCAACCTTTCCGCCCAGCAATCCACATCAACAACCGCAAAAACCGAAGAGGATGAGGCGATTCAGCTCTCCCCATTCACTGTCACCACGAGCGATCGTGGCTACCTCGCCACGAACGCCCTTTCCGGCACCCGCCTCAACACCAGCCTGGAGGATCTCGCCTCCTCTATTACCGTTGTCACAAAACTCCAACTCGAGGACACCGCAGCCAACGATATCAACGACGTCTTTCTCTACGAGGCGAGCACCGAAGGCACCGGACAGTTTACGGCGATGACGCCCAACCGGGACGGCGGTGTCAATGACGACATCCAGGCAAACCCGCAGACCGCCAATCGAATCCGCGGCCTTGGCTCGGCCAATGTAGCGATCGGAAATTTTGCCAGCAACCGCAACATCCCCCTCGACCTCTACAACATCGAGGCAATCGAGATCTCGCGCGGACCCAATTCCAACATCTTCGGCCTGAGCACAGGCTCGGGCACGGTCAACCTTGTACCTGCCTATGCCCGGGCCAACCGCTCCATTTCCAGCGTCACGTTTCGCGTAGACGACCGCGGTGGTTACCGAGGCTCTTTCGATTTCAACCGGCCGCTGATTGACAAGAAACTCGGCATCCGCGTAGCCGGCGTTTGGGAAGACAAGGGTTTCGAGCTTGAACCCTCCCGAGAGGAAATCCGACGCGGTCAGTTCTCCCTCTTCTATCAGCCCTTCCGCCGCACCACACTCAAGGCATCCGTGGAGTCCTACCGCAATGAGGCCCAGCGCCCCAACGCCCTCACACCGCGTCAGACGATCACCGATTGGCGCGCAGCAGGCGAACCGACCTGGAATCCCGTGACCCGAATGGTCACACTCTCCAACGGCACCACTTCCGGACCCTACGCGGTTTCCGGTGACAACAACCTGCCTCTTGGACTCTGGGCTCAGGGGAATAATTTCTACCAGCGAACACCTCTCTTCGTCGAATCCGATGGCTCTGTCACCTATTGGGGAGTCAATCGCACAGGCAACCTTGCCGGAACTCCCACCCCGCGCCGGTGGACAACCGACCTGCGCCTCCTCCAAAGCGGAACGAATCTCCGTCGAAACAAGACAAATTATCCATTGTTCTTTGAACCCGGTGTCTCGGACAAGTCCCTCTACGACTGGTCGAGCATCAACTACGTGGCCCCAAACTACGTCAAGGACGACGCCACGACCTACATGGTCGAGCTTGAGCAGTTCCTCGTCGAAACCCCCAGACACCTTCTTGCCGCACGCGCAGGCTATTTTCGCCAGGATTTCGAACGCTATGAGCGCGACATGATCGGAGAGAACGACACCATCATCTTTGTCGACGTCAACGAACGACTCCTCAACGGATCACCCAACCCGAATTTTCGGCGTCCTTACGTCGGCGCAGCCAGCCCTCTGGTACTCCGCACTCCCGAGTACGAGGAAACCTTCAGCGGTGACCTGGTCTACCAGTTCACACCCGAGCCAAATGCCAGGCGATTCGCGCTGTTCGGACGCCAGAGGATCAACCTGCATGCCGAGCGTCGCGACCAGGAAAGCGTCAACTACCGATACAACGACTTCATTGCTTCGGATCACGCATGGATAACGCCTTCAAATCGTTCCGCCTCCACAACAACCTACTTCCAGTACTACCTTGGCGACAAACAGGGGCAGAATATCGATTACGCACCCACATCGATCGCGAATCTGGCGGGAACCTATCCCTTCACCTGGTTCAATGCACAGACCAATCAATGGGTCACCGAACAGGCGCGCCTTGATGAGGTGCCGATCAGCAATACGAGAACACGCACACGCTATATCGAGTCCGCAAATGTCACCTACCAGGGCTCTTTCATCGACGATCGCATCGTTGCCACGGCAGGCTACCGTCGCGACAAACAGGGAAGCAACACCTCGAACGCATGGACAATCGACCCGGAAACCGGTCTATATTCACCCGATTCGGAGGCCCTCGCGACATTCCCGACCCCGGATGCCGTTGAGAAAGGCAACACCTATACCCTTGGCATTGTCGCCAAGGCCACCCCATGGCTCCGTTTCTACTACAACTGGGCGGACAGTTTTTCACCGGAGGCGATCCGCTACGACATCAACGGCATTCGTATGCCAAATCCCACGAGCAAGGGACAGGATTTCGGCATCGGTGTGACACTGCTCGACGGCAAACTCGCCCTGCGTGTCAATCGCTACGAAGTCAAGGAACTCCAGGCTCGCCTCAGCCAGCTCGGCACCGTCGGCTCCCGCACCCATGTTCTCGAAGGAGGCCGCCAGCAGACCCCTCAGTCGTTCCTCGGCTGGGCCATCGGTGTGATCCGCGCGCGCTACCAGCAACAGGGCATCACCGCGACCGAAGACCAAATCTACGACAAGGCAGCCACAGAGTTGGTCAAGCTCGACCCCGCGTTCCTTCGCCAGACCGATCTCACTGGCGCCGTGGGTGTCGGCGGCGATCGCGAATCCAAGGGCTGGGAGCTGGAGGCTGTCTATAATCCTCGTCCCAACTGGCGCATCAAGTTCAACGCTGCCCAACAGAAGTCCGTCGATTCAAACATCGGCGGCGAACTCGAGGAATACTTTGAACGTCGCCTCCCCGTCTGGATGTCCGCTAAGGACGACCAGGGCAACCTCTGGTGGAACGCCAACAGCAACTATGCCATGAATCAATGGCTCGGCTCAATACGCGCACCGTACCTGTTTGAGATCGCAAACGACGGTAAATCCCGCGCGCAGATCCGCGAATGGCGCTGGAATGCACTCACCAACTACGATTTCACCGAGGGTCGCCTGCGCAACTGGAGCATCGGCGGCGCAGTTCGCTGGGAGGACAAGGCCGCCATCGGCTATCTCGGTCGTGCACCAGAAAATGGCGTCATCCTCGAACTTGATCCGGACAAGCCGGTCTTTGACAAGGCCCGCACGTATGTGGACTTCAGCATTGGCTACCGGTTCAAGCTTTCAAACGATCGCATCCGCGTCCGTACCCAGTTGAATGTCCGCAATGCCTTCGAGAACGGGCGTCTCCAGCCCGTCGCTGTCGATCCGTTGGGGCGTCCCACCTCCTTTCGCATCATCGATCCGCGCCTCTTCATCCTGACCACGACGCTGGATTTCTGATCCGACCGTTTCCTGGGCCTGGCATGGCAGGCACAAATCCTGCCATGCTTCGTGACAGCGCGAATCCGTGCTGTATCCTTGTCGGAATCCGCCCTTTCCATGCATCGCCGTTCATTCCTGATCTCCACAGCGTCGGCGCTTTCAGTTGGCGCGCTCGGCCTGGCACGTGCCAAGGCACCATCAACTGAGACTGCTTCGATTTCACCATTCTGGGCACGACTCGCCGCTGCAAACGACGCGTTCATCCCCGACCTCCTGAGGAGTCAGCTTGAGAATGGCGCCGTGACCGACGCCTACGGCATCGCCAACGCCCACGACACCGCACGGTTGATCACCGTTCTGGCCACAGCCCGGCATGCCCCCGCCTCGCGGCACTTCCGCGATCCCTCGCTCCTCCCCTCCATCGAGCGTGCCGCGGCATTTCTCCTGGAGGCACAGCACAAGGATGGCACGATCGATCTCGTTGCGACCAATTTCCATTCCCCACCCGACACTGCCTTTGTCGTCGAATCAATCGGGCCCCTCACGGCACTCCTGCACCGGGAGGCGGATCCGTCGGAAATGCGACTCCGTGAGCAACTGGGCACGTTCCTCCGTCGCGCGGGCGAGGCGCTCGTGACCGGCGGCGTGCACACTCCAAACCACCGCTGGGTGGTCTGCGCCGCCCTCGCCGGCATTCACGCGCAATTCCCCGATCCGCGCTACATCACCCGCATCAACCAATGGCTGGCCGAGACCATCGACATCGATGCGGACGGCCAATACACAGAGAAAAGCACCTCCGTCTATTCGCCCATCGTAGACCGCGCGCTGCTCACCGTCGCGCGACACCTCAATCGGCCTGAATTGCGCGATCCCGTGCGACGCAATCTGGAGATGACGCTTTTCTACGTTCATCCGGATGGTGAGGTCGTGACCGAGGCATCGAAACGACAGGACAAGTACCAGCGTGGCAGCATGGCCCGCTATTACTACAGTTTTCGCACGCTGGCCCGGCTCGACGGCAATGGTCGTTTCGCAGCGATGGCGGATCAGATCGAACGCACAGCCGAAGCCCAACTGACCCGGGAGCTGCTTACCTCCCTCGAGGAGCCCGAATTTGCCAACGAGCTTCCAACTCGAAAACCGCTTCCCGAAAACTACGCGAAGGTTTTTCCAGCCTCACAGCTCGCACGTATCCGGCGCGCATCCGCGAGCGCGACGATACTCGCGCAGAATTCCACGTTGTTCTCCTTCCGAAAGGGCACGGCCGCCTTGGAAGCACTCCGTTGCGCGAGCGCGTTCTTCGGCAAGGGACAGTTTGCGGGCGAAAGACTGGAAGTCCTGGACGACGGTTATCAGTTGGAGCAACGTCTCGAAGGTCCCTATTTTCAGCCATTGTCCACTGAACAGATCATGGAAGGTGAACATGTGCGCATGGCACCGAACGGAACGCTCGCGGTCGGAGGAAGGGCGGCCCGCGCGCAGAGCAACGTTCAGCATCTCCTCGCACGCGCAGTCTTCAAGGAGAAGTCCGGCCGCTTTCAGATCGCCATGGAAATAACCGGCACAGACGGCGTGCCCGTCGCCATCGAACTGGCCTTCCGTCACGGTGGCAGGTTGGACGGAGTCACGCCGGTCAAAGGCATCGCCGATGCCTACCTGCTGAAATCCGGAACGGGACGGTACACCGTTGGTGACGACTCGATTTCATTCGGACCTGGCCAGGCCGCGCACTCATGGACGCAGTTGCGCGGTGCCCTTCCAAAATGGGACGGCCAGAGTGTCTACCTGACCGGCCTCACTCCCTTCCGCATCAACCTGGAAATTTCCTGATGAATCGCTCCCTGCGCCTGCTCCCTCTCGTTGTCCTTTCCACTCTGCTGTCGGTTTCTACGTCAATCGCGGCTGAACCTTCGCGGTTGAGCGAATACGAAGTCCTTCGATCCTTTCCTCCCGGCCGTCTTGCTTCGCTCAGCTCCGGTGACAAACCCGATGCCAAGGGATTTACTGGAGGCAACCGCGCAAATGGATTCTGGATCGAGGTGGGCCCGCAACGGGGTTCGTGCAGGGGCGTGATCGCAGCGGTGGTTGCCGGCGATCTCGCGCTTGCGGATGATTGCTGGCGCGGCATAGAGGTCGCATTTGCCCACCAGCGCGCAGACGGCGGATTCGACGCGATCGTCAAGCCGAACGGAAGCACCTCGCGCGACGGCCCGGCTGCCGTTGAGACGGCTTACTTCTTCCTGCAGGAGCTCGGTCGCGCCATTCTTGTCATTCGCCAATCTCCCTACGAAAACCATTTCCACGATCGCCTTGTTGCCCTCCATCCCAAGCTGCGCCGCGCCGCAGACTTCCTCCTCGCAGGCTATGACACCATCATTCCCAAGGTCGGCCACACGGTAAACCGGGTCATCATCGCGGCAAAGGCATTCGGTCTCTGCGGACTCGTACTCGACGATTCGCGGATGATCGAAAAGTCACGTAAGTTGATTCAACATGCCCTCACGTTGCGCGACAAGGAAGGGGTGTTCATCGAACGCGGGGGACGCGATTCAAGCTACAATGTCGTTTCCATACTTTTTGGCCAGGTGCTGGCGCTCCACCTTCCCTTGCCCGCGTTTGAGGCCGCACTGCCCGCCGCTGTCGCATGGCAGGTGACCCGGATCCTGCCTTCCGGCGAGGTTGACCCCCGGGGAAATACCCGTACCGGTGTCGGATTGGAGCCGGATCCGTTCACAGGCAAGCCCAAGACCGTGAACTACACTGAAGTCGCGATGGCGCTCACCCTCTACGGAACGCTGCATGGGGACAAAGCGGTCCTGGCCGCCGCTGACCGCGTCTCTGCCTACAGGCAAGAGAACGGGAAATGAGACCACTTCCACATCTCTTCGGTCACGTCCGGCGTTTTCTGCTGGCAAGCCTGCTTCTCCATTACTTCTCAGCGAGTGGTGCCGCCGCAGCGCCCACCAATCGGCCGAACATCCTTGTCATCTTCGCTGACGATCTCGGCATCGGTGATGTCTCCTGCTACAATGCGCATAGCGCCTGGCGCACGCCTTGCATCGACCGCCTGGCGCGTGAGGGACTACAGTTCACCGACGCCCATTCCGCTTCTTCCCTCTGCACACCCAGTCGCTACGCGCTCCTTACGGGCCGCTATGCCTGGCGCGGACGCCTGAAAAATGGCGTGTTGAATGGCTACGGAAGGAGCCTGATCGAGCCGAAACGGGTGACGATCGCGGGGCTCCTGCGCGATCACGGATACGCCACCGCGGCGATCGGGAAATGGCATCTCGGACTGGACTGGGAAATGAACGGCCCGGAAGAACAGGGCGTCGATTTCGCCCGCCCGTTCGCTGGCGGACCTTTGGCGCATGGTTTCCAACGTTTTTTTGGCATCAGCGCCTCACTCGACATGCCACCCTACGTGTGGCTGCGCGACGACCGTGCCACGGCACTCCCGACAGGACAAATTGGCGACAGCGACGCACCGCGGCTCTGGCGAAGGGGACCAATCGCACCGGATTTCAAGATGGAAGACGTGCAGCCGCGCCTCATCAAGGAGGCACTCGACTGGATTTCCCTGCACGCCCGTTCAGGTGACGATCAACCTTTCTTCCTCTATCTCGCCCTGGCCTCCCCGCACACGCCTGTCCTCCCGACCGGGAAGTTTGTCGGCAAGACCGGCGTGACGGCCTACGGGGATTTTGTCACCCAGGTCGATGCCGATGTCGGCCGGTTGATGGACGCCCTCGAACGCCTCCATCTCGATCGAAACACACTCGTGGTCTTCACCTCCGACAACGGTTTCGCCCCGGCAGTCAGCGTGCCCGAGCACCTTCGGCATGGACACGATCCGAGTGCAGGCTATCGCGGCTACAAGTCAGACCTCTTTGAAGGTGGCCATCGCATGCCCTTCATCGTGCGCTGGCCGGGGCATGTACCTGCAGGTAAACGTACGTCTGCCCTGATCGGCCAACTCGACCTGTTCGCCACCTGCGCCGATCTGCTTGGCGCCCCGGTGCCAGGAGATGCCGCCGAGGACAGTATCAGTTTTCTGCCCCAGTTGCGCGGAGAGTCGGGGCGCGCGGCAAGGGAAACCTTGGTCAATCATTCCGGAGAAGGAAGGTTCGCGATACGCGAAGGCCGGTGGAAACTTCTGCTCTGGCCCGGTTCGGGTGGCTGGAGTCCTCCCACGCCATCGCCGAGCCGGTGGCTCAAAGTTGAAGCGGCCGATCTGTCACTCTTGCCACCCTACCAGCTCTACGATCTCGAAGCCGACCCCGCGGAAACCGACAATCTTGCGGATCGTCATCCGGAAATCGTGCAGCGCCTCGGCCGAAAGTTGCGCGACTGCATCACGAATGGCCGCAGCACACCCGGCCCACGCCACCCATGGGATCAGGCCGCCGCATGGCCGCAACTCGGGTGGATGAAGGACTTCTCGGATTCACCCTGACGTTGCCGCGCCCGGAAGGGTGAGAGTGCATGAACGGCCACGAAACTCTCACGCGGGCCTTCGCGAGCGGCACCCAATCCATCCATCTCACTGTAGCCACCGATCCCTAATGACATGCCCCTCGGGAATCTGATCTTCAAACGATTCAACTGCCGCGGTATCGCGATCCTGATACTGGCCGGGGCTTCCACGATTTCTGATGCGGCTGAGCGCATCGACTTCGTGCTGCAGGACAAGTTATCCCGACCGGAGCCGTTTGCAGAATCGCGATTGCAGATAAATCCACCGAGCTTTCGCTGGCTGGCGGTGCGCGGGGCACAGGTCTACCGCATCGAGTGGTCGCGCCATGCCGATTTCAGCAAACGGGAAACGACGACGTCACAGCAACCTTTCTTCCGACCTCTGACACCCTTTGAGCCGGGCAAGTGGTACTGGCGGACCCGCGTAGAGTCGCCCTCACGAGGCGAATGGAGCAGCCCGAATGAATTCGAACTCCCGTCCTCACTCCCACGCTGGCCCTTGAAATCGTGGTCTGAGTACCTGGCCCGCATCCCCACAGGCCATCCTCGCGCTTTCGTGAGACAGGAGGAGCTTCCGACGCTTCGGGCCCGTGCCAAGCGTCTGGGATCACGCCTGGAAACCTGGAAACAACGTGTTCGCTCCAGACTCGAGAAGCCGTATTCACTGGGAAAATACGAGACGAAGGTTCCTGCTGGCGCGATCGAACGGCCTGTCGGCCACCCTGATCGCAAACTGCTCATCTGGGCTTCAAAAGAGGCTGCCTACGAACTCGCCACTCCAATTGGCGATGCAGCCTGGCTTTGGCTTGCCACGGGTGATCCGTATTTTCGTGATGCAGTCCGCCAGCGCACACTACTCGCCGCGCAGATGGACCCGGAGGGGTTTTTATCCGAACGCAACTCAGACTTTGGAAATGCTGCTATCGTCGTCGCCCTCGGATTGGCCTACGATTTCCTTCACGATCAATGGACAGCGGACGAACGGCTTCTCATCCGGCTGGCGCTCGCAGCTCGTGCCCGGCCGATTTTTGAGCGCATGGCGGGAGCGTCCCAGTCGCTCATGCGTGGGCACGACTGGCAACACGCCTACCTGGATGCATTGACCGGAGCTCTCGCAATCTATGGCGAGGATCCCAGGGCGGCGGGATGGGTGGAAGCAGGGTTGCGCACCTTCAGCGCATTCTACCCGTGGTTTGGTGGCAACGATGGAGGCTCGTTCGAGGGGATGAAGTATTACCACGCCACCGAATTGCTGCCTCATCTCAAGACACTGGACCTCTTCCGCACGGCATTCGGGCTCGCTCTTGAAGAGGGCAATCCCTGGTTTCGTGCAACGCCCTACTACCTGATCTATGCGTTCCCACCCGGCAGCACGTGGGCGCGGCTCGGCGATACCAATACCGGCGAAACGGATCTCGATGACAATACCGCCCAGCCGCGGGGACGAGCCCGGCTTGCCGCCAACCGCATGGCAACACTGTACTCCAACGGTCACGCCGCCGCCTACGCTGCCAACCTGCCGGCCGACGATACTGTGCCCGGGATTGGCGAGTTGCTCCGCTGGTCTGAACCCACCCAGGTCCAGCCTCTTTCTCTGGAATCCCTGGCACCATCGCGATTCTTCGCGGACATCGGGGCGGTGTTCACGCACTCCGCCTACACGCGTCCCGAGGACAACGTGCGCTTCGTGTTCCACTCCGGCCCCTATGGCGCCTTTGGTCACGGCCATGCAGACCAGAACAGCTTTCACATCATCGCCTACAACGAGGATCTCCTCCTCGATTCAGGTTACTTCACCCCCGCAGGTGACCCCCATCGCCAGCAGTGGAGTGTGCAAACACGCGCGCACAACACGCTGCTGGTGGATGGCACCGGACAGCCCTATGGCAACAACCGCGGCCACGGTCGCGTGCGACATTACGAAGCGCATGATCACTGGGTGTACTGGGTCGGGGCGGCAGAGCACGCCTATCCCGAGGCTCCGCTTGAGCGTTTCGACAGGCACGTGGTGTGGCTCCGCGGTGGGCCTGTCGAAACCTACGTGATTCTCGACGACGTGCGCGCGGCGGACAACACACCGCGTCGCTTTGATTGGCTTCTGCACGCTCCGAAACAAATGGAGGTGGACGAACAGGCACAGCGTGTCGTTGTCAGAGCGGAGCGCGGCGAAGCAGCAATTTCATGGCTCGAGCCGAGAAACCTCCGGTTCCAACAGGACAATGACTTTGGGGGGCATCCCGCGATCTATTGGCGCATGGGTAAGAACCTTCGCCTGCCGGACCAGTGGCATCTCAAAGCAACACCAGCATCCGCGGTGGATCAGCGCTTCCTTGTCGTTGTCCAGGTGTCGCCTCTGGGCACTGAAAAGCCAACCGTGATTGCGACCGGAGGCGGCTTGCGCACGGGCAAATGGGATTTGAATTTCAACGAAGCAAGGCGGTTGATGACAGTAACGCCGGTGCCTTGATGCCTTTCACATCATGACCATGTCCTTCAGCAGAGTACTCCCCACACTAGCCACGTTCCTGATCGGCCACTGTCTGGCGCATGCGTCTCCCTCTGTCATTCGCGCGACACGGATGCTGGACCGGCCCATTGTTGCGCCGGCAATGCTGCCTGGCGACGACGGTGAAAGCATCAATGGACCCTCCCTCATTCGCGTGCCGGATTGGGTGCAGAATCGACTGGGTCGCTACTACCTCTATTTCGCCCACCACAATGGAAAATACATCCGATTCGCCCACGCGGATGATATCGCCGGTCCATGGACCCTCGTGCAGGGTGGATTGTTGCCGCTGGCCGATCAGAAGGTCTTGCGCGGTCATATTGCTTCGCCGGAGGCCGTGATCGACGACGAGACCAGGCAGATCTATCTGTTCACCCACGGACCTCCGCGGGAGGGCGGCGGCTCGCAGATATCCACGGTGGCTGTTTCCTCGGATGGTCGGACATTTCGCGACCTGGGCGTCGTCGTGGGCCCCGCCTATCTTCGTGTCTTTCGTCAGGGCAGTACCTGGTATGCCCTCAACGGCTCCGGCAGATTGCTCCAAACGAAAGAACTCGGCACGCCCTTCCAGCCGGTGGGACAAATCATCGGCCAGGATATCCTCGATGCGCTTGATCCGTGGCTGCGCGGCGAACCCCGCGCGACACCGCCCGAGCGTCGTCCGAAAGAGGGTGATGGACGCTACGACATCCGCCATGTCGGCACCGATCTCCACGATGGCTGCCTTTTCGTTTACTTCTCCTGTCTCAATCACCGACCCGAACGCATCATCGCCACGAAAGTCGAACTGCGCGGACCACCTGTGACATGGCGGGCGAGCGGTGTGTTCGAGGTGCTCCAACCCGAGCGCCCGTGGGAAGGCGCCGACCTGCCGCTCGCCTACTCTCGCGGCGGAAGCACGATCAAGTACGGCTACAATCGTGTGCGCGAGTTGCGCGACCCGATGGTGTACCGAGACGGCGACGATGCCTGGTTACTCTATTCCGTCGCTGGCGAATACGGCCTCGGCCTCGCAAAGCTCCACTATGAGGCCGCAAAGCCATGATATGATCGGCGGGAAAATTCTCATTCGAACTCTTGATCCGGCCGAAGCGGCCGCCTCTGCTTGAAATCTTGTCGGGCGACTCAATCAAGGGTCTGTCGATAGCGTTTTATGCCGATAGCCAAGGCGACGACGAAGAAAAGCAGCAGAGGCCAGAGTTCGGGGGCTATCTCGACCAGACCGTTGCCCTTCAACAGAATTCCGCGGACCATGCGCAGGAAATGGGTGAGCGGCAGGCACGTGCCGAGCCATTGGGCCCACTCGGGCATGCCGCGGAAGGGGAACATGAAACCGGACAGGAGGATCGAAGGCAGGAAAAAGAAGAACGCCATCTGCACAGCCTGCAGTTGATTCCTGGCCAGGGTGGAAAACGTGATGCCCATTGCGAGATTCGCCGCAATGAATAGAAACGCGACGCCGTATAGCAGGCTGAGGCTGCCCGCCAGAGGCACATCAAAGATATAACGTGCCGCCAGCAGGATAAGCGTGAGCTGGATGTAGCCCACCACGATATAGGGCACGATCTTCCCCAGCATGACCTCGACCGGACGCACCGGCGTCGCAAGCAGGTTCTCCATGGTGCCGCGTTCGCGTTCACGTGTGATCACCAGCGAGGTAATGACCACCATCGTCATCGTGAGCACGACGCCCATCAGGCCGGGCACGATGTTGTATTGTGTGTTGTTCTCGGGGTTGTAGTGCGCGTGAACCTGAAAATTGACCGGCGCCACGGAGTCGCGCAGCGCTGCCAGCGGACCCTTGAGATCATGATCAAGCACCTTGCCAGCGAGGGCACGAAGCGTCGAAACAGCCGGTCCAACCGCGGAGGGATCAGTGGCATCGGTTTCCACGAGCACGTTTGGCGACAGGCCGCGCAGCAGACGGCGCGAAAAGTCGACCGGGATGTTGATCACGAACTGCACTTTTCCGAGCTGAAGCAGCCGCTGGGTTTCCTCCTCCGTGGCCGTCACCGTCGTGACTTGAAAATAGTCGCTGTTCTGAAGCGCGGCAACGAGCGTGCGGGCGAATGGCCCCATATCCGCGTTGCGAATGGCAGTCGGCAGGTGACGCGGATCTGAATTGATCGCGAAACCAAAAAGCATCAACTGCATCAGCGGGATGCCGACCATCATGCCGAAAGTCACGCGGTCGCGCCACATCTGGATGAACTCCTTCACGACCAGTGCCCAAAGCCGGTAAGACGCAAAACGGTTCGAGCTCATGTGAAGTTGTCGCGAGAACCGCTCATCAGGCTGATGAACACGTCCTCAAGTCCGCTGCGGACACGCGCCCATTCGTGACGCGCATCGCGCTCGGCAGCAATGGCCGCTTCAAGGAGTGTGGCATTGCGTCCGCTCACATGCAGCGTGTTACCGAAAGCGACAACCTGCTCCACGCCTTCGCGCCCGCGCAAACGCCTGGCCAGGTGGTGAAGGTCGGGCCCGCTTACGCTCCAGGTCGTGAGCCCCGCCGAAGCGACGACCTCCGAGACCGTGCCACGGGTTAGCAGTTCACCGTAGGCTAGGTAGCCGAGTCGATGGCAACGCTCAGCCTCATCCATGTAGTGCGTGGTGATGAGCACGGTCAGGCCTTCGGCAGCAAGATCATGGATCTCCTCCCAGAAATCGCGCCGCGCCTTCGGATCGACGCCTGCGGTCGGTTCATCCAGGAGCAGGAGCCGCGGCGAATGAATGAGACACGCGGCAAGCGCGAGGCGTTGTTTCCATCCTCCTGAGAGTTCACCCGCAAGTTGGCGGCGGCGGTTCTGAAGTCCCAGGCGCTCAAGGCTGCGCGCAACGGCCTCGCGTCGATCCGGCACGGCATACACGCGCGCGATAAAATCGAGGTTTTCCGCAATGGTGAGATCCTCATAATAACTGAAACGCTGCGTCATGTAGCCGACCTGACGCCTGATCTCTGCCTGCTGTCTGAGCACGTCGAAGCCAAGACAGGTTCCCGAACCCGCATCGGGGGTGAGCAGGCCACAGAGCATGCGGATAAACGTGGTCTTTCCGCTGCCGTTCGGTCCGAGAAAGCCGTAGATCTCACCTCGCTCCACCTTCAGGTCTATGCCGTTGACAACGGTTTTGTTGCCGAAGCGCTTGACCACGCCGCTGACGTCGATGACGAGTTCGCGCGCGTTCATGACGCCTTACTCCGCACGCGTCACGTCAACCGGCTGGCCAGGATGGAGATCACCAGCATCGGCAGGCGGGAGCGAGGCCTCGACCATGAAGCTTAGTTTCGCGCGGTTCTCGCGATTGTAGAGAACAGGCGGCGTGAATTCAGGCTGCGGCGACAGATAGGAAACACGGCCCGTGAGGGACACGGGGCGGCCGTCGATGCGGACACGTACAGGCTGGCCGACGCGCAATGTGGCGTATTCAGTCTCCGGTACAAAAAATCGCACCTTCAGATTGGCAGGCGGCAACAGCACGACAACAGGGCGGGCCGCGGCAACAAATTCACCGGGACGGTACAGCGTGTCATACACGAGCGCATCCTGCAAAGCGCACTGGCTCTTCTGGGTTACGCTCCACTCAGCGCCGGCAAGCGCAGCCCGCGCCGCCGCCACCCTCGCCTCAGCCGCAACGATGGCATCGCTGCGTCCGCCGAGGCGCATCGTCTCCAGCTGTGCAGCGAGTTCGTCGATGGCATGCAGGTCCAGTTCGTGGGCCACGCGTGCCCGATCGTAGACCTCGATGGAACTTGCCCCCGCGGCGCGCAACTGTTCCTGGCGTGTGAGTTCCTTGGCAGAAAGATCCGCCGCGGCGCGTGACTGCTCCAGCCGCGCTTCGATCGCCGCGATTTCGCTCGGTCGCGCGCCCTTGCGAAGGTCGGCCAGTTGCGCCTCCGCCCCCCGCAATTGGTCGGCGGCCTGGCGCTGTGCTGCCTGCTCGGCGACAGCGTCCAGGGCAAACAGCGGCGCCCCGGCGGCCACACGATCGCCCCGCGCAACGGCCAGCGTTTCGAGGCGGCCGGGGAGCGGCGAAGCGACATAGACAAATTCTCCCTCGCAATAGCCTTGCCAGCCGCGTTCCGGTGGTCGGTTGCAGGCGCCTAGCACCAATGCAAGTCCGCCCGCGATCAGCAGCACCAGGGGCCTAATGGGGAAACAGCTTTTCATATTCCTTATGGCCGGCGGGCGTGAGCAGGCCGCCGAAAAAGATGCGAATGCCCTCGTCGAACATCTCGGCAGGCGTGCGACGAAGGCGCTGCAAGGTTTCACCGTCCAGCATGCCCTGCATCGCGTGCATGAAAAATTCTCCGGCGAAATCAGGGCTGATTTCGGTCCGAACCGCAGCAGCTTGATGCCCTTCCTTGATATACTCGGAGAAGATATGGGCAATGTTCCCGCTGCGCACCCGCTTCAGGTGCCGGTACAGTTGTGGCCCCTTGAGCTGCAGATCACGAATGACTGCCGGTCGGAACTGGCCCAGCCGCGCCATCATGTGCGCCGCAAAGGAGCGCAGCTTTGCCACAAACGTCAGCCCGGGGCGGGCAAGGATTTCCTCTGCCTCCGCGCGGATTCCGGCCGCGAATCCATCGAGCACCGCACGGATGATGGCGTCCTTGCCTCGAAAGTACACATAGAGCGTCTTCTTGCTCATGCCCAGATCCGCGGCGAGATCGCTCATGGCAAAGGCACTGTAGCCGTGCCTGAGAAACCGCACCCCGGCCCGCGCGACGATACGACGTCGCAATTCCACTCCAACCGCTGAGTCAGCCCTTTCATCGACGGTAACCATGATCGTGGAAACCAGAATCGCATTTCCGGTTTCCATGGCAAGAAGAATGGATTGAGGAGCGCAGGAGAAATCCACTCGTCTCCTCCTAAAACAGACGAAGGCAATCAGTCTCGACCTTTTCGGGAAGTACTATCGCGGGTGATGCCAACCGGAATTCCTCTTGGGTCAGCTGCTTTTCCATCAATTTTCCCGGCACTGATCCATTGATCGATTGCCGATAAAATTGAGTCGCCTAGTGCACTGTCTCTTTAATGTCTTTACTAACGAATTGCTGCCGAGTCAGGGCCTCACGGGCGCGGTGGATTTTCTCGAGGATGCTCTTGCCGTCGGCTTTCCATTCGTACCGAACCGGCCGGAGGTTGCGTTCGGCAA
>CAUJJL010000209.1 GCA_963205455.1 Verrucomicrobiota bacterium
GGAGGAGGTTACGAAGCAGGGATGTGAGCATGGTGTATGACCGGTGTGCAGCTATGTAGACGAGCCGGACCGGGAAAACCGTAACGACCCCGCGAAATTCCTGGTGCGGATGGTCAGCGGCCTTGGCGCAGCTCGGTGCGATCTTCACCCGCCGCCTCGGCGCGCACACCCAGCGTGGTGCCCAGGAGTCGAACGAAAGCTTCGACATTGTCGGGGCGGAAGGTACCGCCAATGCGCAGGTTGTTCAGCTCCGGATCGCCGATCACCAGCTGGTGCCGGTTCAGGCGGTTGAACTCCGCAACGGCCTCAACGAGCGGTGTCTCGTGAAACTGCAAGCGTGGGGCCTGCCACGCGAGTTCACCGGCAATTTCTTCGTTTGTCACCGAAGCAACTGCCGGAGCTTCGGCTGCCGCGAGGGGCACGACCGCGCGTTCCCTGACGGATACCAACAAGGGCGAAGCCGTGTCCGACTGTCCTTGAGCCACTTTCACTCGACCCTCTGTCACGAGAACCTCCACGGCCTGGTCGCCGAGGCGCACGTTGAAAGCAGTGCCGACGGCGCGAACCTCGATGCCTGAGACCTCGACGACAAAAGGCCGCGCAGCGTCCTTCCAGACGCTGAAATGGGCTTCGCCACCCACGAGCTTCACACGACGTTCGGCGTCGGAATATTGAACAACCAGATGGCTGCCGTCTTTCAGTTCGACCCGGGAGCCGTCGGGCAAGGCCAGTCTCTCGTTGACGTGGAGATAGTTCTTCGGTGCAGCCGCGGGTGTAGGGACCGGCTCGGGTGTCCGCAGGAAGAGGCCCACGACCAAGGCGGCGGCTGCCGTCATGCCCAGGGACCACAGCCACACGCGGGGGTGGCGGGAGGGGGCAAAGAGATGCGGGTTGGGCTCGGTGTCGTGACCGGGCTGCCATTCCTGAAGCTGCATCATGCGTCCGAGGGCGGCGGCGTGTTGGGCGACAGCCTGGGAGTGCCGAGGATCTGCGTGCAGCCACTGCAGGTAGGCGTCCTGTTCGGCCGGATTCATACCTCGATCGCGGCGCGCGAGCCAAGTGGAGGCTGCCTCCGCAATCGTGTCGGGGATCGCGTCGTTCGGGTGGGAGGGAGGCTCAGATTTCATCGTATCATCGCCCTCCATTCGCGAAGAAGATTGCGCACAGCCGGATGCCCTGGGCGAACTGCTTTTCAACGGTGCTCAGGGAAACGCCGAGCTTGTCCGCGATCTGCCGCTGCGTCAGCCCGTAGGCGGTGCGCAGGGTGAAGACCTCGCGGCAGCGGCCTGGGAGAGACTGGATGGCCCGGGTCAAGAGTTCGAGTTCCTGCTGTTTGCTGACGGTTTCGACGACATCGGTACTGTCCGCTAAGACGAACGACGGCGTATCTTCCGTAATCGGCTCGAAATTCACGACGCGCTGTCGGCGAACGGCGTCGAGGGCCAGATTGCGTGCCGCGGTGAACAGCAGTGCACGGGCAGAGCCGACCGGGCCGGCCTCGCGAGCCCGGATCAGGCGCACCATGCTCTCCTGCACAAGATCGTCGACGTCCGGCAGGGTGGGAAACCGGGCGAGCAGCCACGACCGAAGTGCGCAGCCATGCGGCTGCACCTCGGTCGCGAACCATTGCGCGTGTTCAGTTTCCAGCGGAGGCACCCCGGCACGCTCGCCCGCTTTCGCGCGAAAATCGAGCACGGAGAAGCAAAACTGGCACCTGAAAGTTCAGCCCTGTTGCGTTCTCGCCATCAGAACGGATTTCAATCCTGTGCCCAAGGGCGACAGGTCGGCCGGTGCCCCGTAAGGCGGTTCATCAAAGCCCCAGCAGGCGTTTTACCTCGGATTCGAGCTTTTCGCCGCGGGCGTTGGTGGTGACGACCTTGCCCTGCTGGTCGAGCAGGAACATAGCGGGGATTCCCTGGATGAAATACTTGGTGGAGATGTCATTGTTCCACCATTTGCCGTCGAAGTATTGCGGCCAGGGCATGTTTTCCTTTGCTGTGAAGCCAGTGAGCACCTTTCTCGCGGCCGTGAGTTTCTTTTCCCTTTGTTCCGGGGTGTCCTTCGGCGTGAGTTTGGCGTTCTCTAGGGCGATTCCCACGACCTCGAAACCCTTGTCGTGGTATTCGGAGTAGACCTTCTTCACGTTGGGCAGCTCGGCGATGCAGGGGCCGCACCAGGTGGCCCAGAAATCGATCAGTACGACCTTGCCGCGCAGATTCTTCAGATCGACCTTGCGCCCGTCCGCGGCGGTGAAGGCGATATCAAGCGGACGGGACATCACACCGGCGAATTCCACTTTCTGTTTCGCGTGGGCGCGCAGGGCATCGCTTGGACTTTTGTCAGCCAACCTGACCCAGGCATTTGTGGCGGCGGGTTCATCGTAGCGAGCCAAGGCACCCAGGTAGTCGTCCGCGCGCCGGATGATTGTATCAGTGAGATCGGCGAATCTTGCCGCGTGGGCCTCAAAGCGCGGGAGGAACACCGAGTAGTCATAGGCCTGGCCGTTGGTCTTCGCCTGTGTCGTGGCGCGAAAGTCCTTGGCGAATCCGTTCCAGTCCATCTCTTCCCTGGGGCCGGGCGGGACGTCGGAAGCAGTAGCCATCGCCTGCCGGAGTTCCGCCAGCTTGGCAGTCCACTTTGCCTTGGCCGCCTCGTCGATAACCACCGCCTTCATGCCGACGGTGGCGAAATCCGGGCCGATCTCCTTCACGAAATAGGGTCGGATGCCCGAGCTGATGAACTGAACGACCTCCCAGCGGCGCGGATCGTTGGGGTAGGCGGCGATGAGGTCGAGGCCGCGTTTGCCGATCTCCTGCTGGGCGGAATCGGACCAGCGCAGTTGGGCAGCGCGGTCAGATGTGTCGAGCCCGCTCGGAGGAGTAGGGCGCTTGGCGGCTTCAAAGTCGGCGAACGCCTTGTCGGCCTCCGTCGATTGGGCCGGAAGGATGGCCGGGAGCGCGAGCGCGACGATCAGGGATCCGAGAAGTAAAGGTTTCATGCGTCGAAAGAATGAGTAAGGGTTCACAGGTTTTTGCAAACCTGTCGGTTCTCCTCCGCCCTGTGGCAATCGCGAAGGTGTGGCACCGTGGGACTCGTTGCTCGGCAGGAGCGGCTGCCGTGCGGGTTCCATGCTCATGGATAGACCGCGTGATGGGTTGGAGTGAGGCGAAATCGAAAGGTTCGTTCAGAGCCCAAGGGCTTTGCGCACTTGAGGCTCAAGGCTTTCTCCTCGGGCCTCGGTGGAAATGACCCGACCGTCGCGACCGATCAGAAACACCGCGGGAATACTCTTGATTTTGAATTTCTGGGCAAATTCGTTTTTCCAGCCAAGGTTGTCGTAATGCTGCGGCCAAGGCATCTGCTCGCGTTCAAGAAAGGCGAGAAATTGTTCGCGGGCCTTCACTCCGGATTGGATACCTTTCGTGATGCCACCGCCATCGAGCGAGACACCGATGACTTCGAAGCCCTGCGAGTGATACTTGGCATAAACCGCCTTAACGTTGGGCATTTCGTTCATGCACGGACCGCACCAGGTAGCCCAAAAGTCAACCAGCACCACCTTGCCGCGAAGATTCGCAAGGTCGATTGCCTGGCCGTCGGCAGCAGTGAACTTCATTTCGATGGGTTTGCCATGGAAGCCGTTCTTGTCGATCAGTGCCGCGGCCATGGACGCTACGTCCAAATTCGCGGTGTCGCCCGCCAACTTGTGAAGCCTGGCTTCGACCTCGTCAGGCGCAGCTTCCCCGAGCAGGCCAAGGTAGATGCGTTCGAGGTTGGATCGCGAGCGCGAGGCAGGAGCAATGGTAGCGAAATTGTCGAGCAACTCGGCGAGCTTGCCAAGGTCGGGTTTGTTTCCCGCATGAAAGGCAGTGCGGGCCGCTTCCAATGAGTTTTGTATGAAAAGGGCTCTTGCCTGTTCGGCGATGTCGCCCCGCGAATCCGGCGCTGAAATGATCTGCTGCAAACGGACGAGATCACGCGCTTCGGCAGCCGCGCGTGTTGTCTCTTCCGAGTAAACCCGCCAGCGGGCCATCTGAATGGAACGCAACATCACCTCCCACCTGCGGCCATCTTGGGGGTGGGTGGAGAGGAATTTTTCTGCCTGCTGATCCAGTTCAACTGCTTTGTCGCGCCAGAATTGTTCGTTTTGCTCCTTTGTCATGCGCTTTCCGGCAGACGACGGGCTTTGACGCTGAATCGCCTGCCATGCTGCGTAGTCTGCGTCAGCAGTTGCGCCAAAGATTGATTGGGGCCATGCTGTCGCAAGTAGTGCTGTGAATCCAGCGATGACAAAAGAGCGGCAACGAGAGATCATGTTCGGGAAGTCTAAAAATTTTGGGATGTGAGGCTCATGGATAGACGTGCCTCAGAGGGATTTCTTGATTTGCAGCGAGATGTAGCGCATCCGGGGATCAGAGTACCGGCTGTAAAACCCGCTGGAATTCCATGGGGGCATGCGGTTCAGCACGTTCTGCACGTTGAGTGTCCACTGGGTGCCGCGGAACAGACCGCGCCAGCCGCTCGTGGACAGGTCATAGGGAATGCGGTAGCCAAGCTGCGCATCCCAGGTGACATCGCTGGCGATGTGGTCTCCATCGGCGCCGGTTCCATTGGGGAATGCGGGCGAGGGAGCCGTTGTCGCGGTCTTGTAAGAATCGGTATAGCGGGCTGTGATGCCCGCTGTCCAATTGCCCCTGAGCCAAAATACCGACGCATTGCCGCGTTCCTTGAGGCCGCCTTCAGTTGTGCCGATTGTATCGAGCGGATCTGTCAACGGCGTGATGACCGTAAGGAACTTGTCCGAAAACGTGGCGGTGGCGCGCAGGGTAAATTCACCCAGATCCGCGAGCTTGATCGGATAGGTCAGATTGACGTCCGTACCGCTTGTCTCGAGCTTTGATACGTTGATGAAACGGAGATCCACACCTGTGACTTGGCCAGCCCAGCCTGGTTGATCACCGGGCAGATTTGGGCCGCGAATGACGCGATCCGGATAGAATGCCTCGTTAAGGAGCATTTGCTGGAGGGTGGGGGCGCGGATCGCATCGACCTTTTTCGTGCGCCAGTGGTCTACGGCCAGGCGAAGGCCTTTCGCGAAGCGGGGTGTGAAGATGACTCCGATATTGTCCGAGGTTGAAGTTTCAGGCCGAAGGGAAGGATTGGGACCGGAAAAATTGGTCAGCGGGACGTTGACCTGTGTCAGTCCTCCGCGCCTTGGATCCGAGAACGTGAAATTATTGGTTACCGAGGTTGAAAAGGCGTAGTCGGAAAGAAAGAGGTTGCTTTGTTCCGGCGGGAAGAAGCCCTCGGTGCGTGAAACGCGTACAGCGATGTCGCGTGTCACAGCAAGCCGGAGCGCCGTGGCGGTGGTGGTTGCGGCCTTGGAATCGTTGGCATTCTCGTAGCGTCCGCTGAGATTGAGATCGAGGGCTTCAATGGGGACGGGTCGCCATTTCTTGCTGAGCAGCGGAACAATTGCTTCTCCGAAGAGAGCATCGGTGCGTCGGCCCTGCTTTAGAAATGCGATGTCCCGGGAGAGGTTGTTTCGCCCACCCATGATGTCGATCAATGGCTGTTGCATTTCGTAGGGGCGCTTTCCTTCGTATTGCCACCAATAGGCCTCGGCTCCTGCTGAACCCTTTATCATGCCGGCACGCCATTCGTAGAGGTCGCCGGTCAGTCGGGCGATCAGGTTTGAGGCATACTGCCAATAACGCTGGTGGCCGACCACGTTGAAGTAGTCTTGATTGATACTGTCCGGCGCTGGATGGACGTTGTGGTCAGCGAGCGGATTGTAGAGTGCCCAGCGTTGGGGAAATGTCGCCGGATTTGTAAAGATGGAGAAGAATGAAGCCAGAATTATGTTGTCCGCGCCGACTTGCGAGTCGCCGGCGATCGCGGTGACCTCAGAGGTACCATCGAGAGTCCACTCCCAGCGCTCGCCGAGCTTGCCCTTGATTCCCACCACCCCCCGGTAGGTTGAGCGCCGCATGTCCGTCTCGCTTGCTCGGGTGTCGATTGGCAGAACATTGAGAATCACCGATCGGCCGACGAAGCCGGGCGTAATGCCCGTTCGAAAGGGATTGTATGGATGGGTTGCGCTGAGGGTGAGTGTCGTGCCGCTGCCAAAAAAACGCGGATTGTGGATTTCCTGCTCCTGGCGCGTATAGGTGACTTCACCGTAGAGAGTAAGCCGGTCATCTTTCACAAGTTGATGCTCAACGTTGGCGCTGAGGGAGAGCATTTTTGACGGAGTGTAGATGAAGTTGTCCTGATATCGGTCGAAGGTAGGTGTGAACTGTCCGGCAGTTGCCGCAAACGAGGAGGGTGTAAGGGCATTTGCCTGGGCATCGGTCAGTCCTGTCGGCACGAGAGCATATCGGGCACCCGGAGCGCCGGGGATTCCAAGATCGCCAGTGGTTGCGCTCAGGCGAATGACCCCGGGCATCTGCGTAAAGCTGCCTATGGCGGCCTCCGTCGTCAGGCGGGAGAGGGCACGGGTCAGCATGCCTTTACGCTGGGCGAATGAGAGGGATCCTCGATCCCGATAGCTGAGCGTAAACGTTCCCGTGGTTCGGCCGCCATTGATTGAGAACCCATGCAGGTAGCTCGCATTCCATTCCGTCGAACCGCCATCCCAGCTTGTTGCCCCTGTCAGCGACAGTTCGCGGCCTTGGTAGTCCTTGCGAAGGATCACGTTGATGACACCGCCGATGGCGCCTCCACCATACATGGCCGATCCTGATGAAGGGAGGATTTCAATGCGCTCAATCGCGCTGATCGGAATGCGGGTGAGGTCACCGCTTGCGCTGCCAACCAGGTTGGGGAAGGAAGCGCGAGCAATACGACGGCCGTTGATGAGCACAGTGGTCTGGTTCGCGTCGAATCCACGCATGCGCAGGTTTGATGACAGGCTGCTGGAGCCGACGATCTGGACGACCGAGGCTTCCTGGTTTGGCGTGCTGTAAGTCGTGATTGCCGGAATATTGCGAAAGACCTCTTCGATGTTGGTCACTCCCATGCGCTCGATATCTTGTCGACTGACGATTTCGTAGTGCAGCGGAGCGTCGCGGTCGGTGGGTAGCAGACCTTTGTTGATGAGTCCGTCTACCCGGGTTTCCACCACCGAGTATTTTTCCAACTCCAGGGCGCCATCTGAGGTTATGCTGGTTTGCTCGCGCCGACGCCGTTCGGTCGATTCAGTTTTCGGAGCCTGCTCTGCCTCCCTCCGGATTGCCAGCGCTCCGGTTTTCTCATCCTGCACAATGAGGAGACCCGTGCCGGCGAGCATCTGGGCGAGGGCCTCAGGAGTTGTAAGCTGGCCTTTGACGGCGTTTGTGGTCACGCCCCGGACGGTTGATGCGGGGAACATGATTTCGACGCCGGCCTGGCGGGCTGCCTGTTTCAGCGTGGCAATGGCTTCTCCGGCTGGAACGTCGAAGGTCTTTTTCGAGGTTTCGGCGGCATGGATTGGCCTAAGGGGCGCGCAGAGGAGCAGGAGGCAGGAGAAAAGAAATCTCCGAAGGATTGTGGGGCGGGATGTCATGTGGGGGTGAGGAGCTCGCCTCCAAGACGCATTGTGCGGAAAATCACACTAAGGGGATTTTTCGCGGCCGACCGGATTGAGACTGAAGCCTACCGGCCCGCGCGGAGGGTGATGACGTCGCCTTGGCGTGTCGCCTTCACTCCGGCCGTCATTTCCAGCAGACGAACGAATCCCTCGACATTGTCGGAATTGAATGACGCCACGATCCGCATGTCGAGAAGGGCGGCATCGGCGACGGTCAACTGGAGGCGGTTGCGCTGATTGAACGCTGCAACGACCTCGCCTAGCGGCGTGGAATTGAACTCAAGCAGTTGTGGCCGCCACGCGAGTTGCCGGTCGATGTCGTTGCGGCTGGCGGTCAGGACCGGCACCGGTGCAGGTGGGCCGAGGGGCACTGTCACTTGTTCGCCTTTTCCGAGCGCAGCGCCTTCGCCCGGGTTGGCAACGGCGAGTAGGGAAGCGCCGGTTGTTGCGTCATCGACGCGCACCCGACCCTCGGTGACGAGCACGTGGACCTTTCTATCGCCCAACCTGACATTGAACTCTGTGCCGACGGCGCGTACGTCGATGCCTGCGGCGCGGACGATGAAGGGGCGCGACGGGTTTTTCGCAACGGTGAAACTGGCCTCACCCTGTTCGAGCCGCACGCGACGCTCGCCTGCGGTGTAAGAGACCTCGATGCGGGCGCCCGTGTTGAGGTCCACCATCGAACCGTCATCCAGCACGTGGCGCTCATAGGTTTTGGCAGCCACGGTCAGATGCGTGGTCCCAGCAGGCTGGGGCGGGGTGTTTCCCCACCACACAAGAAGTGTCACGCAAGCGGCGGCCAGGGTGCCGAACCATGCCCAGCGAATGATCGGGGTGCGACGTGTCGGCCGGGCAAGCAGATCCGGATTTGGTTCATCGCTGTGCTCGGGGTTCCATTCCGCGAGCAGGTTGAAATCCTTCCACGTCTGGCGGTGAAGGGAGATCCATTCGCCGTGGCGTGGGTCGGCCGCCAGCCACTGGAAGAACGCGTCCTGCTCGGCAGGAGTGAAGCCGCGATCGCGCTTGACGACCCAACCCGCCGCCTCGCGGTCGATCCAGCGGGCTTTGTCATTTGAAGGATCCGAAAATGGGACGGTGCTCATCGCTCACGCTCCTGTCGGCAACGGCGCATGTAGTCGGTGCATTTGTGCAGGCCGATGGTCAATTGTGCAGACACGGTGTGTTCGGACACCGCAAGTTTTTGCGCGATGTCCGACTGGGACAGGCCATATACCTTGCGCAGGGTGAAGATCCGGCGGCAGCGGTCCGGCAGCGACTGGATGGCCTGGGTCAGGAGTTCGAGTTCCTGGTTGCGGGCGACGGTTTCGGATACATCTGCAGCTTCGTCTAGGACGTCCAACTCGTCGACCCTCGCCAAATCATTCTCGCCCGCTGCGCGCCTGCGCCGGACCTGGTCGAGTGCCAGATTGCGGGCGACGGCAAACAGGAACGCCTTGGGCGACCGCATCGGGCTTTTCTCTCGCGCCTGCAATACCCGCAAATAGGCTTCCTGCAGAATATCATCGGGTTCCGAGTGCGGGAACCGGCTCTGCAGCCATGCGCGGAGCATGGGCTCATGCGGGTGCAGATGAGTCTCGAACCAGCGGGCTTGCTCTGAATCCGGAGGAGGCACGGCAGGGTTGAATATTCTTGAGCGCAGGGGGGAGCAAACGAAATGGCTTGCCTTCATCCATCAAGACGCAGCTGCCCGTGAAATACACGAAAGGAATTTTGTGGGGCATCCCTGTTTGGCGGCGCTCCGCGGGACGGTTTTCGGGCGTCCCTTTCAATAAAGAGAGACTGCTACCTCCGTCCGCCAAATTGGGCGCTCCAATCAAATCCGGTCGCCCGTTGCTTCGCTCAGGACTCCCTTCAGTTTCCGCGCGGAGACTGACGCCGCGAAGGCTATGGCACTGGACGCAACAAGGGCAAGGAGACTCATGGCAATCCCAGGCGGTCTATCTTCTCTATCGCCGAAAACAAGGATGATGACGGTCCCTCCGAGCACGAAACCGATAAGGACGTACGCGCAATTCTTGATGCCAAGCAACGCATCCAGTGTTGCCTGGGAAGCGCCCCCGTTTCTTCTCAATTCCCCAAAGAGCCGGAATGTACGATAGAGTGCGAGATAGTACGGAAGGGATCCCAGGTACACATACGCAAGGAACGGATCCTTGAAATAGATCTCATATGTCGACGCGTGGGCGTTTCTGCCTTCGATGTGGGGTTCCCATAGCATAATCGCAAGGGAGACGAAGCCGATACACACGACGGATGCCTGGAGCAACAGTGCAGTGTTTCTGTTCATGGTTGGCACGAGAGGCGGAACTGCGCGGTTCATCGAATGAGGCTGGGGTTGATGAATGCTATTCCAAGCATCGAGATGAGCAAGTGAGTGCCATATAAATGGCTGTGTCACACATTGCGAAATCGCTGCAATCCCGTCAGGCGGATGTCGTTTTTCGTTTCCGTTTACGGATCGAAACCTGTGCTTGTTGATTGAAGTCGAGCGCCAGATTCACCCAGTAGTTGAGTTCTTCCGCGTTGGGAGTGCGCCAGCGCTGACATGGACACAACCCCTGTCTTCCCGGTTCTTCATGACCACGGTCTGACAGGCCCTGCGTCGTGGAGCACCGGATCGATTCGGCACCGGATGCGTTCGGCATGGGCGCCAATACACATCCTGCCTCACACGATGAAGGTCGCGCATCCAACCGGCAGCTTCAGAAGGTGAAGCGATTTGTCAGGATCCACTCGCGCGGGTCGTTGAAGCGGTAGTTCAACGTTTCTCCCGCGGCGTTCTGGCGGAGGACGATGTAACGGTCGTTGTCGAAGAGATTGTTGATGTTGAGCTGAATCGACCAGGTGACGTTGTGCCGGAACAAGGTGAGTTTGCGCCGATAGCCGATGTTGATGTCGGCAAAAACCTGGCGCGGTCCGTAGGCCACGACCGGCTCGGAGGTGAGTGTTGCGGGTGACACGAAACGAACGATGGGTCGATCCGTCCACCGTGTGGCGCCGCCGACGCCGATTCCCTTGAGTGGTCCCTTCACGAAATCGAAGGATGTCCTGAAGTTCAATTTTTGCGGTATTTGGCCGAGGGGGCGACGCCCGTCCGCGAGCGTAATGTTGTTCAGAATGGCGTTGTCGATGACGTCGAGTTGCTCGGCTATGGTGTCGACTGTCGTATTGCCATCGCGCTCCTGAGGTGCGAGCCCGGTGCCTCGACCGGGAAGGTAGAGTCGGGCGCGATCGCCCTGGGTCCAATAGCCGCGCTGCTTGGCAATGTAGTTGACCAGTTCCGGCGCGATGTTGGTGCGCGCAGTCTTGGTGCGCGAATAATTCAGGAAGATCCGCCAGTTCGGCAGCGGGTTGGCGGTGAGATCGAGTTCGTAGCCTTGCGTGCGCGAGGAGAATGTCGACCCGGCGAGAACATCCCGTGGGGAAATGATGGGTGCGTTAGTGAGCGGATCAGGAATTCCGTTGGCGGCGAGGGCGTCCCAGATGCTGTTGACGCTTGCCTGCGTGACGGGTGGTGAGAAGTCGAAGTCGTTTGCCGCGGTCGTCTGGAAATAGAGTGCTGAGACGAAGAGCCGCTTTTCAAACAGATCGAGCTTGAATCCGAAATCCTCACTCCGCCCTTCTGGTCTAGGCGGGCGCTGGTTCGGGCGCGTGCCGTCTGCGGAGGGAATCGAGGATGTCGCATTCGGAAGGCCGCTGTTCTGGGCCTTGCTGAACGTGAGTCCCAGCCAGCGGGTGGCATGAAAGACGCCGCTGAAGGTGATGTTCTGGGCTGACGACTCGGAACCTGTGTGATCGCGTACGGGTGTGAGGATTCCGTTTGTGAACCCCGCGAGAGGGGTGCGGGCGAGCGTTGAGTTGTAGGCGGTCCGCTCGTCACGGCTCATGCCGAACACCGTGTTGATGCGGCCGGCCCAGAATGCACTCTGCAACAGGCCGATGGCGGACGTACCTTCAGTTGAGGTGAACTGGGTCGAGTTGCCGAAGGGAATCCATGAGGTCTGGTAGGTGCGGCCGCTCACGGGGTCGGTGAGTCCGCTTGTCTCGGCCAGCCGCCAGTCCGCCAGGACGATGTCATTGGAGGGGCCGTTGAGGTCGACGTAGGTGCGCCGCCAGATGCGGTTGTTGTTGTTCTCCGGAGTGACGAGATTCGGGGCATTGGAGGAGGTGACGAATTCCCGGAGCTGCACTCCCGTCATCTTGTCGAAGTTGTATTCGACGACTCCTGCGAGCGTGTGCGTGCCGAAAATTTTCCCGAGACTGAATTTGTAACTGCCGCTTGCCCGAACGGCGTCGGTCCGCGAGTCGCGGTAGTTGCGCTGTGTCTGCGCCTCCAGATAGGCACGTCCGACGTTGGGGTTGGGCGCGCCGGTGGGGAGTGTCGGGCTTGGGTCCGCGCGCAGAAACTGGGAGATGTTCTGTTGCGCATCGGCATTGAGGAAGTGGTCATCTAGGCGCATGGCCGCGACCTCCACATTTAGATTGGGCGTGAACGCGTGATTGAGGAAGGCGGTCAAACGGGTTGATTTGTTGTCCTGCCCCATGCCGTCCCCGAGGATGGCGGTCTCGCGCGGCAGCACCGAGAAATCAGTAAGAGTCGGGTCGCCACCGACGACTCCACGCGCGCTGGTTCGCATGGAGGCCGACCGGTTCATCAATGTACGTGAGGCCGAGTCGAACACGAGCCAAGTGGTCGCTGCATTGGCGGTGCGCTCAATCGTGGGTACCACGGTGGCCGAGATCGGCTTGCCGGCGGCGGCCCAGGGGGTGTAGGCATCCAGCGCGGTGAAAGTGCGGTTGGCGCGGCGGTGCGAGCGGCCAGTCTCGGCTTCGGCGTTGATCTCGGTCTTGGATGACAACCGTAGCTTTACGGTGCCGAAGAATCGGTCCTCGTCGCTGAATTGATGGTTGCGCCAGGAATTGGCTCGCCCCTGCACGGCGGCGACGCGGAAGGCGAGGCGATTGCGAATGAGGACATGGTTGTGATCACCCTCGATGCGTGTTCCGCTGTAACTGCGCACCTGGCCGGAAATCATGCTGCTGTCTGCGTTGAGACGTGCGCGTTTGGTGGTTGCGTTGATGATGCCGCCCGGATTGCCGACGCCAAAGAGGATGGCATTCGGACCGCGCGCCTGATCGATACGCTCGAGGCTGAAGGCGTTGCCGCGGCCGCCTGTGCGGAAAAAATTTGTTGTTACCTCACCTCCGCCGAGCCCGCGCATGCGCAACGGCCGCGCTGTGCCGGAGAAGAGGCGGTTCTGCCCGCCCGCATCCTCACCGAAATCATACTCGGTGCTGAGCATGTAGCGCGCCAGTTCGTCGGTGTCGGTGATCGCCGTGTCCAGGAGAAACTGCTCCGTGAACGAGGAGGTGGGCGATGCGATGTCCTTCAGGGCTGTCTTTATGCGACTGCCGGTCAGCGCGCTTTGGGCCTGGTAGCCGCGGTCCTCACCCGCGTCGACTACGAACGGCGAGAGTTCGATAGTTGTGTCCTCTTCGGCTGAACTGGCCACGGCCGGTGCCGGTGCGGTGACAGCGGGTTCTGCGGCGAACGCGAACGGAGCAGAAGCAACCAAGGCGATCCATTTGAGAGGGTGGGGTATGCGGGCGTGTTTCATGGAGCTTCCTGTCAGAGCGACGGGATCAAACGTTTTGGGGTTCGGGGTGCCAGTGTCGCAGCCATCGGTGCGGTGCGACGCAGTCTGCACAGAAGATAACGCGACAACGTGGTTGTGTGAATCCACGAGAATACGTGGGGACGAGGACGTTGTCTGTCCACTTTGACCTCCAAGTCAGAGTTGAAAGTTCAGTCCCTGATCGTCAGGGGAACGGTCGCGTTGCATCCACCCTGATAGATGCCGCTTGAGTTTGGTGATCTGACAAACTGTTTTGCGCTATCGTCCGGTTTGCCAGCTCCGTACCTGCCGACATTGGTCATCCAGTCCCTTACATCGGGCCATCCGTAGTCTGGCACCTGCTTCCCGTTGTTTTGATATTTCGCTTCGGGTGGCGGCGTGGTCGATGTGCTCCAGACGACATTGTTTACCCTGAGGTTGTCGGGATCCTGCTGGTCGTCGGGCACGCACCCGAGAAAGTTTGCGATGCCAATGCCGGCATTTCCGTTGTCGTTCACGGTGGGTGTGTTGCTTCCGCTGACCGACGGTGCCTCCGGGTGCCTGCCCCAGATGGGCTGTGGGCGGATCAAGGGATCCATGTCCCTAGGATTCATCTGGGACATGTCCACGTTGTTCTTGGCCGCATGAACGTACGGATTCCAGTAGTTCAGGTGGTAGACATGCAGTGACATCGGAAGGATGTTTCGCACCTTCCTCATTTCCACATAGCATCTGTACAGGGCACCGCGGGCGGGTCCTTGCGATGGCGGGGGGCCTGGCTCGCGGGGAAAGGTATCCGGTCCGCAGACGCCACCTCCGCCAGGAAGTCCTGGCAGGCCAGGCAGATTGTTTTCGGAGTCGGGCTTAGTGGGCTCGTTCAAAAGGTGCGCGATGATCGTCGTCACTTCGCGGGTTGGTGAGTTGATCATCTGCCAGAAGAGTCGATGAGGTTTTCCCCCGTTCGCATCGAAATCATGCAGCCGTCCGGGCACCCATTTCCACTGACCGCTTGACGAGTCGAATTCCCGGCCGGCCAGCCAAAGATGGAATCTTTTCAGATTGTAGATCCACTTTGCCCGGATTGCCGGAGTCCAATACGCGCTGGTGCCGACCTCATGTTCCTGGATCACGAAACCAAAGAAGCCGTTGGTCGCTTCGGGGGACTTCTGAAGTTCCGAGATGACTTTCTGGTACAGCGATTGAAGAAAGCCCAGGACGACATCCTGATCCAATTTGATGTTCGTGGTTTCCCCGCGTTTGCCTGTGGCATACTTCCAGTTATTGGCCGTGAGAAAGGTCGGAAGGTTCGTGAATTTGTGGGCGATGATGACGCGCAACTTGAGTCCCGCGCGCTCGCAGGCGATGGCCTCTTGAACGATCCTGCCGATTCCATTCCCAGGATTTTCCGGTGTGCCAACCTTGAACGGGCCGGGGGTGTTTCCTGATCCGCTGCCCTGCAACTCGCTCCAGGAATAGTCCCGCTCCACGAAGCGCATCCATGGACCCGTAGCCTTGCAGTCCCTTATGAGACTTTCGATCGAAACATGTCGCACGCCGGAAGTCCTGTCAGTGAGTCCGTGTCCGGGCATGAACAGGTAGTCGGACTGCGCGCGCGCTGCCGACAGGGTGAGGCTGAGGATTGTCAGCAGTGCCGCGAGTCGGGCTCGTTTGAAGGTGTTGTTCATGATCGTTTGAATCGAAATGAGTCGGCTGTCGATACGCACAGTACGCCGAGGAGTGCCTGTCTGTCTGGAGATTGTGTTGAAATTTGCCGATCAACCCGGGGCGTTTTTCTGTGCATCGTGGTGATGCCTGATGAAGATCGGCGGGGCTGGGAGGTTTGCGAAAACACGCATCGCGATCATAGGGATCGGCAGCGGATCAACAATCCACGGAAACGCGTGGGGACCCGAGGCCTCGCATCCGTTTCGATGAAACGTCACTTGACTCAATCCGAAAGCCGGAGGGGCACGCTTCGTCGTGCCCGGATCGAGAAATACAGCGGTGCTTCCCGTTCCCGATATCGATCCCCGCAGACCTGGAAGGTCCGTGCTACCTTGAGGCAGGCATCGTCGTGCACGAACTTACGCAGTCGATCGGTCGATGAACGCAAACGCGGTTGGCTCCAGCGGAACGATTTTTCCGCTGGGCACCACATTTTTGCGCAACGAAGAAATGTGAGCCGATTCTGTCGTAAGGGTTGACCCCGTCCGCTGAAGTTGTCTAACTACGCTTGCCCGCACCGCGGCCAGAACGGCGCGAGTAAGACAGGAATCTTTCACGCATGGACGCCGCCGAAAAACTGCTCATTGCCTTCTTTGTCCTGTCCGCATTTATCGCGCTCGTTTTTTTCATCGTTGCGCGATCCACGCGGCTGCCCGTGCAGCCGCAGGCCGAGGCCTCGCGCTTTGGTTACGCAATCCGCGGACGCTGGTTCATTTTTCTGCTTCTGGGCTTGCTGGGCACGTTTCTCGCATCACTTCCATTCTTCCCCTACATGCGGACTGCGTCGGCCTTGCAGCCTGCACTGCGTGTGCCGGTGGAAGCCTGGCAGTTTCTCTTCATCATGCCGGATCATTTTCCCGTGAACCAGCGGATCATCTTCGAAGTGAAAACACCCGATGTGACGCACGGATTCGGCATCTACGCACCCGACGGCCAGCTCCTTGCGCAGACGCAGGCGATGCCGGATTACGTGAACTATCTGGATGTTACCTTCCACACTTCCGGCCGCTACTTCGTGCGGTGTCTGGAATTCTGCGGCATGGGACACCCCATCATGCAGAAGGAAATCACAGTCGGTGAGGCGGCCACCGCGAGTGGTCGGTCCTCGCTTGCGGCATTAGACTCAAACGGGGTGGTAACTCATGAATGATCTGCTTACGGACAAGGCGGCGCCCGGTCGCGGCGTGATGAAGCTGTATCTGATCTCCGGCTTGGTTGTGGTGGGGCTCCTCCTGCTGGCAGGGCTGGCGATGCGCGCGTCGCAGGCGGGCTGGTTACCGTTGCCGGCGGATGGATTCTATTCCCTCCTTACGCTGCATGGCGCAGGCATGATCGTGGCGATGATGGTCTGCGCGATGGGCGCAATCTGGTTCCTCACACGGCAACAGGTGAAAATGAGCGCGAAGCTAGCGGTGGCTGCGTGGGCGCTGATCATGGTGGGCGTGGTGGGCGTACTTGTGGCGACACTCGTCGGTCGTTATGGCAGCCTCTACACCTTTCTCTATCCCTTGCCCTTCCGCGGCACATGGCCCAACTGGTCGACGGGCGTATTCCTTATCGGATTGGTGTTTGTCAATGCGGGCTGGATGATCTGGTGCTGCCAGATGCTCGCCGGGGTGCTGCGCGCGCACGGCGGATACCGCGGCGCGCTTGGATGGGACTATGTCTGGCATTCAAAATCCTTCGCGGCATCCGAACGGCATCCGCCGCCACCTGAATCCTTCCCCGCCTTCATGGTCGGACTGGATGGATTGATTGCCGGCATGGCGGCCACCCTTTTGGGAGTGGCCCTCGTCGTCCGCTGGATCGATCCGCAGGTGCAAATCGATCCCCTGTGGGCAAAGAACCTGACCTATTTCTGGGCGCATACGGTAGCCAACCTCATCATCTACATGCTGGCAGGGGTGATCTATGTTGCGCTGCCGTTTGCCACCCGACGCGAATACCACGTGTCGAAGGTCTTCGTCGTGGCGTGGTGGACCTCCATGACACTGACGCTGACGAACTACTTTCATCATCTGTACATGGATTTTGCGCAGCCCGAGATCCTGCAGTATGTCGGACAGCTCTCGTCCTACCTGTCGGCGTTGCCTGTGACCGTGGTGACGGTGTTTGGCGCGCTGATGCTTGTCTGGCGCTCCGGAATGCGATGGACCCTTGGCGCACTCTTTTTCTATTTGGGCATGCTGGGCTGGGTTGTGGGCGGCATAGGCGCGGAAATTGACGCGAGCGTGCCGTTCAATGTGCACCTTCACAATACGCTCTGGGTACCGGCCCATTTCCACACCTACCTGCTGGGCGGATGTCTCCTGTTCGTATTGGGCTGGGTGTTTCTTCTTTTGGAGTCACGCGCGGCAAGCACGACACGCAAGTCCATGAGCTGGCTGATCTCGATCCTGATGTTCGGAGGCATGCTTGTTTTCCTGCTCTCGTTCTACGTCAGTGGGGCCTATGGCGTGCCTCGTCGTTATTCCATAGAGCCCGCACCGGGTCCCGTGCTTTCGCAAGTCGCGGCCATCGGCGCCGCTGTCATGATTGTCGGAATGCTGCTCGCCGGCATCGAAGCCTGGCGACTGTGGCGAAGCAGGGCAGATCTGCAGGAAGGGGCCAAGGAGGTCATCCATGGATAAGTCACATTCCATCAAGCGAACGGCCTGGATCGTTCTGGGCAGCATCGGCACGCTCATCCTGCTCGATGGCGTGACGGTTCCGCTGCGTTCCACCGCCATGACCACGATACCCGTCCACCACCTGCTCCACACCGGCATGGCGGTGGGCGCGGGATTGCTGGCACTGGCATTGAACTGGAAACAGCCTGCAAGCACGGAAGAGCAAGGCTGGTGGGTGTGGCCTGCAACGCTGGCTCCTGCGCTGAGCCTGTTTCTGATGTGGCCTACCAAGTATGCGTACCTGATGACGCATCCCTGGCTCCATGTCATGGATCACCTGGGCATTGCGATCTGCAGTGTGCTCGCGATCTACGCAGCCCAGAGATTCACGCGCGGTTTGGGCTGGCCGATGTTTGCCCTGGTGATCGCGATGAATGCCGGTGCCGCTGGAGGATTTGGCCTGACGCTCGGCACCCCCGTACCGACACGCGCGGAAGGGGTCACGAGCGGGATGACCGTCCCGCCATCGATTTTGAGTGCAGGCAGGATCTCACGGGTCGCAATCGAGTTTTGTGCCCCCGGGCAACAGCCTTTGGCGCCGACGCTTGCTTCAAAAAAATAGGCGCGCAGGATTCGCTCGTTGGGCTGCGTGGGCCTTCGCTTTCGCGATTTGCCTACAATGGCACCGAGTCCAAGCCCCGCAGCAAGCAGGCATGCTGTCGAACTGGATTCAGGTAATGCGAAACGCATTTGAACCTTTAAGCGAATTTCGGAGATATCTCCAAGGAGGTCGGAGCCTCCCTGCGCGATTATTGAGTACTGGAGAAGATACTCGAAGGATTGAAGTGTGCGACGTGGGTTCCGCCTACATTGGGCCCTCGATTGGCCGAAGCTGTTTGAAGCATTCGGAATCGGGGCCGCCAACTACCTGGTTCAGAATGCTTGAAATCGGGATTGCGGTATCCGAGGACACAACATTTTTTCCCTTGTCTGTCAGTGGCCCTCTGGCGCACCCCTTTTTGTATGAACCGGATTTACCAAGGACGAGTATCATCAGTTCAAATACCAAACCCGGACAAGACGGCGAGAAAGGCCATCCCTTGGCTGCCGCTTGATCCCGACGCAAAGCGGGCGGGAGAGCTGGGCGAGGCGGCACTTTGGGAACATCACCAGCTTTTTCAGGACGCAGTGAACTACTATGTCCTCGCATTGGCCTCACTGGGAATTTCTCCCGAAAGCAAATTAACCAAGTTGCGCGAATTGCTGGCAAAGGTTTGGGAAACCGCCGACAAGAGAGGCCAGCGACGTAGTGGGATGGGTGTCTCTTTGCAGCGGACGTGGCAGTTGAAAGATATCCCCACGCTGTCTCAGGCGATAGAGTGGTTCCAGGCGCCGCTATTTTCTCATGGAGTAGAAAAATTGGAAATGGAGCTTGCGGGTGAATCGCTGCTGGAAGATCTCGGGGGGGAAGGCTCTATCAAACAAAACGGTCAGGAGTACTGGCCATACTTTTGCCAAAGCGGATTCAAGCGTGGGGTTACTTTTCCTCGAAGCGCCGACCAATTATCGAAAGAGAAGGCATCCGTTCAGATTCCTCGGATTCTCTGGCATCCTCGTGCGGAGGCAAACGTTCATCGGATTTATCGTGCTCTAAAGCAGGCGCATTTCTGCAATCTTGCTGCCGGTGCTGATCCCTTACCCGATGAGCGCAATAGGATGCTTTTCTCAGAAGCATTGAAGACTCTATTTGAGGTGGGTCATATCAATGAATTTCAGAAAAATGAGTGGACCGCAATTATTGAGAAAAAGGTCCCAGCTGTCTTATCCTATGCAGGCGGCAGCATAAATAAAGATGCATTGAAAGAGCGTTTCTACGGTTTCTTAATTTTTCACTACCTTTCTCCAACGGCAACTGGTTTGGCAGTGCTCAAACGTATATTCAAGAAACCGGAAACAAGACAACAATTGAGGAGGGGAAAAGCGCCGGCAGATAGGGAGATATTGGAGACTCGATTGCGTTCGCTGGGGGACGATCCAATCAAGTTGGTCCGAAATAGGGCACATTTGGTTTTTCGGGCTTTCACAGCTTTACCGATTTGGAAAAGTACGGGGTCAACGGCTGAGTTCCATGAGCGCTCAGCTTTCGGAAGCGAGCTCAAATTGGGAGACCTATATACTGTTGGGTGGAAGGAGTTCGATATTGCGGCGTTCAAAGAAGCACTGAAGGTTTACAATCAGTTTCAGCAAAATGTTGATAGGCGCGACGCGAAGCTGGACGACCTAGCTACACGGTTGCTTGTAATGGACGGTAGGCGTGCGTTTGAGGCGTATTCGTCTGAAAGTGAGCTTGATCAGAGGTTGCGATCACGACTCGCGCGAATTTGGGCGGAGACCGAAGGCAAACCGAAGCTACAGTCCAATGAACTCGGCGAAGATGCCACGCTCGAGCGGTTCGCGGGTGATCCGCGCATTGAACGGTTGCGGCAGATAGTAAATGCCGACCTTGCTGAGGAATACCGGCTCACTGATGGTCGGATGACACCTTATGGTCTGCGTCGTCGCACGATGAAGGGCTGGAGCGAGGTAAAGCGTCGTTGGCAGAAACATGCACAGGCTGGCACTCCGTTTTCTGAGGAAAAGCGGGTCAAATTGCGGACTGAACTGGACGAACTGCGTGGCGGAGAAAAGCGTGAGCAGATCGGATCTCACCGATTGTTCGAGGCACTACTCCAAGACGAAGCTGCTTGGAAAATTTGGCGTGAGCCCGACGAGAAACAGATGGAAGCGATCGCTCAGAACGGCTGGGCTACTGATCCGCTGGAGGCGTTCCGCGCATACTGTGAAACCAGGGAGGCATATGAGGATGTGTCGAGCCGTCCGCTAAACTTCACGCCGGCGGATGAGCGCTATTCACGTCGCCTTTTCGTTTTTACGGATGTGTGCAGTTTTGGCAAAGTTCGCGGCGAATATTGCCATGATGTGAAAGAAATGGCCGTTACGGTGCCGATCGCTTGGAAAGACGAATCGGGGAAATTTTCAATGCAGCGGGTGCGTCTTGTCTACTCTGCGCCCCGCATGCTTCGCGACAGCATCCGAGCAGAGGACGGTTGCTATTTGCAGAATTGGACGCAGCCCATGATGCGTGCCTTGTTTGGGTCCTCCGATGAGCCATCGAATCCCCAGGAGCTTAATGATGCAGCAGTGCAGCTCATGCCGGACTTCGACAGTGAGGGAGAACGCCGAATCCTTCTCAATTTTCCGCTCGATTTGAATCCAACCCGCCTTCAGGCACATTTGCGCAAGGCTGCAATATGGGAGAAGCAGTTTCACAGCTGGAAAAGAGGGGCGCAATTTCCGTTTCTGCGCTGGCCGACCGAGTTTGACGGAAAAGAACCACATCGCTGGTGGGAGAAGATCAAGTCCTTCGGGGTACTCGCAGCCGACTTAGGCACACGACATGCAGCGAGCGTTGCCATTGTCGAGGCTGGATTGGAAAGACACCCGACTGCTCGGTTCATTGGGGAAGCGGCAAAACAAGACTGGTATGCTCGATATCGTGCTGGCGCCATCCTTCGTCTGCCGGGAGAAAATGCGCGGGTAATGCGATCGAAGAGTCGGCTCGACAAGGATGATGCTGACGTCAGGTTTCGCGAAGAGTTGTATGGGGAGCGCGGACGCCGAGCGTCGCCAAGAGAGTGTATTCAGACAATCGATACGCTTTGTACGTTGGGACAGATTGAATTGCTTGCCGATGCCACCGAGCCGGTTGAATTGTCCCGGCGCTTTAGTTTTCCTGAACAAAACGACAAGCTGTTGGTCGCGATTCGCCGAACCCAAAGTTGGATTGCCACATGTGTTTCATGGCATTGGAAATTGACCAATCCCGAAAGTGAAGAGCAGCGAGCAGCCGCGCTTCTCCAGCTAGCTGGACAGGACCGGATGCTTGAATGGAAATCCATCGCCGTAGGCGACGCAATCAACCTGGTTCAGCTTTGTGATGCCATTTGCGTTCACATACGGTCGCAAAGAGAGATTGTGCAAGAGCGTTTACTTCAGTTGACGCACCGGATTCTCCCCCTGCGTGGTCACAGATGGGATTGGGTGGTCCATCCGGAAAAGGCGGACAGCCGCCTGCTGAGGCCAACTGTAAGTGGCGGCATCCAAGAGAAGGCGCTTTTTATGGGGCAGCGAGGCCTCAGCATGGCGCGCATCGAGCAACTCTCGGAACTTCGCCGACGCTGGCAATCACTCAACCAATCGCTCCGACGCGAACTTGGTCAGAAGCCGTTGACAGCGTCCGAAATGCGCAACGACCCGATTCCCGATCCCTGTCCGGACATTCTGCGAAAGTTGGAAAGTATTCGTGAACAACGCGTGAATCAGACGGCACATTTGATACTTGCCCAGGCATTGGGCTTGAGGTTACGGGAACCGACAGGCTCCTGTGAAGAGCGCCGGTCGCTCGACCTGCATGGCGAATATGAAATTGCCCGCCAGCCGGTGGACATGATCGTGCTCGAAGATTTGTCGCGCTATCTCTCGGACCAGGGACGAACTAAGATTGAAAATACGCGACTTATGAAATGGTGTCATCGTGCCGTTACGGAAAAGGTGAAGGAGCTCGCCGAACCATTCGGTATCCCCGTGCTCGAAACGCCCGCGGCGTACTCCTCGCGTTTCTGCTCTTTGACTGGTGTTGCAGGCTTTCGGGCTGCCGAAGTCGGGTGGAAGGATCGACATCAATTCAGGTGGCGAGTATTGTTGGAAGAAGCCAAGCAGGCGCGCATGACCCAAGAAGAGCCATCGGCGAATGCAATTCACGCCGAGAAGCTGTTCAAGCATCTCGCGGAGATCGATAAGTCGGCATCTCCAAATCGAACGCTACTTGCGCCGCAGCCCGGTGGATCAATATTCGTGACTGCAGAAATGGTGCCGCATCCCGCACCATCAAACCGCAGAAGATACAAGGAGCCACACGATGTGGTACCGTTCCAGGCCGATATAAATGCAGCTGTGAACCTTGCTCTGCGGGCGATTGCGCACCCAGCATGTGCGGATATCCATCACCGCTTGAGAACCCTCCGAAAACCTGGAACCAAAACCCAGCCAGACATATACCTTTCGCGAGAACCACGCCGTTTCGGCAAGGATGCCGTAACGATCTGTCTTTGTCGCGATCACACTCTCCCAAAAGAGCGGAATTCGAATCTCTTTTTCGATCCATATTCCATCGCTGAATTTGGCCGCGCACGACTCGCATCTGAAGCGGTTGATTCATTTCCGTATGCATCTGGTCCGGGGCTATGGACGAAAGTAAATAGGCGTGAGTATCAGTGGAATCGCTGTGCTGAAATCAATCGAAGCCGAATGAACCTTGAAGACATTCCTATGTAAGCAAAATGTCCGATGCTGGCCTCCAGACTTCCGGTGAAATTGCAGCCCAACCGATCATGCCGGTGCGTCGGCTGCACAACTACATCTATTGCCCAAGGCTCTTTTATTTGCAATGGGTGGAAAATATCTTTGAGGAGAACGCCGATACTGCCGCAGGGTCACTCGTGCACCGGAAGAGCGATCAGCCGTCACGACTCGACGATGAACGCTTGTCGGCACTTCGTGAGGGCCTGGCTGAAGGTTCCAAGCTTAGATCGCTTCGGCTCGAAAGCGAGACACTCGGCCTTGTAGGTACAATCGATATCGTCGAAGGTGGGGATGATGGGACTTGTGTTATCGACTACAAGAAGGGATCTGCAAGGCGGCTCGACGATGGTACCTGTGTCGCCAAGGAACCTGATTCCGTGCAGGTTGCAGCCTACACGCTTTTGTTACGGGAGCACGGCACGATAGTTTCATCCGCGTTCATCTATTATGCTGATGACAAACGCCGTGTGCCGGTCTCCCTAACTGACGAACTGATCGCGAGGACAAAAACGGCACTTGTTGAGGCACGAGAAATTGCAGCAGCGGGGAGACTACCGCCGCCGCTGATCAATGATCGCCGCTGCGATTTCTGTTCTGCCTATCCGATCTGCCTACCTCGTGAAAGTGCCTGGTGGACCTTGGCGCGTGAGCGGAGAGCAAGTGAAGAAGCTCAGCTTCGGCTTCAATTTCCGCCTGGGGAACTACCCGAGGAATTTACTGGTGTTCCTCCTGCGGACCACGATCCGCTGCCGCCGCCACGCCCGCCTCGTGATGATGGCGAACTTCTGGTTGTTCAAAAGCCAGGATCTCAGGTGGGACAGCGCGGCGGAGAATTTGTCGTAACGGTTCAAGGTGAAGTCGTCCGGAAATTGCCGCTGAATCAGGTTCGTGGCATTTTTCTTTATGGGGCAGTTCAGCTCACCGCACAGGCGGCAGAATCGTGCTTGGAAAACGGAGTCGACGTTTCCTATTTTGCAGCGTCGGGGCGTTTTCTAGGATTGTTGCGTGGATTGCCTGCGAGTGGTATTGACGCCCGTCTGGGGCAGGCGCGTCAATTCACTGAGCCATTTTTTAGGTTGAAGCTCTCACGTGAATGCTTGCGGGCCAAAATTTCCAATCAACGCACAATGCTGATGCGCAATGGCGATGTGCCAGATCGCGTATTGCGATTGATGGCGGAGGCCCGTGACGCCACAGCTGATGCTCGAGATCTGTCAGAGCTGCTCGGTTGCGAAGGGGCCGCTGCCAGCATCTATTTCGAGCAATTTGCCTCCATGCTCAAAGGTGCAGAATGGAAATTTGATTTTGGAGGACGCAATCGCCGACCACCGCGCGACCCAGTGAACGCACTACTCTCCCTCGGATATTCTATTCTGGCGAAAGAATTGGCGGGTGTTTGCCACGCGGTGGGCTTGGATCCGTTCCTGGGATTCCTTCATCAACCTCGCTATGGACGACCCGCGCTAGCACTCGACTTGATGGAGGAGTTTCGACCATTGGTGGCTGATTCGGTGACAATATCGCTTATAAACCGTGGCGAAATTGACACCGGCGATTTTATCCGCGCTACGACTGGCACATTTCTGAACGAACAAGGGCGCCGCCGCTTTTGGGAAGCATGGTTCCGGCGAATGGATAGTGAGGTAAGCCATCCCGAATTCGGGTACAAGATGAGCTATCGTCGGATGTTGGAAGTACAGGCTCGGCAGTTGTGGCGAGTGGTGCGCGGCGACGCGCCTAACTATCATGGCTTTACTACGCGATAGGGATGGCCTCGAAACGCATCCGCTACCTGGTAAGCTACGATATTGCCAATGCTAAGCGACTCCGTCGTGTGGCCAAGACGCTGGAAAGCTATGGGACTCGACTGCAATTCTCAGTTTTTGAATGCCCGCTCGATGACCTAAAGTTTGCACAGGCGAAGGCCGCGCTTGCTGACATTGTTAACACAGATCACGATCAGGTCTTGTTTGTCTCACTTGGTCCGGAAGCCGCTGATGCCACACTTGTCATCGAAGCCCTGGGATTGCCGTATACAAGGCGCTCTCGCGTCACAATTGTCTAAGCAGGTTGGGCGGATTGAGAGGTTGACGACCACCGCGTGTATGCGAGACTCACGTCGGCCAAGTGCCAGCGATCATCACTCTTCCGCCATTGGAGTGACACGCTCTTTGAAACCACCGCGAGCGCGACAGTGCGAGACTGCTCCAAGTGCAGCCCTCGCGATGTGCTGTTCAGAGGGGAACCATCTCAATCTTGGAGACCACGGCCGTAGTCGCGCCCCCATGGGCGCCGCGTGCTCGATATTCACAATTCGCACTCCTCTCAGTGGACCCTGTTATTTACGTACGCCGTCGCGCCCTCCGTGGTTTCAGTCAGCGTGAGGCGGGAGCGGGACGACGTTCGGCAACACGTCAGCGTATGTCGCGCCCTCCGTGGTTTCAGTCAGCGTGAGGCGGACAAATAGAGCCAGCGAGCCCGCGGCCGAGATCGACGTCGCGCCCTCCGTGGTTTCAGTCAGCGTGAGGCGGGATTGCATCGGTTGTTATGCTCGCAGGCAAGATGGTCGCGCCCTCCGTGGTTTCAGTCAGCGTGAGGCGGGTGGCACGCTGGAAAACTGGCGTGCTGAGGGTTGCCGTCGCGCCCTCCGTGGTTTCAGTCAGCGTGAGGCGGCCACCGTAGTCCATGATGTTCGGCCCGGCGGAATGTCGCGCCCTCCGTGGTTTCAGTCAGCGTGAGGCGGCCATCACCAGAATCCGAACGCGAGTCGAATCCCGTGTCGCGCCCTCCGTGGTTTCAGTCAGCGTGAGGCGGTGTGCGAGTTCGAGGACGCAATCGTTACGAATTGCGTCGCGCCCTCCGTGGTTTCAGTCAGCGTGAGGCGGATTATCCTGCCGCTATTATTTACCGGGTGTTCATGTCGCGCCCTCCGTGGTTTCAGTCAGCGTGAGGCGGTGTCCACGCGCACAGCCTCTTCTCCGAGGCAGTCCGTCGCGCCCTCCGTGGTTTCAGTCAGCGTGAGGCGGTCATAGTCGTCGACCGGTGCATTCGGATTTATCGGCGTCGCGCCCTCCGTGGTTTCAGTCAGCGTGAGGCGGGGCCATGTCCCGTCCCCCCATCAGAACGGCTCCTTTGTCGCGCCCTCCGTGGTTTCAGTCAGCGTGAGGCGGGTCGTGACCTGGCCACCATTCAGCGCGTTGCCGAGGTCGCGCCCTCCGTGGTTTCAGTCAGCGTGAGGCGGCTAATTTCCGGATGCTCTTCCTCGCCCAGATCCAGTCGCGCCCTCCGTGGTTTCAGTCAGCGTGAGGCGGACAGCGCGAATCGCGGCGTTGTTTGGCGCGATGGGTCGCGCCCTCCGTGGTTTCAGTCAGCGTGAGGCGGGCATCTCATTCCTCCGCCCCCTCCTGGATCAGCGGGTCGCGCCCTCCGTGGTTTCAGTCAGCGTGAGGCGGTTTTGCCGCCCCCCATGGAGCGATAAGATCGCGTAGTCGCGCCCTCCGTGGTTTCAGTCAGCGTGAGGCGGATCACCGGTGACACGCTTAAAAATAAGCGCGTCGGCGTCGCGCCCTCCGTGGTTTCAGTCAGCGTGAGGCGGATCGGCGCGCTATGCTA
>CAUJJL010000210.1 GCA_963205455.1 Verrucomicrobiota bacterium
AAGGGCATTGCGGTATCGCCGACTCAGACCGTCGGCTATCGTCATTTTCCTGGCAAAGTCGGGATTGTGGGGAGTTATGCGCACTCCATCAGATGCTTCGGTAAAATAGAGGGTCGTTCCCTCCTCGATATTCAGGCGGGCCGTCACATCCTTGGGCAGAATGGCTCCGAGAGAGTTTCCAATTCTTCTTGCCTTGGTTTCCGCAATCATAAAACAAACGTTATAACGTCAGAACCCCATTGCAAGCGCGATCTTCATACCTTGCGTCGACTCTGCGCTGACAGAGTTTTCGTTGGCGCCGATCTCTCCCGGCACTCACCCAACAAGCCCGCCACCCACCCTTGCCCCCCCCAAAAAGCCATCGATCGCTTGAAGAATTCATTTTCTTTTAGTTGGTTTGACGTTGTGAGGTGTCCAACCAACAGCGGGGTCCCTCTGCCCGGATCTCCACGCCCATGCCTTTTCCTGAATCGCCTGATACTCCGCCACACGAGCCCAGTCTGTCGACCTGGTTTGCCGACGAGGTGCTTCCCCATGAACCCGCGCTTCGGGCATGGTTGCGGATCCGGTTTCCCACACTTTCCGATACGGATGACCTGGTGCAGGAATCCTACTCACGCCTTCTTCGTGCGCGAGAAACCGGCTCGATCGCCTGTGCCAAGGCATTTCTTTTCGTCACGGCCCGAAATCTCGCGCTGAACCAGTTGCGCCATTTGCGCCACGAACGTCCGGAAGGCATGACGGAAATCGACGCCTCGGGTGTCTTGGATGAGAGCGCGGCCATCCCTGAATCCGTGGCCCGCGCCGAGGACCTTCAACTCTTGATCCACGCCATCCAGTCGCTGCCAACCCGCTGCCGCCAGATCGTGACCCTGCGGAAGATCTACGGTCTCTCCCAAAAGGAGGTCGCCGCAAGGCTCGCCATTTCTGAGCACACCGTCGAGGCGCAGGGAGCCATCGGCCTGCGCAAATGCATCGAGTATTTCCGCCGCCACGGCTACGGCCGCAGCCTTCGCTCATGAGCCCTTCCGAGCCGACTCCCGACGCAACTGATCCGGTCGCACAGGCCGCGGCCGAGTGGATCCTGCGTCTCGATCGTGGCCTGACAGCGACCGAGCAGGATGAATTCTCCCAATGGCTCGCCGCCGATCCGCGGCATCGCGCCACCTGGGCGGAGCAACGCTGGAGCTGGGACGAACTCGATCGTCTGGCCGGTCTGCAGGTCTCCGTGCATGCAAAACCCGACCCGGATCTGCTCGCTCCGGCGACTGCTTCCTTCCACCGGTGGCTCTGGCCCGCACTGGCGGCCGCGGCGGTTCTGACCGTCGGTCTTTTCTTCGTTTACCGGCCTGCCTCCCCTGCGCGTGGCGATTGGAATTCCGCAGCGCATCCTTCGTCATTCGCGGCCCAATCGCTTGCCCTCATCGAACAACGTGAACTGCCCGATGGCACCCTCATCGAATTGAACCGCGGCGCCGCTGTAACGGTCCACTATACGGAAAATGAAAGACGCGTGAGGCTCGAGCGCGGCGAAGCACACTTCAAGGTCGCCAAAGATCCGGCGCGACCGTTCTTTGTCGAAGCCGGGGGCGTCACGGTGCGCGCCGTGGGCACCGCCTTCAACGTCCGTCTCGATCCGGCCTCGGTGGAAGTGCTCGTGACGGAGGGAACCGTGGGAGTGGAACGACTTGCTCCCAAGGGTTCAGCGCAGTCGGAAGCCAACCAACTGCGCCTCACTGCGAACGAACGCACGGTGATCTCGCTCGCCCCGACCGCCCCTGCTCCGCAGGTTTCTCCCGTGCCACCCGCCGAAATCGAAGCCCGGCTTGCCTGGCAGCCGCGTCTCCTGGATTTCACCAACACCCCCCTGCCTGAAATCGTCGCAGAGTTCAACCGGCGCAATCCCGTACGCCTCGTGCTGGGGGACGAGGAACTGAGCCAGGTGCGCCTGAGCGCAACCTTCCGATCGGACAATGTCGAAGGCTTCGTGCGCCTGATGGAATCCGACTTCGGCATGAGGCCGACCTGGCGGGGCGACGAAATCGTGCTGGCCCACGCCCGCTGACCGTGCCGAAAAATATTCGCTGACGCAGAAATTTTCTTAGCGGAAACTGCGCCGTCAGGTTTCGGGTAAGCAGCCCAACGCACTCCACCATGCTTACTCCCATCTCATTCTTGTTGCGCCGGTCCTTTCGAACCGCGCGGGCTGGCCTCCTGATTTTCTCCACGGCCCTCACGCTTCTGGCAGCAGAGACTGCGAAGCGAAGCTTTGATCTCGCTGGCGGCCCCGCGAGCGAGACACTCAAGACCTTCGCCCGGCAGGCCGGTCGCGAGATCGTGTTCTCCGCCGAGGCGATCGGACAGACTGAAACGAACCCGGTCCAGGGCGACATGGCACCAGGCGAGGCGATTGACCGGATGCTGGCAAACACCGGGCTGGTCGCCACTCAGGATGTCAAGACCGGCGCCTTCGCGGTCAGACGAGGCTTCACCCCAAACGCCCCAAGGGCGGCGCAGAACACCAGCGACCGCCCGGGAAGCAACGTCAAGGTTGAAGACGGCGTGGTAAAGATGGGGCAGTTTGAGGTCTTCGACTCCAAGCTGATCAACACCGATATCCCGCGCACCCGCGACGACGCCCAGCCCTACGTCGTCTTCAACCGAGAGCAGCTGCAGAGTTCTCCAGCCACCAACCTGGAGGACTTTTTCCGCACCCGCCTGCCGATGAACCAGAGTGTCTTCACATCCTCTTCGAACGGCAATGGTACGACCAGCAGCGTCAATCTGCGAGGGCTCGGAACCAATCAGACTCTGATCCTGCTTGATGGCCGCAGGCTCCCTCCCATGGGAACGCCCGGAGGCGGTATGAATCAAGCCGACATCAACGGCATACCGCTGGGCATGATCGAACGCATCGAGATCCTGCCCTCGACTGCCTCCGGAATCTACGGCGGCGGCGCCACCGGTGGCGTCATCAACATCATTACACGCAAGGACTATTCCGGCGTGGAGGTGGCCGCCACCTACCAGAACACGTTCGATACCGACTCTGCCACCAGACGAATCGACGTAAACGGAAGTTTCTCACTCGAGCAGGGCCGGACCATGCTCACGTTTAACTACAGTCGCGCGGAAGCCAACATGCTGCTTGCGAAGGACCGGGATTTTGCAGCGCGTTCCCGTGCCCTGCAGGTGCAGAACAACCCCGCCGCCTTCACCAGCGGAACGACTCCACCCGCAGGTTATCTTGCCAACATCCGCAGCCAGAACGGTTCGAATCTCGTGTTGAAGAACGGCACCGCGCTCAACTCGCCGATCACCCATGTGCCGGCTGGATACGCAGGCCCCGCGAGCGACGGAGGTGCCGCGCTCGCGGCCAACGCCGGGCGCTATGATCTGGGCCTTCCGCCGACAAAGTCAGGCACTCTGGCCAAGCTGCAACAGCCGCCCAGCACCGAAGCCGTGGGTCTAAGCCTGAGACGACGCTTCGGAAGCCGAGTGGAAGCGTATGTCGATGCATCGCGTCTGACAAACGACAGCAGCGCTCCTCAGTTCACCACACCCCAGCTCACCACGCTCGCTGCAAACGCACCGGCCAACCCGTTCACTTCGGCCATAACCGTGAGTTTCCCGGACTTTTCTCCTGCCTTGCCGGTCAATACACTCAGCCGCATTGAGCGACTGGCGGTGGGCGCTACGGGACGCCTGTCAGGCGACTGGTCGGTCGGCGCGGACTACGCCTATTCACGTTCAGATTCAGGCTCTGCCTTTCCAAATGCAATCCTCGGCGATCCGGATGGGACCGGGCCGGCGATTTCATACACGACCGCGCTCTCAACCGGCGTCCTCAATGCCCTGCGCGACCTCTATGAGTCTCCGCTAAACCTGAGCCCCTACCTCATGCCAAACCCCTATATCTCCAGCCGGTTCGAGCTGACCGGGGAAGAATGGACAATACGCGGTTCCGGTCCTCTCGTGAACCTGCCCGCCGGTCCGCTCGCGCTTTCCGCAAGCGCGCAGCGACGGGAAGATCATATCGGTGACTCCGTCCGCACCCTACCCTCCACAACGAATCCGAACCCAAGCTACGACTGGAATCCTGCGGTGGGACTGAATTCGTGGGCCTATTATGCGGAATTGCATGCTCCCATTTTCGGCCGGGAGTCGCAGCTCCCGCTTGTTCGCGGTCTTGAACTTCACGCCTCTGTGAGACGAGACGACTTCACCATGCGCACCCGGGCCGATCGTTCAAATCTCGTCGTGCCATCTCCGGATGGACCCTTTCCATCCGTATCGCTTTTTGACCGCAAGTACCAGGCCACAAAGGCAACCTTGGGTTTGAAATACACAATGACCGAGGACCTTGCGCTTCGTGCGAGCCATGGAACGGGTTTTCTGCCTCCTTCGCTTTTTCAATTGAGTCCGGGGGCTCCTCTCACAGCCCCATTCAACCTGAGCGACCCCCGACGTGGAAACACGGGGCAGGTCATCAACCCGCCAAGGCTCACCGGCGGCGATCCTGCCATTGAACCGGAGCAATCGGAAAGCACCTCGGCCGGACTCGTGTTCACCCCGCGATTTGTGCCAGGTTTGCGCCTCTCGTTCGACTATACCCGCATCGTAAAGACAAAGGAGATCGGCACCATCGTGGTGCAGACATTGGTCGATCTGGAAGACCTCTTTCCCGACCGAATCCAACGCGCGGCGCTCACGACGCAGGACATGGCGCTTGGTTATACGGGAGGTGCAATTACCCAGATTGACCTCCGTAACCTGAACCTCGCGGGCAAATGGATCGAAGCCTGGGACGTCCAGGCAGACTACACCTGGAAACCGGCAGGATGGGGTGAGTTTCAGGCCTATGCGATCGCAACCTGGCAGCCACACCTGGAGACGCAATTCTATGCCACTTCGCCGAGGATAGAAACCGTGGGATATTCCTCCACCGTGAAGCTCCGTGCCAACGGTGGGCTAACCTGGAGCCGGGGAGCATGGTCCCTGGGCTGGAATGCACAGTACTACGGTTCCTACTACGTCTACTCCGCAACATCGAGTGCTGCGCAGCGCGCAACCGCAGAGCTCAATCAGGGCTCAGGCACCATTCCGAGCCAGGCCTATCACGATATCAGCGCATCCTACCGTTGGGGACGCAATCCCGACGGATGGCAGCGACTGCTCGCGGAGAGCCAGCTCACGCTCGGCATACAGAATGTATTCAACACCAGCCCGCCAATCTTGGCCAATACCCTGCCGCTCAGCGCATCCACCTACAGCCAGTTGGGCGACCCTCGCCTGCGCCGTTTCACGATCAGTCTGCGCAAAAAATTCTGAGGCCAATTCTCCGGTCGTCCCGGAAACTCCCGGAAAATCGACGTGTGGTTTTTGGAGTCCGGCGGTCGAGGCAGAAACCCGTCCAGAAATAGCGGAGAACGACCCGACGCGAAGGGCTTGCTCGCAAGACCCGCGACGCGTCGATTTTGTCGACAGGCGACGCACGATTTTTTGAAAAATCCGGATCGTGTGGGGAGTGATCGGGTTCCGTCTTGTTTTTCCGCCTGACCGGTCCAGTTTCATGACACTGACCTCGTTCCCGTGTCACCTCCCTTCGGTTCCACGTCCACCCCCTTGCCATCGTCGAGCCCGCCGGCCCGGACGGACGACTTGACTTGGTTCAAGACCGAGGTGCAACCCCACGAAACGGCGCTGCGGCAATTTCTGCGCAGGCGCGTGATTCGCGAGGCGGACGTCGACGACGTGGTCCAGGAGTCGTTCATCAAGATGCTGCGGGCCCGATCGCTGGCCCCGATGCGTTCCGCGAAGGCGTTCCTCTTCACCGTCGCGCGCAACACCGCCAGCAACATTTTTCGCAAGGAAAAGATATTCGGCCCCGTGCCCGTCGACGAACTGCCCGAGTGGCGGGTCTTGGATGGAGAGCAGGATGTCCTCCATGCAGTCAATCAGAGTCTCCAATACGAACTTCTCGGTGAGGCGATCGCCTCCCTGCCCGAGCGGTGCCGCAGGATCTTTCTCCTGCGCGTTTCCGACGGCCTCGCCTATCCCGAAATCGCCAGCAAACTGGGCGTCGCCGAGAGCACGGTCCGCACCCAGATGGCCCGCGCCCTGGCCAAGTGCGCCCGACTCCTGCAGGAAAAGCTTGAGAAGGAATGCCGATGAGCGCGCATGAATCTGAGACCCTGACAGCCGCCACCGAGTGGCTTTCGCGTCGCGACCAAGGATTCACCGAGGAGGAATCCAAGAACTACGCAAGTTGGCTCGCGGCCGATCCTTCGCACCTCTCCGCCATCGAATTCCTGGAGCCCGCTTGGCAGGCCTCCAACCGGCCGCGCCACACGCCGGGATCCGTGAACCTTCGCCACTATGTCGGGCACGCAATGGCCCGGCGTCGCGGACATCGCCGCCGCCTGCTGGCAGCCACTCTCGCCACCGCCGCTGCATTCACGATTGGGCTATTCCTCTTTCACCCGACCCAGCAGGCATCGCCCGTCGCAACCGTCTCGCTCCGGCCCGACTCCCGCGTGTTGCCCGACGGATCGATCGTGCAACTCAACGTCGGTGCGGAAATCGAAGTCGCGTTTACCTCCGCCACACGCACCGTGCACCTGCTTCGAGGGGAGGCGCTGTTTGAAGTCGCGAAAGACACCGCACACCCCTTCGTCGTCGATGCCGGTCCGCTCTCCGTGCGCGCTGTGGGCACGGCCTTCTCCGTTCGCCGCGATACGGGTGAGATTGATGTCCTCGTGACAGAAGGCCGGGTCGCCGTCGAGTTTGCCCAGCTCCAGGACCAGCCAGCAGCGGCCCCGCTTCACGTCGACGCGGGCTCGCGCATCACCGTACCCGTCGCCGGGCTCGCCTCCCCGCTTGCACCATTGAGCCCCGCACCCGTCGCCGATGTCGAGTCGGAGCTTTCCTGGCGCAACCGGCGGGTTGAATTCAGCGGCACGCCACTTTCCGAGGCCGTCGACTATTTCAACCGCAACAACTGCCTGCAACTTTCGCCGGGAAATGATGAGGTCGGCGCCCTGCGCATCAGCGGGGTGTTCTGGACGGACGACTCCGAAGCCTTCGCGCGGGCGCTTGAGATTTCCCTTGGATTGACCGCCATTCCCGCCGGAACCGATCGAATCGTGCTGCGCCGCTGACGGTGCCTAAAAATAGTTCGGCTGATTGTCGTCAGGACGCATCCCCCGCGGGTCAACCCAATAGGCACCGGTCTCGTCAGGCCGGTAAACGCACAACCCGACGCCCCCATCATGTCACGAAACTCCCGTTCCCGCCTTGGGACAATCCTCATCCTGTTTCTTTTCCTCGCTGCCCTGCTCCGGGCGGCTGTCGGCGAAACTGAGAAACGCATCTACAACATCCCTGCCTCCGACGGCGAACGCGCACTGAAATCCTTTTCCCAACAATCCGGCAAAGGCGTCATCGCCGCCACGGACCTGGCGCGTGGAGTGAAAACCAACGCCGTGAATGGCGAATTCACGGCCGCGGAAGCGATCGGCCGGATGCTGGACGGCACGGGACTCGTAGCCCGCGAAGACCCCAAGAGCGGCTCGTTTGCCGTGAGACGAGATTCCGTCCCAAACGCCCCAAGGGCGGCGCAGAACACCAGCGACCGCCCGGGAAGCAACGTCAAGGTTGAAGACGGCATCGTGAAGATGGGGAAGTTCGAGGTCTTCGATTCGAAACTCATCAACGCGGGCATTCCCCGCTCACGCGATGACGCTCAGCCCTACGTCGTCTTCAATCGCGAGCAATTGCAGAATTCGCCGGCCTTCAATCTCGAGGAATTCTTCCGCACCCGCCTGCCGATGAATCAAAGGGCTACTACCAATGCCGCGAGCGGCTTCGGCACCGAGAGCAGCATCGATCTTCGCGGTCTCGGCACAAACCAAACGCTTATTCTTCTCGATGGGCGCAGGCTGCCCCCAAGGGCCGGTCCAACTGCGGTAATGATCCAAGCGGACATCAACGGTATTCCCTTGAGTATGATCGAGCGCATTGAAGTGCTGCCCTCAACGGCCTCCGGCATCTACGGCGGTGGCGCCACGGGCGGCGTTATCAATATCATCACCCGCAAGGACTACTCCGGAGTGGAGGTGTCCGCTACTTACCAGAACACCTTCGACACCGACGCGGCCACCCGGCGAATCGATCTGAACGGTAGTTTCTCGCTGGAGCAGGGTCGGACCATGCTCACATTCAACTTCAGCCGCACGGATGGCAACATACTGCTGGCCCAGGATCGGGATTTTGTCCTGAAAGCCCGGGCGCTGCTGCTGAAGAACAATCCAGCAGCCTTTACCGGCGCGACACAGCCGCCGGCGGGCTATCTGACCAACATTCGCAGCCTGACGGGTGCCAATCTGATGTTGAAAAACGGCACGGCGCTCAATTCACCGATCACCTATGTGCCGGCCGGTTATGCCGGATCGGCGAGCGACGGTGGCGCGGCGCTCGTGGCCAACGCGGGCCGCTATGACCTGAATTTGCCTAATACAAAGTCCGGCACCTTGGGCAAGATGCTGCAGCCCGCGAGCACCGACGCCCTGGGCCTCGGCCTGAGACGCCGCTTCGGAGACCGCGTGGAAGCCTATGTCGACGCGTCGCGGTTGAACAACGACAGCAGCGCCGCCGTCTACACGGCATCTCCGACCGCGACGATCGCCTCGACTGCACCGAACAATCCCTTCACCTCGGCCATCAGCGTGTCCTTCCCCGATTTCTCCCCAACCACGCTATACGAGGCCACCAGTCAAAGCGATCGCATCGCTGCCGGCGCGGTGCTGCGGCTGCCAGCCGATTGGTCAGTCGGCACCGACTACGTCTATTCGCGCTCAAGTGCTGGCGCGGCTTTTGGATTTGCCGTGCTCGGTGACCCCGACGGGACGGGTCCAGCGATATCCTATACGACCGCGCTCTCGACCGGAGTCCTCAATGTCTTGCGCGACCTCAATACAGCCCCTCTCGACCTGACTCCCTTCTTGATGCCCAACCCCTACACCAGAAGTCGCTATGAACTGACGGCGGAGGAGTGGACGCTGCGCAGCTCCGGGCCGCTCGTGAAGCTGCCTGCCGGGTCGCTTGCGCTTTCCGCCAGCGCACAAGCGCGGGAGGAGCGCATCCCCGGTTCCATCCAAACCGTGGCTTCAACCGCCACTCCAGACCCATCTTATACCTGGTATCCCCCGGCATCGGTGAAGTCACGGGCCTACTATGCGGAATTGATTGCCCCAATCTTCAGCAAGGATAACCAGATTCCTCTCGTTCAGGGCCTCGAACTCCAAGCCTCCATCCGGCGCGACGATTTCACGATGCGCGCTGCAACGGATCGCGCAAACTACACCGTGCCATCCCCGGAGGGGCCGTTCCCCGCCCTTGCGACGTTCGACCGCAAGTTTCAGGCCACGAAGGCGACGGTGGGCCTGAAATACACGATGACGGAGGATTTTACGCTGCGCGCTAGTCTCGGTACAGGATTTTTGCCACCGACTCTGATTCAGTTGCGTCCCAATCCTGACATCAACGCCGCGCGCACCGTGATCGATCCGCGGCGTGGCAGTATCTCCCAGGTCATCGTCCCATTGACCCTTCTCGGCGGCGATCCTGCCACTGAACCGGAGGAGTCTGAAAGCACCTCCGCCGGGCTCGTATTCACGCCACGTTTCCTGCCAGGCTTTCGCCTCTCGATTGACTACACACGGATTGAGAAGACCCAAGAGATTGGCACTCTCGCGCCGCAAACGCTGATAAATCTCGAGGACAATTTCCCGGGCCGTATCGAACGTGCTCCACTCACCGCACCCGATCAAGCGCTCGGTTACACAGGCGGCGTCATCACCAAGATGAACCTCCGCAACCTGAACCTCGCGGGAAAACGAGTCGAAGCGTGGGATGTGCAGGCGGACTACACCTGGAAACCAGAGGGATGGGGCGAATTCCAGGCTTTTGCGGTCGCGACCTGGCAGCCGCACCTGGAGTCCAAATTCTACGCCGGCGCCCCGTGGGTCGAAACGGTGGGTTATTCCACTACGGTAAAATTTCGCGGCAATGGTGGGCTAACCTGGACCAAGGGAGCTTGGACGCTGGGCTGGAACGCTCAATACTTCGGATCCTACTTTGTGTACAATTCAGCCGCAAGCGAGGCGGTTCGCGCGACGGCAATCCTCAACCAGGGTTCGGCCACAATTCCAAGCCAGGCCTATCACGATATCAGCGCGTCCTACCGCTGGGCTAGGAATCCCAAGGGGTGGCAACGCCTGCTGGCGGGCAGCCAGCTCACACTTGGCGTGCAGAACACGTTCAACACCATGCCTCCGATCATCGCGACGATAACGCCGCTCGGCTCCAGCTCCTACAGCACCATTGGCGACCCGCGCATGCGCCGCTACACGCTTAGCCTGCGCAAGAAATTTTAATCACACCGCCATTTTCAAACGACAACTCGAATTTTCCCAATGACAAACATTACCCGATGGCTCTGCGCAATCTCTTGCCTCCTGGCCAGCCTGGCCACGGTCACCCGCTCGGCACCAAATCCAACTTCGGACGCCGACTATGCCTCTCTCAAGGTTTTGGCCGACCAATTGCCTCCCTGGAATACCCGAGGTGAGGACGGTCAGGTCACTAGAAATCGTAACCCGGCACGCTCCGAGATGGAGCTCTGGTATGACCGGTATGCCAGGACCAAAGCTGAAGCCGCGCTGAAGTTCATGACCGACCATCCCGCCGACCCACGCCGCTGGGATGCAGCGGCCATCGCAATGGGTTCGAGGCGCGCCTTCATTGTCTCCATCAAGCCCGGTTACGACGAAGCGGCCGACGCGAAGGACGAAGCCAGAATGAAGGCGCTCATCGAACATGATGATGCGGCCAAAGCGACATGGTCCCAACGGATGCAAGAGTTGGAAGATGCTCTGCTGGCTGCGACCGACGCCTCGGCCGAGGCCGTGGGGATGGCGCTCCACCACAGAGTGCTGACGGTCTATGCCAACGTAGAACTCAGCGCGACGGAGAAGCTGGCGAAATATCGTGACCTCTATAAGGCCTTCACCCAACGTGCTCCGTTGTCGCGCTATATGTTCCCGGTGAGTGAGCTTCTGCTGCGACAGATCGAACTTGAAGATCCGTCCGCCTATTCTGGACTGCTCAAGGAAATGAAAGACAGTGCGAACCCCATCGTTGCCGCCAAGGCTGTTGCCCGCCTGCGGCAGGCGGAGGTTAAGGAGAAAGGCTTCGACCTGAAGTTCACCGCGGTCGACGGGCGCGAAGTTGATCTCGCGCGCCTTCGTGGCAAGGTTGTGCTGATCGATTTTTGGGCAACCTGGTGCGGCCCTTGCATCGCAGAATTGCCCAATGTCCGGCGAGTCTATGCCACCTATCATGACAAGGGCTTCGAGATCATCGGCATCTCCCTCGACAAGGCCGAGGATCGACAGAAGCTGGTCGATTTCACTACCAGGGAGAACATGCCCTGGCCTCAGTATTTCGACGGTAAGTATTGGAAAAATGAGCTGGCCGTAAAATACGGCATACAGTCCATCCCCGCCATGTTCCTGCTCGATCAGACCGGCAAGGTCGTGAGCACCAGCGTCCGCGGCGAGAAACTCGAGGCTGAGGTCAAGCGCCTGCTCGGACTCTGAAAGTTTCACCCCGCCACCGGGGCGGCGCGAGCGTGGCGCCCAATGTTCGGAATACGAGGATTGGACTTTTGTGCCTTGGGATGATGACGGCGCGCTGGGGACACCGCTCTCCAGAGCAACGGTCTTCCGCTTCGCGCCCATCGGGCGGGCAACCCGTCGCTCTGACGGATCTTCTCTTCAACCGGAGGCAGGGTTTTGCGGTCGGGTTTGAGGTCATTTTCGAGGGAAAACGCGCCCGCGGCGGGGCTGGGAGAGGCGCCGTTTCACCGGCTTTTTTAGGGACAACTTTGGGGCGGGGAGTGGGGGCAGGACGGCCAGGATCTCCTGCTGCGCGGCGGCGTAGGAATCGGCTAGGCGCCACAAGGCGAGTTTGCGTTCTCCGAGGCCGACCAGTCGCACTCCGTTCAAGCGGGAGACTGCATCCTCGACGGTGAGGCCCAACGGGGGCGACCCGCTGATCGAGCGCGCGCACCAGTTTCAATGCCAGCATCGTCACCAGAGCATGCCCTTCGGTGCGCCCGGCTTTGCGCTGGAAGATTGGACGAAGTTCCAACAGTCCGGTCTTCATCGTGCGGAAGTCGCGCTCGACCTCGATCAGGCTCATATAGCGCGTGTGCACCGTGCGTGTATCGGCGGCCGCTGCAGGCACATCGGTCTGCCACTCCAGACGCAAAGTTAGGCATGCAGCGATCAACCCGAATCTGCCAGGCTCCGACATTTCCGGCAAAGCCCTCTCGATCCTGACGATCCTGAAAGAGTTCAAACTGCCCACGCCGAAGGCACAAATTCAGTGAGTGAATGAACCCAACCTGATTCCGCTTGGCGGGCTACGGCTGGTGAGAAAGCGTCAGGATCCCGTCAGCTCGTAGACGGCAAATCCACGCCATGCCTTGCCTTAAGACGGCATCCGAGCACGTTTCCGTTATCTCGAACCGAGTTTTTGCAGAAATAGTATCAGGCAGCAACCCGCCCCACAACGTCTGCTTGATGCCGACCCGCCTTCAGGTCAGACTGCCCACGAGTCCTCTTTGCCTTGAACTCGACCTCCCCCAATTCTGTCGTTGCCGATGCGGCCGCCGCCGGATCCGATGCGAACCACGCCGCGTGGTTCATCCGGGAGGTGCAGCCGCATGATCGGTCGCTCCGGGCCTATCTGCGAAAATCGCTGCCGTGCCGGGCCGACGCTGATGACATCGCGCAGGAAACCTATTTCCGCCTGCTTCGTGCCAAGGCGCGCGACCGGATTCGTGCGACCAAACCCCTTCTTTTCGCCATCGCACGCAACGCCGTTCGCGATTTTTTCTTCCTTCGCTCCCGCACCGAGCATGTGGAGATAACGGAAACCGCAATCCTGCCGGTCCTGCATGAAGAGCAGGGCACCATTGAGTCCCTGTGCCACGCCCAGGAACTCGCACTGCTCACCGAAGCCATCCATGCCCTCCCTGAACGCCAGCGCGAAGTGATCCTCCTGCGAAAAATCAAGGGCTGCTCCCAAAAGGAAATCGCCCGCCTTCTCGGCATCGCCGAACACACCGTCGAGAATCTCGCCGTCAAGGGCGCCCGGCGTTGCGCTGATTTCCTGCGCGCCCATGGCGTCACTTCCTCCCATGACTCGCCTCGCTGACATTCCCCAGGAGGCGGCCGAGTGGGTGGTCCGTCGCGATCGCGGCCTGTCCCCGACAGAGAAATCCGCCTTCGACGCCTGGCTCGCCGCGCCGTTGCACCGGGAGGAATTTGAACGCATTTCCGCCAGTTGGCGGGGTCTTGACCACCTCAGTTCCGAGCCAGGCCTTGCGGCTGCTGCCGACGCGGTCGTCTCCCGGGCCGAAGCCCGGCAAACGCGCCGTCATTTCGCCGTCCTTACCGGCGCTGGTCTCGCAGCAGCCGCCGTCGCGCTGGGCGTTTTTGTCTGGCTCCGTCCCGCTCCTGCACCAACCGGTAATTTCCAGATCATTGCGAGCACCTCTCACGAAGTCCATCTGCCGGATGGTTCCATCGCCACCTTGAACGGAGACAGCCGGATTGAGACTGACTACACTCCAGACGAACGCCGCATCCGCCTCGTGCAGGGTGAAGCACACTTCGCCGTGGCAAAGAATCCCCAGCGTCCCTTTTACGTGACCGCTGGCCCAATCTCCGTCCGGGCCGTTGGCACCGCCTTCAATGTCCGGCTCGGCACCTCCGCCGTCGAGGTTCTCGTGACCGAAGGCAAGGTGCAGGTGAACGACAGCATCCACGGAGGGTCATTGTTGCCCGCCGTTTCTGCAGCGGCCCCGGATGAGCAAGCGGACGAAGCCTTGCTGGCAGCCGGTCAGCAGGTCGTGATCAATCTCGCTCCAATCGCCAATGCACCCGCTCAGGCCAGTGTCGCCGTCGTCGCGCCCGCAGAGATGGAGCGCTCGCTCGCCTGGCAATCCACCCAGCTCGTCTTTGATGACACTCCGCTCGATGACGTGGTGATGGCATTCAACCACTACAACCGCCGCGCTCTGGCTGTCGGCGATGCTGAACTCGGCAACCGAAGGATCACGGGCGTCTTCCGTGCCGACAACCTCGACGGATTCCTCCGCCTGCTCGAAGCCAGCGGCGATGTGAGAACAGAGTCGCGTGGTGAAGATGCTACGGTACTGCGGGCGTTCCGCTAAACGGTCGCGGGCAGGCGGACGCTGGGCCGCATGGTTTCGAGAAATTATCAGGACAACATAACGGAAGCCTGCCGCATTGCAGTCTTGAGGGATAAGGGGCGCATCCGCGTTCCACCACCCAAACGACCTGCCTTCCATGAAGTCCCTGACCCGCCCAATTCGTCCGCGCGTCCTCACGGCGCTTTCGATACTGTTCATGCTGACCTGTTTCTGGCTCCCGGCATCCGCACAGACGAAGCGAAGCTTTGACATCCCGGCCGGCAGAGCCGAGGTGACCCTCAAGGCCTTCGCCGAGCAATCGGGGACGCAGTTCTTTTTCTCAGCCGACAAGGTCAGGGGTGTGCGCACGCCGACACTGAAGGGCGAGTTCGCCGCACGCGAGGCGCTCGATAGGATGCTAGCAGGCACCGAATTGGTGGTCGTTCAGGACGAGAAATCGGGTGCACTTTCGGTGCGGAGGGATGATCACCCAAACGCCCCAAGGGCGGCGCCGACGGAAGAGGCCGGCCCCCGCCCGGGCGGGGGTAAGATGGAGAAGGGCATCCTGGTGCTTGAGATTTTGGAGGTCACCGGCTCGCGCATGCGGACCAATTCCGGCGAGCAGTCGGCGCAGCCCGTGCTGACCTACACCAGCAGGGACATCGAGCGAACTGGCGCGGCCAGCCTCGGCCAATTCTTCCAATACATCCCGGCCATCACCAGCTCCAACGCCGGCCTGAATTACGAGAATGTCAACAGTTCCATCGGCTCGGGCCTGGGAGCTGGCCAGACGCAGTCCCGCATCACCGCGCAGCTCCGCAGCGGCACTGAAACCTCCACGCTGCTGCTGGTGGACGGCCGCCGCGTCCCGCTCACCGCCCTGCGCAACTCCGGCGGCAACGGCTACGATCTCGGCGGCATCCCGCTTTCCGCCATCGATCGGATCGAGGTATTGCTCGACGGCGCCTCGGCGATCTACGGTGCCGACGCCATCCATGGCGTCATCAACGTCATTCTCAAAAAGCGTTACGCCGGTACGGAACTGCGCTTCAACTACGACAACACCTTTGACACGGATGCCGCCGTCAAGACCGCCAGTCTCACCCATGGTTTCGCTCGCGGCAAGTGGTCCGGGCTCCTCACGCTTTCCGCGTCAGAGAACAACATTCTCCTGCTCGTGGATCGCTATCTCACGCGCTCGTTCGACCGCACCCTCTACGGTGGCATCACCAACCAGTCGCAACCCACACTCTACGCCGAGGGCAACGGCAGCCTCAACGTGGCCGCCGGCAACCTGCCGGGCACCAGCACCCCGCGCGTCTCGATCCCCGCCGGCTACAACAGTGGCGCCATCACGGTCGCCGATTACACCGCCGCCCCGGCGCCCGTCGGGGGCGTCACGCCGGGCCGTCGCGGCGCCACCAGCTACTCGAAGGACACCAGCGCCTACCTCCGCCTCGCCTACGACTTCCATGACCGTTTCACGCTGGAGGGCACGATCCGCGTCGGCCGCCGCACCTTCAATGACAACGGCGACTGGCGCCGTGTCGAGAACGTGACCATTCCCGTCGGCTATCCTGGCAATCCGTTCAACACACCCGTCCGTCTCAGCAAGACCTTCTACGATCTCCCGCCGATCACCAGCGGCAGCGAAACCGCCCAGGATGAGTTCACGCTCACGGCGACGGGCAAGCTGCCGCACGACTGGCGCTACCAGGCCGGTCTGGCCTTCGTCCAAGGCGTCAGCGACATGCTTCCGCCGGCGCTCGACGGCGCCGGGGGCCAGTTCGGCATTTCGACGGCGCCGGCCGCGCAGTTCACCGCCCGCCTCAACGCCGAGATCGCCGCCGGCCGTCGGCCGCTTCTCATCTACGACAGCAACTCCCAGTCGCCCAACGCCGCCGGGGCGCTCGACGTGTTCTGGGTCAACACCACCCAGACCCGGCTAAACGACCGTGTCCGCACCTGGACCTATTCCGCCCAGGCCGATGGTCCGGTGTGGACGATTCCCTCCGGGGACATCAAGGCGGTGGTCGGCGCCGAGGCTCGCGAGGAATATGTGGCCTTTCCCGGCGCCGTCGGCGGCCAGGTCTGGCCCACCATTCCCCAACGCGACGTGCTCTCGTTTTACGCCGAGGCCCGGGTTCCCCTCGCGGCCGAGCGGCAGCAGATCTCGTTCCTGCGCCAGTTCGAACTCAACCTCGCCGGTCGCACCGAGGAATACTCCGATTTCGGTCGCTCCACCACGGGGCGTTACGGCCTCGCTTGGCGCCCGTTCAAACCGCTCCTGCTCCGCGCTTCCTACGGTGATGGCTTTCTCGCGCCCCAGCTTTACCGCACGGCCCAGCAGGCAGCCACCATCACCCTCCCGGCAACCACCGTCGCCATCATCTACGCCGGCCAGACCGATCAGTCCCGCGGGAACACGCCGATCACCGGCCCGATCAACCAGCTCAGCGGTGGCAATCCCGGCCTCCGGCCGCAGCTCTCCGAGAACTGGACCTACGGGTTGGTCCTCGACGTTCCCAAGATCACCGGCTTCTCGCTCTCGTTCGATTACTATGATTACCGGTTCACCGACGGCTTTGGCGGCATCACCAGCATGATGGATCGCCAGCGCTACGCGCCGGAGACGATCGTCCGCGGTCCCAAGCTCAGCACCGATCCGGCGGACTGGCTCGGCCCCATCATCAGCTTCGACGGACGCATCATCAACATCTCAAGTGCCCTCAACGCCGGATACAGCTATGGCGCCCGGTACCAGCGTGGCACCCGGTGGGGCGACATCGGCTTTACGCTCTCCGGGGAGAAATCGCTCGTCCGCGAGGAGCGCATCCTCCCGAACTCCGCGCTCACCGCCAGCGTGAACAAGCGCTACGTCCCGCACCGCGTCACTTTCTCCGCCTTCTGGGCCCGGGGCCCGTGGGAGGCCGGCGTCACCGGCATCCATGGCGGCAGGTCGTGGACCGACTCCAGCAACACCGCGCTTTATCCCTCTCGCTACACCGACGCCGTCACGCGCTGGGATGTGAACGGCGCCTACGACCTCGGTCGGAGTCCTGGCTTCGGTGCCCAGGGCGACGCGTGGTGGCGGCGAGCCCTCCACGACACCAAGCTCCGAGTGACAATCATCAACGTATTCGACACCGAGCCGCCGCTCAACGTCAACGGCGCCTTCAGCTCCAGCATCATCGATCCGCGTCTGCGCCGCTACATCATCGATGTCACCAAGCGCTTTTGACCTCGATTCATCCATGAAATCCCCCCGCCTTCCTCTCCTCCTTCTTGCCGCCTTGGCCCTCCTCCCGGCGCTTCGCGCCGCCGAGCCCACGCCGGCCAGCGCTTTCATGGCACTCCGGACGCCGCTCGAGCCCACGCCCGAGATGCTGGCCGTGACCGACCCCGACGCGGCCTTCAAGCCCCTGCCGGCCATGGCCAGCATGGAGGGTCTGATGGCGGCCACCACCGGCAAAAAAACCCAGGAGGAACGTCTGACCGCCATGCGCCACCTGATCGTCAAGGTGATCCGCACGGGCAGCGCCTTCCTGCAGAACTTTCCCGAGGATCCGCGCCGCTGGCGCGTTGTCCTGATCCTGGACAGCTCCTCCAAGGAACTCATCAATGAAGACGGCACGCCCAAGGAGGTGCTGGAGGGCGTGACGTGGGATCCAGCGGTTTACGTTGCCTGGCGCAAGCAGATCGTGGCGCTCGCGGCGGCGGCCGAACACGCTCCCGATGCACCGCCGGAGGTCAAACTGCGCTCCGAGGTCAGCCAGCCCGGCGGCCTGCGCGCCCTGCTTGCCGCGGTGCAGAAGGCGATGAAGGAACAGGCTCCCGCGGATTTTGGCAGCCTCAAGACGGAAATCCTGCGCCTGGCCGCAAAATATCCGACGGTCGAGCAGATGGGGCAGCAGACCAGCGTCTACTTCGTGCTCCGCAACCAGGCGAAGGCCGAGAAAGCGGAGTTGCTCGCCGACGCCGGGGATTTCGCCGGCAGCCCGAGCCCGCACGTGCAGAAGGCTGCGAAGGCCGAACTGGATAAGCTCACCGCCTTCGACAAGGCCTTTGAGCTTGCCTTCACCGCCGTGGACGGTCGGCCCGTGGACGTGGCCAAGCTCCGCGGCAAGGTCGTGCTCGTCGACTTCTGGGCCACCTGGTGCGGACCCTGCAAGGCAGAGATTCCGAACATCAAGCGGGTCTACGCGGCTTACCACGACAAGGGTTTCGAGATTATCGGGATCTCGCTGGAGAACGCCCGGCTGGCCGCCGACGACACGGCGGAGCAGGCGGAACAAAAGCACGCCAAGGCCCGCAAGGTGCTCACAGATTACACCGCCAAGGCCGACATGCCTTGGCCCCAATATTACGACGGCAAGTTCTGGAAAAACGAGATCTCCACCCGTTTCGGGATCGCCAGCATTCCCGCCATGTTCCTCCTCGACCAGACAGGCAGAGTCGTAAGCACCAACGCCCGCGGCGAAAAACTTGAGGTCGAGGTGAAGCGCCTCCTCGGGCTCTGATCGTTTCACCCCTCCACCGGGGCGGCGCGAGCGTGGCGCCCAATGTTCGGAATACGAGGATTGGACTTTTGTGCCTTGGGATGATGACGGCGCGCCGGGGGCACCCCGCTCCAGAGCAACGGTCTTCCGCTTCGCGCCCATCGGGTGGGCAACCCGTCGCTCAGAACGTCGCGCGGCCGGCGCCTTGAAAAAAAGACGAGAAGTGGGATTATCCCACCATGCTCCTGACTCTCGATGCCAAGCGCCGCCTGACCGTCCCCGCGTCCCTCGTCCCGGCGCGGGCGGGGGACGCCTTCGACGCCTACTACGACACGCCGGAGGACGAAATCGTCCTCCGGCGTGTCACCCGGCGGTCGAACTGGCTGGAGGTCTGGAAGCAGTGTCCGGTGCCAATGGACGACCTGCCCCCGCGCAGGCGGCAAATGCCCAAGAAACTGAAGCTGTGAGCTGGCTGCTCGATGCGGACGTGCTTTCGCAGCCGGCCAAGGCCAGCGGAAACCCGGTCGTGATCGTCTGGCTGGAGGGCGTCAACCAATGACGTCAAGTCTTGATTCTTGACACGAGGTTATCGGCGCGCCCTTCCCCGTTCTTGTCGGCCAAAAACCGTCTGAGCGAACTTGTCGGCTGAAGGGAGTGAAGGGGACCCAGAATACTGGACGTGAGGGATCGTTAACATCAAATCCAGTCACGACGATGCGTGACTGTCTCTGCCTCTGACCGCTGGCTTCTTTCAGCAACGCGCGGGAAACCGGAATCCCTTTGACTACAACTTGGCATCCGGTCTTCCAATGATGCGATCCGAAATCCAGAATTCGCCCCGGAAGACAGGAACCGTTGTCGGCGACAGGCCGCCCACATCCCCGCTAATTCTGTGACACATACGGATGCTCAATCCGGTACGCACGCGGCGTGCAGCCACAGATGCGACGAAACGCCTCGTTGAATCGACTTAGCGAATTGAAACCTGAACTCAGCGCGATCTCCACGATCTTCTCATCCGTCGTCGCCAGAAGGCGCTGGGCGTGGGAGACCCGATGTCGGGTGAGGTAGTCGATCAGCGTTGTGCCAAAAGCCTTCTTGAAAATCCCCATTGCATAGTTGGGATGCAGCCCCACGCACTTGCCGATCTCCGCAACTGTCAGTTGCTCCGTGTAGCGCTGGGCGATCATGCACGCCATCTGTTCGACCTTGTTCAGTTCTCCGCAATGCAGCGGACTGTTCCGATTGCGCGACTTCGCGCCCCGCCCCGCGTTCGCAGCGGACGCCGCGGGCAGCGATCTCAATAGGCGCCTGAGGCGTGCCTCCATCTCAAGCATCACCAGACGCCGGTCATCCTCATCCGCATCGGCGAGATCTCCCTCCCACTGGGCAAAAAGGTCAAAGTCCTGACGCACCCGCGGCGCGACATTTTCAGAAATGATTTCGCCTCGAAGAAGCGGCTGCACAAAACGCTCCGGGAACCGGCACTGGAGAAACCACGCAAGCGGGATCGTTGCTGCAAAATAACGCGTCTCCGGATCAAATTCCGTGATCTGATGCGGAATGCTCGCCCAAAACACCGCCAGTTCATTCGCGCTGATCCTCACAACGCGGCCACCCAGCAGGTAGGTCACGTGCCCTGCGGTGAGGAAATTCAGTTCGATCTCATTGTGATGATCCGGACGGCGCATCGGTGACGGCGTCCAGCGAACACACGTCAGGCCGTACGGAGTGAAGTCAGGCCGGTTGGGGTCAAACGTAACCATGACTGGCTTAGAATTCCGCTAATATTGCAGCTAAATGCTGGAGATTCAACTGGATTATCCAGGTAAGTTTCAGCCCGCCGCCCTCCGGACGAACCTATTACCCATCTCTCTTTGATCACCTCCTCATTCTCACCAAGCCTCCACTGCGACACATGCCCATGAGCGCGAACCGTCCACCTGCATCGCTCTCGACGCCCCGGCACCCGCAGCCTTTTCTCGCTGCCTCACCCCGAGTCGATTGCCTTCGACCCCTTTACCCAAACACGAACAATTCCTCTTCTTGGATAGACTCAATCTTACGACATGGAAAAACCCACTCGCATTGACCGCCTTCGCTGTGAATACCTCGTCAATCCGCTCGGCATTGACGAGCCTGCACCCAGGCTCGGCTGGAATCTCGAAACCGATCGTCGCGGGGCCCGCCAGATTGCCTGCAGGATTCGCGTCGCAAGCAGCATCGAGAATCTGCAGCTCGGCCGCATCGATCAGTGGGATTCGGGTCGCGTAGAAACAAGTCAGACCCAACAGATCGTCTATCGAGGCCGCCCCCTGAAATCGCGCGACTTCTGCTTCTGGCAGGTCGAGGTTTGGGATGAACTCGGCGAGAGTGCCCGCTCAGAAATCGCCTCATGGACGATGGGCCTGCTGGACAAACACGACTGGAACGCCCGATGGCTGGCCGCCGATCCGCAGATCATCTCGCGCGATGCAGCGGCGGTTGCGCCATCCCTCACGGCCCCTGGAACCCCAGGCGTTTTTCGCCGCGGTTTCGATCTCGCCGCCGAAGTGAGTCAAGCCACGCTCTACGTCAGCGCCCGCGGACTTGTTCAAATCAAGGCGAACGGCAGATCCATCACCCCTGACCTCTTCATCCCGGAGTGGACCGACTACGACAAGCGCATCCACTACCGCACCTACTCGGTGACGGAATGGCTGCGCTCGGGACGAAACTGGCTGGAGGTCACACTCGGCGACGGGTGGTGGAGCGGATTTGTCGGCTGGCAGGAAACCCGCGGACGCTACGGTTCGCTCGAGAACAGCTTTCTCCTGCAATTGGAGATGGAGCTGGCCGACGGGCGCAAGGTCGCTCTCTACAGCGATCGCTCCTGGCAGTGTCACACCGGCCCCATCCTCTCGTCGGATTTCATGATGGGCGAGGTCTACGACGCCCGGCGCGAACACGATGTCACTCTCCTGCTGGCAACAGCCTCATCCGCGTCAGATCCAGCACCGGCACCCCTGCCCCTTTCCTCAATGCCATGGCTGCAAGCCCGTGAGGTGCCCGCTCCCTCGGCGGCACTTGTATCACAACGAGCCGAACCGGTTCGCGTCACGGAGGAGCTCACTCCCGTCTCAACGACCGAGGTTTCTCCAGGGGTGCACATTTTCAATCTGGGCCAGAACATCTCCGGGTGGGTGCGGCTTTCGGTCAAAGCGCCCGCCGGCACCCGCGTGCAGCTCCGTCACGCCGAGCGTCTCAATCCGGATGGCACGCTCTACACTGAGAATCTTCGTCGCGCAAAGGCCACCGACGTGTATGTCTGCCGTGGTGACGAAGCAGGAGAGGTCTACGAACCTCATTTCACATTTCACGGATTCCAGTTCGTGGAGCTCACCGGCCTGCCCGGTGAGCCGCTTCCCCATGCGGTGGTCGCATGCGTGATCCACTCCGATCTTCCGCCCGGCGGCACGTTCGAGTGCTCCCATGCCGGAGTGAATCGCCTCTGGCTGAACGGAGTCTGGTCGCAGCGCGACAATTTTCTCTCCATTCCCACCGACTGCCCGCAGCGCGACGAACGCCTGGGATGGACGGGCGACGCACAGGTCTTTGCCCGCACCGCGAGTTACAATCGGGACGTCGCCGCGTTCTTCACGAAGTGGATGATCGATGTCGACGATGCGCAGACGCCCGAGGGCATTTTCCCGGACACCGCTCCTCGCCTGCGCGAAGACGAGAATTTTGTCGGACTTCGCGGCCTTGCCGGTGCCGCCGGCTGGGGCGATGCCGGCATCATCATTCCCTGGACTATCTGGCGTGTCTATGGTGACCGTCGAATCATCGAACGGCATTGGCGCGCGATGGAGGGCTGGATGGACTGGATCGAGGACAACAATCCTGGCTACCTCCGCGTGAACCAACTGGGACACAACTACGGCGACTGGCTCTGCCTCCCCACGGACACGAGCTTCGGCACCCACTCGCCAATGAAGTACCTGCTGGCCACAGCTTATTGGGCAGACGACGCCGCAAAAATGGCGAAAATGGCGCGCGCCCTTCGGCGGGATGAGGATGCCGCACGTTATTCCCGTGTTTTCCAGAAGGTACGCGAGGCGTTTCAAAAGGAGCACCTTGGCGAAGACGGGAAGCTCAAGGTGGAGACGCAGACCGCCTATCTGCTCGCGCTCGCTTTCGACCTGCTACCCGAGGGAGATCGGGCAAAGGCAGCGGGACACCTTGTTAGACTCATTCGTGAAGCCGACTGGCATCTCAGTACGGGTTTCATCGGCATCGGACATCTCAATCCCGTGCTCACGGAGAACGGCCATCCGGAGGTCGCCTACCGTCTTCTCTTTCAGGACAGTTTTCCCTCTTGGCTCTACCCGATTCGTCACGGCGCAACCACCATCTGGGAGCGATGGAATGGATGGACGCATCAGGACGGGTTCTTCAATCCCCAGATGAATTCCTTCAATCACTACTCGCTCGGCTCCGTCGGCGAATGGCTCTTCCGCCACGTGGGCGGCATCGAACTCGATCCCGAAGTCCCCGGATTCGAGCGCTTCATGCTCAGGCCATGGATCTCCAAGGGTCTCGACTACGCACGAGTCACCTATCGCTGCCTCCATGGAGAAATCTCCAGTCACTGGAAGCGAACGGGTTCGGCATTCGAATGGGATGTCACCCTCCCGCCCAATACCCGCGCGCGCATCTTCATTCCCAGCGACCCGGGCGCTGATATTGCAAGTGACGGGCTAACCGTCTCCGAGCGGATCGGCAGTTTCGGGGTGTGCGACGCCCTGGCCGGTCGCTACAGGTTTTCCAGCACCCTCACGCTCTGATCTGCAGTCCCGCAGACGGAGCTACCGGCCAGACCGAAACCTTAGGATTCCGTCACAATTCTCCAATTCCCGGGGAGATACCTTCACGCGCGAGTGGTACAAACGACGCACCCGATACCCCGGAACAAACATCGTTTTTGCTTCGCGATCCATCGGGTTCATCCATCCCCCGCCCCATGATCCCTCGACTCCTGCTCTGCAGCCGACCAACGCGCACCCGCTGTGTCTCCCGTCTTGTCCAAGCCTGCGGACAACTCGCACTGATCCTGATCACCGCCCTCCTTACGGCCCCCGCCAGCGCTCAACCCGCAACGGGCACCATTCAGGGACGCGTGCGAAATGCCGAAAGCGGCACCTACCTGTCCAAGGCGCTCGTGACCATCATAGGAACGAACGTCGAGACGCTAACCAATGAGTTCGGCGAATTTACCCTCTACAATGTCGCGGCTGGAGAGGTTCAGCTTAAGGCATCCTACACCGGACAGGCCCCTGTCACGGCCACGGTAAACGTCACAGCGGGTGAGACTACGACCAAGGATTTCGATTTCATCGGAAAGGACGTCAAACGCAACGCCGACGGCACGCTTGTCCTGGATCCCTTCACCGTGGCCGCCGATCGCTTCCGCAATGCACGCGAGATCGCGATCAACGAAGAGCGAAACTCGGTCAATATCAAGAATGTCGTCGCCATCGATCAGTTCGGCGACATCCCCAGCGGCAACATCGGCGAATTCGTCAAGTTTCTTCCCGGTGTGCAAGTATCCTACGGCGCGTTCGGCGGCAACAGCCAAGGCTACGCGGAATCCGATGCGTCGGGCATCTCCATCCGAGGTTTCGGCCCCGAAGACACCGCCGTTCTCATCGACGGCATGCCCGTTTCCAACGCCACGCCAGGCAGCCTCTCGCGCCAGGTCGCCCTCGATCAGCTCTCTGTCAACAATGCGTCGCGCGTCGAGCTGATCAAGGTCGCCACCCCAGACATGCCGAACAACTCCATCGGCGGACAGGTCAATCTCATCACAAAGAGTTCGTTCGAATACGCCCAACCGACGTACTCCGGTCGCGTGTTCTTCAACTTCAACTCGATGGACCCCGACCTGAAGAAGACCCCCGGTCCGGTCAAGGGATCCACCTTCAAGACAACACCCGGCCTCGAGTTCACCGTGACGCAGCCCTTCAGCAGGACACTCGGCATCGCCTTCACCGGGTATGCAGCGCGTGAATACAAGAACAACTACCGCGTGCTGCCGACGTTCGCGTACACCGGCACGTACAGCAATCTCGCCGGACAGCAAATCTCACTGGCGAATCCCGCACTCTCGCGCTTCCAGATCCAGGCGACGCCGATGATGGTCGACAAGGTTTCCGGCAACCTCCGCGTCGATTGGAAGCCCTCCCCATCGCAGTCCATCAGGGCCAACGTCCAGTACAGCACGTACGACAGTGTCGAGGCCCAGCGCAATCTCGAC